>JABFXA010000469.1 GCA_013361955.1 Nocardioidaceae bacterium
TGCGAGTGCTGACCCGCCAGCCGCTACCGGAACCGAGCCTCCCAGGTCACCAGAACGCCCGGCTAGAACCCATGAGATGAGTGCGTTGGCAGCGGACGTTCGACCGGGTTGTTCGGGAGCCTGCCGGGTTCAGCCGGCGTGGATGTGGGGGCGGAGGGTGCGGTCGGATTCTGCCCGGCGGAGGACCTCGCGGGTGATCGGCGCGACCTCGCCGACCCCGAAGAGCAGGAACCGGAGCAGGTGAGCGGCGGGGTCGCCTTCGGTCCACTCGAAGTAGATGTGGGGTCGGACGCCGGTGCGGTCGCGGATGTCGAGCAGCAGGGAGGCCAGAGTGTTGGGTACCGAGGCACCGGTGACGGTAAGCACTCGGTACTCGTCGTGCATGACCTCGCCGCGGACCTCGATGCGGCTCTCGAAGTCGGAGTAGTCGCCCACCTGAACTTCCACGAAGATGATGTCGCCGGCGTTGGGCAGATCGTGGTCGTCGACGATCTGGCGGATCTTCTCCCGGTACTCGGCCACGTCTCGGGCGTCGGCCTCGTTGGCGACCAGCCGGATCGACCTGCGGGCGCAGTCGCGCAGGAAGGACTCTGCGCGCGAGTCGTAGGTGATCTCGGTGGTGCGCAGCTCGAAGGCGCGCAGCGTGCGCGACAGCATCGACACCGCGATGATGGCTGCGATGAAGCAGGCGCCGATCTTGACGCCGTCGGGGCGTTCTCGGATGTTGTCGAGGGTCGTGTAGAGCAGTACCGCGCCGATGAGCCCGTAGGCGATCGTCAGCCGTCCCTGGCCGGCGCGGCGGGCGGCAAGAGTGACCGCGGCGGCCGCCGAGGTCATCAGCACCAGCACGCCGGTGGCGTACGCGCCTCCCTGGGCGTTGACGTCGGCGTTGAAGATCCAGGTGATCAGGAACGCGGCGCCGGTGAGCACCAGCACCAGGGGGCGCACCGCCCCTGCCCATTCGGGTGACATGCCGTAGCGCGGCAGGTAGCGGGGGATCAGGTTGAGCATGCCGGCCATCGCCGACGCGCCGGCGAACCACAGGATGAGGATGGTGGAGATGTCGTAGACGGTGCCGACGCCGTTGCCGAGGTACTGGTGTGCCAGGTACGCGAGCGCCCGGCCGTTGGCGGCACCGCCGTCCTGGAAGGCCGCGGCCGGAATGAGGAGAGTCGTGACCAGGCTGGAGGCGATGAGGTAAACGCTCATGATGCAGGCTGCGGTGGTGAGCAGCTTGCGAGTGTTGCGGATCCGGCCGGCTGGACGACGCGGTTTGTCCGCGCTGTCGCCTTGGACGTGGCTCATCACCGCGACCCCGGTCTCGAACCCAGACATGCCGAGGGCGAGCTTGGGGAAGAGCGTCAGGGAGACCGCGATCATGACCGCGACATTGCCGTGCTCGGCGGTCAGAGCAGAGGTCCAGTCGGTGACGACCTGCGCGTCGTGGGCGACATGCGCCGCTGCGACCGCGATCACCAGCGCGTTCAGCCCCAGGTAGACGACCACGAGGCCGACGGCGACACCGATGGCCTCGGTGAACCCCTTGAGGAACACCGCGCCGAGCAACGCGATCAGCCCCATGGTGATCCACAGCTGCTGGCCGTGAAGGGCTGCCGGAACGTGCGGGTTCTGCACCAGGTGAGCGCTGGCGTCGGCGGCGGACAACGTGATGGTGATGATGAAGTCGGTCAAGGCGAAGCCGAGAAGCACGAGCACGAACAGCTTGCCGCGCCAGAACGGCAGCAGCCGCTCGAGCATCGCGATGGACCCCTGGCCATGCGGGCTCTCGGCCGCCACCCGGCGGTAGACCGGCAGGGCGCCGAACAGGGTGAGGAGCACGAGCACGACGGTGGCCAGGGGGCTGAGGAGACCGGCGGCGAGGAACGCGATGCCTGGCTGGTAGCCGAGAGTGGAGAAGTAGTCCACACCGGTCAGGCACATCACCTTCCACCACGGATGCGGCCGCTCCCCGGGAGCTTCGGCTGCGTGGGGACCAGCGTGCCGCGCGGTGTCCTCGGATCGGCGGAAGAACCACTCTCGGAACCGTCCCGGGGTCACCTCACGGGACTGGATGTCGATGCTCATCCCTCCCATCCAACCCGCTGCCCGCCGCGATCGACGGGGGCCTAACAACCTCCTAACGGGGCCCTCCGGCAGGGCGTCAGCGACTCGCATGGGTTTCCCCGACCACCGTCAGGGTCTTGTTAGGACGCTGCATCCGGGGCTTGCGACGCGCTTGGCTCGGAGGCATGGCGCAGCACGCGATGACCGATCAAGTCGGGGTCCGCTTCGGTATCGGCAACGGCGTCTTGTTCCTGCTGGCCGCCGTCATCGTCGCTGGCCGGGTTCCCGGTCCCTACGGTGTCGCGCTGCTGCTCGTGATGACCGCGGTGCTCTCCGCCGTGCTGGACGTCCCGCACGCCGTGGGCCTCGGCCTGGCTGGCTGGGCGTTCGCGACCGGGTTCGCGATCCACAGCCTCGGCGTCCTCACCTTCGCCCCGTGGGACCTGCTCCGGGTCACGATCTTCGTGGGCACGGCCGTGGCCACCAGCCAGATCGGGACGCCGGCATGAACGCGCCGAGTCCCGCGGTGCGCGGCAGAATGGGAAGGGACGCGGTAGGCGCCGACAGGTCAGGAGGAACCATGGTCCCCGGCAGCCTGAGCGGCCGCCGACGAGCTGGCGGCTACGCACTCGCACTCATCGGCGCTGCCCTTCTCGCAGCGGGTCTGGAACCGCTGCGCGGTCGCCTGGACCTGGCCAGCGACGCGCTGTTGTTCCTCCTGGTGGTGGTGGGCGCCGCGATCCTCGGCGGCCTCGGGCCCGCCCTGACCGGAGCCGCGGTCGGCGCGGCGCTGCTCAACTTCCTCTTCACCGAGCCGTACCACACGTTCCGGATCCATGAGTCCAGCGACGTCGTCGCGGTGGTTGTCTTCGCCGCGGTCGCGGTGATGGTCAGCTGGGTCGTTGACCTCGCCGCTCGACGGGCATCCGCGGTCCGGGAGGCCGCCGAGCTCGAGGCCGGCAACCGGCTCCGCACCGCCCTCCTGGCCGCCGTCGGTCACGACCTGCGCAGCCCGCTGGCGACCGCGAAGGCGGTCGTGTCCGGGATGCGCAGCACCGACGTCGTCCTCAGCGAGGAGGACCGCCGCGAGCTGCTCGAAACCGCGGACAGCGCCCTGGACCGGCTCACCGCCCTGATCGAGAACGTGCTCGACCTCAGCCGACTGCAGACGGGCGCCCTCCCGGTGCGCACCAGGCCGGTCGCTGTCGACGACGTCATCGCCCGCGCGCTCGACGATCTCGGGGTCGAGCCCCGGGCCGTGTTGCTCGACCTGCCCGAGCAACTACCCGACGTAGTCGCGGACCCGGGTCTGCTGGAGCGGGTGCTCGCCAACGTCGTAGCCAACGCCCAGCGCTACGCCCCCGAGCCGCCACTTCTCACCGCAGCCGCCACCAACGGCCGCGTCCACGTGCGGGTCATCGACACCGGGCCCGGCATCCCGCAGTCGGATCGGGACCGGGTCTTCGTGCCCTTCCAGCGGCTCGGTGACTCGAGCGCCACCGGGCTAGGGCTCGGCCTTGCGCTCTCGCGGGGCCTGGTCGAGGCGATGGGCGGCACCCTGACACTCGAGGACACTCCCGCGGGCGGTCTCACCCTGGTGATCTCCCTGCCCGCCGCCCCGACGACGGCTACGCCGGCTCCGGTGCCCTCATGAGCCGGGCCCTCGTCGTCGACGACGAGCCGCAGATCGCCCGGGCGCTCGCCATCAACTTGCGCGCTCGCGGCTACGAGGTTTTCACCGCCGGTGACGGCAACGAGGCGCTGACGTGCGCTGCCGCCCATCCGCCCGATGTGGTCGTGCTGGACCTCGGCCTGCCCGACCTCGACGGCGTCGATGTCATCACCGGCCTACGAGGCTGGACCACCGTGCCGATCCTGGTGCTGTCGGGCCGCAGCGACAGCATCGACAAGGTCGACGCCCTCGACGCCGGCGCGGACGACTACGTCACGAAACCCTTCGGCATGGAGGAGCTCACCGCCCGACTCCGGGCCATGCTGCGCCGAAACACGCCCTCCGAGATCGTGCCCACGATCGAGTTCGGCGACGTCGTTGTCGACCTGGCCGCCACCCGTGTGACCCGGCTCGGGCAGGAGATTCGCCTCACCCCCACCGAGTGGCACCTGCTCGAGGTCCTCGTCCGACACCCCGGCAAGCTGCTCAGCCAACGCCAGCTACTCACCGAGGTCTGGGGGCCAGGCTACGAAACCGCACAAGGCAACCTACGGCTCTACATCGCGCAACTGCGACGCAAGCTCGAGCCGGACCCCACCCGGCCGAACTTCTTCCGCACCGAACCCGGCATGGGCTATCGCTTCCAGCCCTAGATTGGTCGACACCGCCAGCTCCGGCGCGGTTCCCGGCCGAGCACGCGCGGCGGGGCGCGCAATGCACGGACGTCGAGCCCGTGCACCGGTGCTTGGCCCTCGTCCGACGCCCGCGGCGGCCAGCGCGACGACGCCTGGCTTGCTGGGCTATTGCAGCGGCAGGCCGACGAGGCCGGCGACCAGGCCGAGGAGGGCGCAGACGCCGAGGGTGCGCAGCACCGACCACTTCACCGTGAACAGCAGGACGGCGGCGACGCCGGTGAGCGCGACGGCCAGCGGTTTGATCGAGTCGAGGACCGGGACGGTGAGGCTGATCGGTCCCCAGCTGGTGTGGATGGTTTCCGCGAAGAGGGTGTGCACGGCGAAGAAGACGGCGAGGTTGGCGATCACACCGACCACGGCGGCGGTGATGCCGGTGAGGGCGGCGGAGAGGGCGTGGTTGCCGCGGAGCCGTTCGACGTAGGGGGCGCCGAGGAAGATGAACACGAAGCAGGGCACGAAGGTGACCCAGGTGGTGAGCAAGGCCGCGAGCACGGCCGCGACCCAGGGGTTTAGCGAGCCGGGGTCGCGGTAGGCGCCGACGAAGGCGACGAACTGCACCACCATGATCAGCGGGCCGGGCGTGGACTCGGCGAGGGCGAGGCCGCGGACCATCTCGCCGGGGGCGAGCCAGCCGTAGACCTCGACGGCCTTCTGCGCGACGTAGGCCAGCACGGCATAGGCGCCGCCGAAGGTGACCATCGCGGCGCCGGAGAAGAACAGCCCCTGCTGGGTGAACACGCTGTGCGCACCGGTGAGCAGGGCGACCAGGCCGAGCGGGATGCCCCAGGCCAGGACACCGACGGCGAGCACCTTGGCGGCGTGCGCGCGGCTGGGCCGCTCGGTGTGCAGGGCGTCGTCGGGCACCAGCGGGGCCGGCGCGTCGTCGGTGTCCTTGCCGCCGGTGGCGTGCCGCATGGTGGCCGGTGCCCAACGGCCCAGCGCCCACCCGATCCCGGCGGAGGCGGCGACCACGACTGGGAACGGCACTCCGAACACGGTCAGCGCCAGGAACGCGGCCACCGCCAGCCCGACCAGCGCCGGGTGACCCAGCGCCCTCTTCCCGACCCGCACCACCGCCTGGGCGACGACGGCCAGCACAGCCGGGGCCAGGCCGGCGAACAGGGCGACCACGGCGGTGGACTGGCCGTAGCCGACGTACAGAGCCGAGAGTGCGAGCAACGCGGCCACGCCGGGCAGCACGAACAAGACGCCGGCGACCAGGCCGCCGCGCAGTCCGTTGAGCAGCCAGCCCACGTAGATGGCCAGCTGCTGTGCCTCCGGGCCGGGCAGCAGCGTGCAGTAGGACAGCGCGTGCAGGAACCGGCGCTGGCCGATCCAGCGGCGCTCGTCGACCAGCTCGCGCTGCATCACCGCGATCTGCCCGGCCGGTCCGCCGAACGTCTGCAGCGAGATCAGGAACCAGGCCCGCACCGCCTGCCCGAACGGCACCACATCGCCCGTCCGGCTCGACACGGCCGTGTCGGTCGCACCGGTCTCGCCGGTCTTGCCGGTCCTGCCGGTCTTGCCCGGTGGACGGTTCTCGTCATGAGGCGGGGCGTGCGACGTGCGCAGGTGATGGTGGTCGGGGCTCATGCGGGTTCCCTCCCGAGCAGGAGCTGGCGTCGGAAGAACTCGTAGGTGCCGTCGAACAGAGGCTTGGTGACGGTGAGGATCTCGTCGTCGTCGATGACCATCGACAGGCCGCGCAGCGCGACGTCGTACCCGGGCGCCTCGGGTGCGTCGAACAACGCGTCGTCGATGTCGGCCTCGTGGATCACCTGTGCCAGCCGCCACAGCGCCGGGTCGTCCAGGTCGTAGCGGCGCAGCAGCGTCTCGAAGGTGCAGTCCGGTCCGTGGTGGGACAGGTCCACCCCGGTCATGTCGAACGGCGTTGTGTCCGCCGGGACCTCCGACGGGTCGGCGACGAACACGAACTCCGCGTCCGGGTCGATGAACCTGCGGATCAGCCACGCCGACGACGCACGGTCGATGTGGATGCTCTGCCTGGTCGCCCACCTCATGCTTGTCCCTTTGCGCCGCGTCGTGCGGCTCGTGTCGGTGCGCTTGCTGGTGTCGGTTGCGCAGGCGGCTCGTTCGCGGGGCGATCGAACAGCGCCTCGACCGCGGTGGTGGCCTCGTCGCGCTCCGCCGGCGGGAAGAAGTCTCGACGTCTGATCCGGCGCAGCTCGTTGCGCAGCCGCCGGCCCGCGCGGGTCCGCACCGCGGGTGGCTGGTCGTCGACGGTGTGTGCCTGGTCGAGAACCTCGCGGTACTCAGCGGCTCGCGCGGCCGCCAACGACTGCGCCAACTCCCGCTCCTGGGCCACCGATGCTGGTCGAGCCAGCCACACTCCCGCAGCACCCGACGCCTCGCGTACCTGGTCGGCCACCCACTCCAGGTGCTCCCGCGTGCGCGCGTCCGCCGGCAGAGCCACCAGTCCGTCCCCCAGCTGTGCCACTCCCAGCCCACGCAACGTGCGCCACACCGCGATCCGCGGCGTCGACGGCTCGCGCGGCATCCGGTAGGACAGCAGCACCCACTCACCGGTGCGCTGATCGGGCGGCGATGGACGAGACATCGATTGATGCAACCACGGTTGCATCGCTTAAGTCCAGTTGAGTACACGAGATTCCGCCGACCGTGGTGGTGCCGCCTCGGGGTTCGAGATGTGCCGGTTGTTGGTCGGGTGGCTTTTCGCCGTCGGATCCGGCCTCGCGAGGAACCGCGGCTGACCTGCGGTCATACCTCCCGTGGTATCGCAGCGTCTGCCGCCATTCTCCGTTGGGGTGCGTCCTCGACGTGGACTCGGCGCCCGAGACGGCCGAGGGAAACCGCCCGGCTGAGCTCCCGCTGGTGAGGGCGTCAGGGCAGCGTCGACTCCCTGACGACGAGCTCGGGCTGTAGCCGCAGCTGCCGGTGCACGTGGGGCACTCCGGAGTCCGCGCACGCGATCTCCTCCAGGAGAAGCCGGGCGGCCTGGTGGCCCAGGTCAGCACTGGAGACCCGGACCGTCGTCAAGGGGACCGGCGCGATGCGCGCGAGCTCACCGTCGTCGTACCCGATGACCGCGACATCGCCTGGGACGGAGATGCCGGCCGCCCGGAACCCCCGCTGCACGCCGATCGCGATCGAGTCGTTGATGGCGACCACCCCGGTCGGCCGTTCGTCAGGACGGCATCGCGCGAGGTGCTCGGCGACCGTCAGGCCGGCGGAGATGCCGTAGTCGGTGGTGGGCAGCACCTGCAGGGTCGCGTCGGGCGTCAGGGCCAGGCGCACCCCCGAGACGCGAGCCTGCACCTGGTCGCTCGGCGCGGCGCCGCCGACAACGGCTATGCGTCGGTGACCGTTCTCGATGAGGTGGGCTGCGGCCAGCCGGCCGCCGGTCACACCGTCGCCGACCACCGAACACAGTCCGTTCGACGCCCCGCCGAGCATGACGAGCGGGATGTCCAGCTGCCGCAGACGAGGCAGGTGGGCCTCGTAGTCCTGAGTCGGGGAGATGATGATGCCGCGTACCCGCTGCTGCTCGAACAGCTCGACCCGCTTCATCTCCCGGTCCGGTCGATAGGCGCTGGTGGCGACCTGCAGCACGAACCCGCTCTCGTCCAGAGCCCGCTCGACGACGTCGAGGAGCTCGATGGTGTGCGGATTCAGCTGGGCGACCACTGCCCCGATGGCCGCGCTTCGGCCGCCGCGCAACAGCTGTGCACCCTGGTGAAGAGTCCACCCCAACCGCTCGCTGGCTTCTCTCACCCGGCGGAGGGTCTCCGGAGCCACCTTGTCAGGGCGGTTCACGACGTTCGAGACGGTTCCCACGGACACTCCGGCGAGAGCGGCGACCTCCCGCGCGGTGACACGGGCTGCGCGGTCGGCCGGACGTCCCTCGGTGGGCGCCATCGTCACCTCGTCCTTCCGCGGTGCTGGTCCCGCGTTGGTCAGGGTACGTGCGCGCGACGCCCGACGGCGACGCACGTCGTACGCCGGGGGTGATGCGCGACCGGGGCCTTGGATCCGGAAGCCGACTACGAGCAGGCACCGGTCGACCTGGACGCGGCACGCAGCGAGGTCGAGGGGATCGGCGACGACTTCCGCGCTTCCTCGACCAGGCCCGCCAGGAGCGCCTCGAGACCGCCGGCGACCGGGCCGCGTCCGACCGGGAGGCAGCCGCCGACGACCGGAGGACGGCGGCCGCCGAGCGTGGCCAGGCCGAGATCGACCGCAATCTCGACGCGCCTCCCAGCGACCACGACGAGCAGCCGCCGCGGCGGCGGTTTCGTCTCGCGTCGACGGCCCCCGCAACCGCCAGGGCCTTCGAGGCTGTTTGATGGACACCGTGGAGACGGTCCGCGACGCGATGCTGCACCACCCGACCGTCCATCCGGCCGACCTGACGGTCGGCGAGGCGCGGGCGATCTTCGGCGAGCACCCGAGGACGCATCTGCTGCTGCTCGTGACCGACGACGTCCTCGTCGGCGCGCTGACGCGGGACGACGTGGCCGGAGCGGCCGAACCCGCCGAGAAGGCCGCCCGGCTCGGTTCGCTCCAGGGCCGGACGGTCGCGGCCGACGTACCGGTCGCGCCGCTGCGCGAGGCGCTGGTCGGCAGCGGCCTACGGCGGATCGCGGTCGTCGACGACGGCGGACACCTGCTCGGCCTGCTCTGCCTGAAGCGGAGCCTCGAGGGGTTCTGCACCGACGCGGGCGTGACCGCCATGAGGTCCGCCCGAGCAGACGAGTGGCTCGACGCCGCGGACTGACAGGCTGACTCGGTGCGCGCTGTCGTGATGGATGCGGTTCGGGCCCGGCCCGAGGTCCGGGAGGTGCCGGAGCCCACCGCCCCGGTCGGAGGCGTGGTGGTGCGGGTGCTGGCCACCGGGATGTGCCGCAGCGACTGGCACGCGTGGGCGGGGCACGAGGAGATCGAGTTCCCGCACGTGCCGGGTCATGAGCTCGCGGGGGTGGTCACCGAGGTCGGCGACCAGGTCGGTCGATGGCAGGTCGGCGACCGGGTGACGGTCCCCTTCGTCTGCGGGTGCGGGCGGTGCGAGTGGTGCCTGGCCGGCGACGCCCAGGTCTGTCCGGACCAGCACCAGCCGGGCTTCACCCACTGGGGGTCGTTCGCCGAGTACGTCGCCCTGCACGCTGCCGACACGAACCTGGTCGGCCTGCCCGAGGACGTCGACGTCAGCGCCGCGGCGGCTCTCGGGTGCCGGTTCGCCACGGCGTACCGCGCGCTGGTCGGCCGCGCCCGGGTCGCCGAGGGCGAGTGGGTGACCGTGGTCGGCGCCGGCGGCGTGGGGCTCAGCGGGGTCATGGTCGCCTGTGCCCTCGGGGCCCGGGTGGTCGCGGTGGACCGGAACCCGGAGGCGCTCGCGGTCGCCGCCGACCTCGGTGCGGAGCACACGCTGCGCACCGACGGCACCGACATCCCGGCGGCGGTCGCCGAGCTCACCCGGGGAGGCAGCCACGTCAGCGTTGACGCGGTGGGCAGCGAGCAGACCTGTGCCGACGCGATCCTCAGCCTCCGCCGTCGTGGCCGGCACGTCCAGGTCGGGCTGCTGCCACCGGTCGACGGCCACCCCAGGCTGCCGATGGCTCGGGTCATCGGCTGGGAGCTCGACCTCCTCGGCAGCCACGGCATGGCCGCGGCCGACTACCCCGCCATGCTGACGCTCATCGAGCGGGGCGTCCTCCATCCGCAACGGCTGGTCGCACGCACGATCGGGCTCGACGAGGCGGCGGCGCTGCTGCCCGGCTTCGACCAGGCGACCGTCGCCGGGATGACCATCGTCGACCCGGGGCGCTGACCGGTCAGTCCGCCCGGGGTTGCGACCTGACGCGCCGAACCTCGTGCGGCCAGCCGCAGGCCGCCGCGATCTTGCCCGCCCACATCTTGGCGGCCTCGTCGTCGGCCACGTCCACCACGGCGAACCCGCCCAGGAACTCCTTGGTCTCGACGTACGGTCCGTCGCTGACGATCACGGCGCCACTGGTGGGGTCGACGTTGTAGATGGGGCCGTCCTCCTCCAGGCCCCCGGCGAACAGGTACACGCCGGCGTCCTTCATCTCGTTCACGACCGCCGTGGCGAGCGGACTGCGGCTCCGGAACCACTCCTCGGTGTGGTCGCCGACCCACTGCTGGTTGAAGTACAGGATGTACTCGGTCACGACTGCTCCTTCTCTCCGGCGGACCCAAGTGGTCCGCACTCACACCTACTCCACGAACGGCGAGGGGCCGATCGGACAACGTGCCCACACGCACGCGACCGCCATCAGGTCGGCGAGAGCCTCAGCCGCCGGGGGTGATCACGGCCGCCAGCGCGGCCAGCGCGTCGGGGACGACCCGGTAGTAGGTCCAGGTGCCGCGGCGTTCGCCCACGACCAGGCCGGCGGCGGCGAGCTTCTTCAGGTGGTGGCTGACCGTGGGCTGGGACAGCCCGAGCGGCCCGGTCAGGTCGCAGGTGCAGGCCTCCATGCCCTGGCTGGACAGCACGATCGAGAGCAGCCGCAGCCGGGTCGGGTCGGCGATCGCCTTCAGCCGTACGGCGAGGTCCTCGGCCTGCTCGGCGCTCAGCGGCGCGGAGGTCAGCGGGGTGCAGCACACGTCCGCGGACGGCAGCGGGTCGAGAAGGGGCAGCGGCTTCGGCATACAGCCATCCTGCCCACGAGATCGACGTCGATCAATCTCTTGTGATCGACGGTCATCGATGATTAGGTCATAGACGCACGTCGATGAGATCACCCGAGGAGGATCCGTGTCCCGCCTGCAGCTGGCCCTGAACGTGAACGACATCAGCGCCGCGGTCGAGTTCTACACGACGCTGTTCGCCACCGAGCCGGTCAAGCGCCGTCCCGGCTACGCGAGCTTCGCGATCGACGACCCCGCGCTCAAGCTGGTCCTGTTCGAGAACCCGGACCGGACCGGCACCCTGAACCACCTCGGCGTCGAGCGGGAGTCGATGGCGGAGGTCGAGGCCGAGGCGAACCGCCTGGAGGCCGCCGGCCTCGCGCTGGACGTCGAGGGCGACGTGGTGTGCTGCTTCGCCCGCCAGGACAAGCACTGGGTCACCGGCCCGGACGGCCAGAAGTGGGAGAACTACGTCGTCCTCGCCGACGCCCACGCCGAGCTCGAGGGCAGCACCGCCCTCGACGGCGACGCGGCCGCCCTGGCACTGCGCGACGGCACCGTCCCGGCCAGCGGCGGCTGCTGCCGGTGACCGACCTGACCCGACGGCTGGCCGCGGAGCTGGTCGGGACGGCGCTGCTGGTCACCGTGGTGGTCGGGTCGGGGATCGCCGCCCAGCGGCTCTCCCCCGGCGACGTGGGCCTGCAGCTGCTGGAGAACTCCATCGCCACCGCGCTCGGGCTGACCGTGCTGGTCCTGCTGTTCGGGCCCGTCTCCGGCGCGCACCTCAACCCGGTCGTCTCCGCCGCCGACTGGCTGCTCGGCCGCCGTGCGGGCACCGGGCTGCCCGCACGTGACGTCGGCGCCTACGCGGCCGTGCAGGTGGTCGGCGGCGTCCTCGGCGCTGAGCTCGCGAACCTGATGTACCGCGTCCCGGTCGGCGAGCTGTCCACCAAGGACCGCACCGGCGCGAACCTGCTGCTCGGCGAGGTCGTCGCCACCGCCGGCCTGGTGGTGCTGGTCTTCGCGCTGGCCCGCACCGGCCGAGGCATGCTCGCCGCCCCTGCCGTGGGCGCGTACATCGGCGCGGCCTACTGGTTCACCTCGTCGACCTCGTTCGCGAACCCCGCCGTCACCGTCGGCCGGATGTTCTCGGACACGTTCGCCGGCATCGCTCCCGGCTCCGTCCCCGGGTTCGTCGCGGCCCAGGTCGTCGGCGCCTGTCTCGCGGTCGCCTTCGTCGGGTGGCTGTACGTCGACGTGGCCGCCACCGCCGACGACGTCGTCGTCTCGCGCCGCACCCGCGCCACGCACAGGAGCATCCGATGAGAACCCGGATCCCGCAGGTGGTGTTCGCATGCGTCCGCAACGGCGGCCGCTCCGTGATCGCCCGCGTCCTCACCGAGCACTACGCGCAGGGCCGCGTGGTCGCACGGTCGGCGGGCACCCGGCCCGGCGAGCACATCCATCCCGAGGTCGCCGAGGCCCTCGAGCGTCTCGGCCTCGACACGTCGCGCGAGCACCCCACGATGCTCACGAGCGAGACCATCGCGGCCAGCGACCTCGCGATCACGCTGGGCTGCGGCGAGGAGT
>JABFXA010000067.1 GCA_013361955.1 Nocardioidaceae bacterium
CCTTCCGCGACTCGGCAACCAGAAGCGGACACGACATCCGGGCGGGTGCCACGCGCAGGCTCGTGAGCCGCGGCCGGAGGGGTCCGCCTCGAGACCCCTTTCCCTCCTACCCGAGGTTCACCGCCGATCACACCTGAATGTGCAGTCCGATTGAGCCATCGCTATAGGCAGGTCTGCCGATTTCGACGGGCCAGCCTGCCGTGTGTAATCGAAGCATCAGCCCATCGGACACGGACACCGCACCGTCAGCCGAGTGATGCATCGGTTCATGCGATGCCCCAATAGCCGTGAACAGCGGAGCCCGGATGGGGTCCCTGCATCGAGCGAACGGAGAGCGCCATGGGTAGGGCTGTCGGCATCGACCTGGGAACGACCAACTCGGTGATCGCGGCGATGGAGGGCAGCCAGCCCCAGGTCGTCCCCAACGCCGAGGGTAACCGGACCACTCCCTCCGTCGTCGCCTTCCTCGAGAGCGGTGAGCGACTCGTGGGCCAGATGGCCCGGCGGCAGGCGATCCTCAATCCGAAGGGCACGATCTACTCGGCCAAGCGCTTCATCGGTCGGAAGTACGACGAGGTGCAGAGCGAGCTCAACGCCGTCTCGTACGACGTCGTGTCGGGACCCGACGGGGCAGTCCGCTTCTCGGTCCGCGACAAGCTCTACGCGCCGGAGGAGATCTCGGCCCAGATCCTGCGCAAGCTGGCGGACGACGCCGGCAAGGCGCTGGGGGAGCGGGTCACCGAGGCGGTCATCACCGTGCCCGCGCACTTCAACGACGCGCAGCGGCAGGCCACCAAGGACGCGGGCAAGATCGCCGGGCTCGAGGTGCTCCGGATCATCAACGAGCCGACGGCTGCGGCTCTCGCGTACGGCATGGACAAGCTCGAGAACGAGACCATCCTCGTCTTCGACCTCGGCGGCGGAACGTTCGACGTCAGCATCCTGACCATCGGTGAGGGCGTCGTGGAGGTGCGCTCCACGGCAGGCGACACCCACCTCGGTGGGGACGACTTCGACCGCCGCATCGTGGACCATCTCGCGGAGGAGTTCAAGAAGGAGAACGGCATCGACCTGCGGCAGGACCCGCAGGCCCTCCAGCGCCTGTTCGAGGCGGCCGAGAAGGCCAAGGTCGAGCTGTCGTCGGTCACCCAGACGGCCGTGAACCTTCCGTTCGTGACCGCCGACGCGTCCGGCCCCAAGCACCTCAACGTCAACCTGATGCGCTCCACGTTCGACCAGCTCACCGCGGACCTCGTGGAACGGTGCATGGGTCCGGTCAAGCAGGCCATCGGTGACGCGAAGGTCACCGCCGACGACATCGACGAGGTCATCCTCGTCGGGGGCTCCACGCGAATCCCCGCGGTGCAGAACCTGGTCCGCCGGATGACCGGTGGCAAGGAACCCAACATGACCGTCAACCCGGACGAGGTCGTCGCCGTCGGCGCGGCCGTGCAGGCTGCCGTGATCAAGGGTGACGTCAAGGACGTCCTGCTCCTGGACGTCACACCGCTCTCGCTGGGGCTGGAGACCCAGGGCGGGGTGATGACGAAGGTCATCGAGCGCAACACCACGATCCCGGCACGTCGCACCGAGATCTTCAGCACCGCCGCCGACAACCAGGAGGCGGTGGACGTGGTGGTCCTGCAGGGCGAGCGCGAGCGGGCCAGCGACAACCGGGTGCTCGCGCGCTTCCGGCTGGAGAACATCCGTCCTGCGCCTCGAGGGGAGCCCCAGATCGAGGTCACCTTCGACATCGACGCCAACGGCATCCTGCACGTCTCGGCCAAGGACAAGGACACCGGCGCCGAGCAGCAGGTCACCATCAGCGAGACCTCGACGCTGAGCCAGGAGGAGGTCTCCCGCATGGTGGCGGACGCCGAGGCGCACCGCTCCGAGGACGCCCAGCTGCGCGAGCTGGTCGACGCCCGCAACGAGCTGGACTCGGTGACCTACCAGGTTCAGCACCGGCTCGAGGAGGCCGGCGACGCCGTCCCCGAGCATGACCGCGCTCGGGCGGAGATGCTGGTCAACGACGCGCGCACGGCCCTCGACGGGCAGGCACCCATCGATCGGCTGCGGTCCCTCGCCGGCGAGCTGCACCAGATGCTCCAGGCACTGAGCACATCTGCCCAGAGGAGCGCCGATGCCGGCAGCAGCGCTGAGTCGGCCGGGTCCGGCAGTGCCGGAGTGGGCGACGACTCCGACGACGTGATCGACGCCGAGTTCACGACGCACTGAGCGTCATCGCCATGTCGGAGCAAGCAACCCCGCAAGAGGGGCCGGCCGGCGGCGACAGCGTCGTCGACAGCGCTGCCCAGACCCAGAAGCGCATCGCCGGGCTCGAGGACTCGTGGCGCCGCACCGCAGCAGAGCTGGAGAACTTCCGCAAGCGGTGCGCCCAGGACGTGGTCCGCGCCCGCGAACAGGAGCGGACCACGGTGGCAGCACGCTGGTTGCCGGTCCTCGACAACCTGGAGCGTGCCCTCGAGCACGCCTCCTCGAACCCGGACCAGATCGTCGAAGGCGTGCGCGCCGTGCGCGATCAGGCGCTCGCGGTCCTCAGGGACCTGGGCTACCCCCGGAGGGACGACGAGACCGGCAAGCCGTTCGACCCCGCCCACCACGAAGCCGTCAGCACCATCGCCGGTGACGACCTCGTTCCCGGCACGGTCGCGCACGTCGTCCGGGCCGGCTACGGGACCGACGACAGGATCCTCCGGCCGGCCTCGGTCGTCGTCGCCACCAGGGGCGAGTGATGGCCCGGGACTTCTACGAGGTCCTGGGGCTCTCCCGCGACGCCGACCAGTCGGAGATCCAGCGGGCCTACCGCAAGCGCGCCCGCACGCTGCACCCGGACGTCAACAAGGACCCACGCGCCGAGGAGGAGTTCAAGGAGCTCTCCGAGGCCTACGACGTGCTCTCGGACCCCGACCAGCGCCGCCGGTACGACGCGTTCGGGGAGGACTTCCGGCGCGTCGCCGACGACGTCGACCCGGACGCCTACCGTCG
>JABFXA010000355.1 GCA_013361955.1 Nocardioidaceae bacterium
GGCCAGGTCTACTCGACGATGTCCCGGCTGCTGAAGAACGGCCTCGTCGAGGTCGACGGCATCGAGCCCGGCGGCGGCCCCGAGCGGAAGCGGTACGCGATCACCGACGCCGGGATCACCGACGTACAGCGGTGGCTCGCGACGCCCGAGAAGCCGGAGCCGTATCTCCAGTCGACCCTGTACACCAAGGTCGTCCTGGCCCTGCTCACCCGGCGCGACGCGGCCGACATCCTCGACACCCAGCGTGCCGAGCATCTGCGGATGATGCGGATCCTCACCGACCGCAAGCGGAAGGGGGACCTCGCCGATCAGCTGATCTGCGACCACGCCCTGTTCCATCTGGAGGCCGATCTGCGCTGGCTGGAACTCACCGCCGCGCGTCTCGACAAGCTGGCCGAGGTGGTGGTCAAGTGACTCCGCCTCCGGGTTCCCTGCTCGCGGCCGAAGAGCTGCGCAAGGCCTACGGCCCGACCGTCGCCCTCGACGGCGCCGAGTTCTCCATCCACCCCGGCGAGGTCGTCGCCGTGATGGGGCCGTCCGGCTCCGGCAAGTCGACGCTGCTGCACTGCCTCGCCGGCATCGTGCCGCCCGACTCCGGGTCCATCACGTACAACGGGCGTGAGCTGGCCACCATGAGCGACGCCCAGCGCAGTCAGCTCAGACGGTCCGAGTTCGGGTTCGTCTTCCAGTTCGGCCAGCTCGTGCCGGAGCTCACCTGCGTCGAGAACGTCGCCCTGCCGCTGCGGCTCAACGGGACCTCCCGCAAGGACGCCGAGAAGGCCGCCCTGACCTGGATGGAGCGGCTGGAGGTCGACGACCTCCGCAAGAAGCGGCCCGGCGAGGTCTCCGGCGGTCAGGGGCAGCGCGTCGCCGTCGCCCGCGCGCTGGTCACCAACCCGCGCGTGCTGTTCGCCGACGAGCCGACCGGCGCGCTCGACTCCCTCAACGGCGAGCGGGTGATGGAGCTGCTGACGGACGCCGCGCGCTCCACCAACGCCGCCGTCGTGCTGGTCACGCACGAGGCCCGGGTCGCCGCCTACTCCGACCGCGAGATCGTCGTACGGGACGGAAAGTCCCGGGACATGGAGCGGGCCATATGAGCATGGGTCAGTGGGCCAAGGACCTGGGGATGGGGGTCCGGTTCGCCTTCGCCGGCGGACGCGAGGGATGGGTCCGGGCCCTGCTGACGGCCGTCGGAGTCGGGCTCGGCGTGGCGCTGCTGCTGCTGACGACGGCGTTCCCGAGCATGCAGTCCGTCCGGCACGACCGGGAGACCGCCCGCACCGACATCACCTACAACGACACGGTCATGAAGCGCTCGGACGCCACCCTGGTCGTGGCGGACGTCGACACCGAGTTCCGCGACGAGGACATCCGGGGCCGCGCGCTGGAGCCCGAGGGCGCCCGCGCGCCGCTGCCGCCGGGGCTGGACAGGTTCCCGGCGGAGGGCGAGATGGTCGTCTCTCCCGCGCTGAAGCGGCTGCTGGAGTCGGACGGCGCGAAGCTGCTGCGCGAGCGGCTGCCCCAGCAGATCGTCGGGACCATCGGGGAGAGCGGGCTGATCGGCTCTCAGGAACTCGCCTTCTACCGGGGCGGTGACGGCCTCGCGGCGCACATCGACGGCGGCCGGGTGGCCCGTATCGACCGGTTCGGGGACCCGGATCCGTCCGAGGAGCGGACCGACCCGGTGCTGCTCCTGCTGGTCCTCGTCGTCTTCGTGGTGCTGCTGATGCCGGTCGCCGTGTTCATCGCCGCGGCCGTGCGCTTCGGCGGCGAGCGGCGCGACCGCCGGCTCGCGGCACTGCGGCTGGTCGGCTCCGACGGCTGGATGACCCGGCGGATCGCGGCCGGCGAGGCCCTGGCCGGTGCGGTGCTCGGGCTGGTCTTCGGCACCGGCTTCTTCCTGGTCGGCCGTCAGATCGCGGGCTCGGTCGAGGTGTTCGACATCAGCGTGTTCCCGAGCTACCTCAACCCCTCGCCCGTGCTGGCCCTGCTGGTCGGCCTCGCGGTCCCGGCGGCGGCCGTACTGGTCACGCTGTTCGCGATGCGCGGGGTGGTGATCGAGCCGCTCGGCGTGGTGCGTACGGCGAAGCCCTCGCGGCGCCGGCTGTGGTGGCGGCTGCTGCTGCCGCTGGGCGGCCTGGCGATGCTCTACCCGATGGTCGGCCAGGGCCGTGACAACGGCTCCTTCAACGAGTACCTGGTCATCGGCGGTGTGCTCCTGCTGCTGATCGGCGTGACCACCCTGCTGCCCTGGGTCGTCGAGGCGGTCGTCGCCCGGCTCGGCTCGGGCGGTGTCGCCTGGCAACTCGCCGTCCGCAGGCTCCAGTTGAGCAGCGGCACGGCGGCCCGCATGGTCAACGGCGTCGCGGTGGCGGTCGCCGGGGCGATCGCGCTGCAGATGCTGTTCGCCGGGGTGGAGAGCCAGTACACCGAGGACACCGAGTACGACACCCAGCGCGCGCAGATGCAGGTGTCGCTGCCCAGTGACACCCAACTCGTCCCCGCGGTGGCGAAGTTCCGGGCCACCGACGGCGTCCAGGACGTCTACGCCTACGGCGAGGGCTACCTGGGCGACCGACGTATGGACCCGGAGACCGGTGCCCAGATCACCGTCGGCGACTGCGAGTCGCTGCGCCAGGTGGCCGAGCTGGGTTCGTGCAAGGACGGCGACATCTTCTATGTGGCGAACGCCGAGTACGACGAGGACACCGCGAAGCTGGCCGCGCAGCCGGGCAAGAAGATGTACCTCGACCCGTCGTACGAGGGCAGCATGCGCAGCCACGAGATCGCCTGGACCGTGCCGAAGGACCTGAAGAAGGCGCGGACGCGCCCGGACCTGACCGGGCAGGAGCGGGGCGGCTTCCTGGCCACCCCGAAGGCCCTGCCCGCGACGGCCGCGCCGGCGCTGCGGGGGAACGCGTACCTCAAGCTGGACGCCTCCGTGCCGGACGTGTGGGACCGGGTGCGCAACACGGCGACGGCCGT
>JABFXA010000265.1 GCA_013361955.1 Nocardioidaceae bacterium
GGTCGACCTGCCCCGCCCGGCCGCCGCGCAGGCGGCGCTCGAGGCCGCCGACTTCGTGGTCAGCCTGGAGGTCCGGCAGAGCGCGGTCACGCGGGTCGCCGACGTGGTCTTCCCGGTCGCGCCGGTCGCCGAGAAGGCCGGCATGTACGTCGACTGGGAGGGCCGGGTCCGCCCGTTCGAGAAGGTCCTCAAGGAGGCCGGCGCGCTGCCCGACCTGCGGGTGCTCGCCGGGATCGCCGACGAGATGGGCGTCGACCTCGGCTTCAAGACCGTCGAGCAGACCCGCGCCGAGATGCAGGAGCTCGGCGCCTGGGACGGCGCGCGGGCGCCGTTCGCCCCCGACTTGTCAGGTCCCGTGGGTGCGGGAGCCCCCGAGCGCGCTGACAACTCGGCGGTCCTGGCGACCTGGAAGCTGCTGATCGACGACGGCCGGATGCTCGACGGCGACGAGTACCTCAAGGCGACGGGTCGCCGGCCGGTCGCGCTGGTCTCGCAGGCGACGTACGACGCGCTGGGCAGCTCGACCGGACGGGTCAGGCTGACCGCGGCGCACCACGAGGTGACGCTGCCGGTCGCGGTGGCCGACCTGCCCGACGGGGTGGTCTGGACGCCCACGACGTCCGCGTTCGCGCCGCCGGCCGGGGCCGACGTCCGCATCACGGCGAGCGAAGGAGCACACGTATGAGCGGCCTGCTCACCCTGCCCGTCCTCGCGGCCGGCACCGACTCGATCCCCGGGTTCGGCAAGGACCCGTGGTGGATCAGCGTCATCAAGGCGGTGCTGATCTTCGCCCTGCTGGTCGTGCTGACGCTGTTCAACATCTGGTTCGAGCGGCGTGTGGTGGCCCGGATGCAGCACCGCATCGGCCCCAACGTGCACGGCCCCTTCGGCCTGCTGCAGTCGCTGGCGGACGGCGTGAAGCTGGCGCTCAAGGAAGACATCATCCCGACGGCGGCGGACAAGGTGATCTTCGTCCTCGCGCCGGTGCTGTCCACGGTGCCCGCGTTCCTGGCGTTCGCGGTGATCCCGTTCGGGCCCGTCGTCAACTTCTTCGGCGTCGAGACGCCGCTGCAGCTGACCGACATGCCGGTCGGCGTGCTGTTCATCTTCGCGATCAGCTCGATCGGCATCTACGGCATCGTGCTGGCCGGCTGGTCCAGCGGGTCGACGTACTCCCTGCTCGGCGGGCTGCGCTCGAGCGCCCAGATGATCTCCTACGAGGTCGCGATGGGTCTCGCGTTCGTGGCGGTGTTCCTGTACGCCGGGTCGATGTCCACCTCGGAGATCGTCGCGGCCCAGGAGCGGCTCTGGTACGGCCTGATCCTGATCCCGTCGTTCGTGATCTACCTGATCGCGATGGTCGGCGAGACCAACCGGGCGCCGTTCGACCTCGCGGAGGCCGAGGGCGAGTTGGTGGGCGGCTTCCACACCGAGTACTCCTCGCTGAAGTTCGCGCTGTTCTTCCTCGCCGAGTACGTCAACATGGTCACCGTCTCGGCGCTCGCCACCACGCTGTTCCTCGGCGGCTGGCGCGCGCCGTGGCCGCTGTCGGCGATCAACGACAACATGCTCAACCACGGCTACTGGCCGGTGCTGTGGTTCGTCGGCAAGGTGCTGGCGCTGATCTTCGTGTTCATCTGGCTGCGCGGGACGCTGCCGCGGCTGCGCTACGACCAGTTCATGGCGTTCGGCTGGAAGCGGCTGATCCCGATCTCGCTGGTCTGGATCGTCGCCGTGGCGTCCATCAAGTCGATCACCCTCGGTCAGGGCTTCGACCGCCGCTACCTGCTGGCCGGCTTCGCGATCGTCGCCGTGCTGTTCCTGATGATGATGTTCATCGGCGAGCGGCAGGAGGAGGCCGCCGAGGGCGAGGCCGAGGCCGAGGCGAGCCGGTTCGACGCCTTCGCCGGCGGCTACCCGGTGCCTCCGATGCCGGGCCAGGACGCCGGCGGCCAGACCGTGACCTCGACCGCAACTCCGACCGGGAAGCGTGAGTAGATGCCGAGTCTCAAGGAGCAGTTCTGGGACCCCATCGCGGGGTTCGGGGTGACCTTCCGGACGATGTTCAAGAAGGTCGTCACCGAGCAGTACCCGTTCGAGAAGAAGCCCACGGCGCCGCGCTTCCACGGCCGGCACCAGCTGAACCGCTGGCCCGACGGCCTGGAGAAGTGCATCGGCTGCGAGCTGTGCGCCTGGGCGTGCCCGGCCGACGCGATCTACGTCGAGGGCGCCTCGAACACCGAGGGCGACCGGTACTCACCGGGTGAGCGCTACGGCCGCGTGTACCAGATCAACTACCTGCGCTGCATCCTGTGCGGGCTGTGCATCGAGGCCTGCCCCACCCGGGCGCTGACGATGACCAACGAGTACGAGCTCGCCGACAACAACCGCGCCGACCTCATCTACGAGAAGTCCGACCTGCTCGCCCCGCTGCTGCCCGGCATGGAGCAGCCGCCGCACGCGATGCAGCTCGGCGACGACGAGAGCGACTACTACCGCGGCACCTACACGCAGCGGTCGCGCCCGGCCGACGAGAGCGAGGTCTGAGCGATGGTCGCCTTCTGGATCCTGTCGCCGATCATGGTGCTCGCGGCGCTGGGCCTGCTGTTCGCCCGCAAGGCCGTGCACGCGGCGCTGCTGCTCGCGGTCGTGATGATCGGCCTCTCGGTGCTGTACCTCGTCCAGGACGCGCCGTTCCTGTTCACGGTGCAGATCATCGTCTACACCGGCGCGATCCTGATGCTGTTCCTGTTCGTGCTGATGCTGGTCGGCGTCGACGCGTCCGACTCCATCGTGGAGACCATCCGCGGGCAGCGGCTGATGGCCGTCGGCGTCGGCCTGCTGTTCGGCGTGGTGCTGGTGGTGCTGGTCGGCCAGGTGGCCCTCGGCACGCCCACCGGCCTCGCCCAGGCGAACGCCGACGGCAACCTGCCCGGCCTCGCGCAGCTGCTGTTCTCGAAGTACGTGTTCGCCTTCGAGGCGACGTCGGCGCTGCTGATCACCGCCGCGGTCGGGGCGATGGTGCTCGCGCACCGCGAGCGGATCACCCCGAAGCTGACCCAGGCCGACCGGGCCGCGCAGCGGATGCGGGACTACGCCGAGAAGGGCACCCACCTCGGCCCGCTGCCGTCGCCCGGCGTGTTCGCCCGGCACAACGCCGTGGACACCCCGGCCCTGCTGCCCGACGGCACCCCGGCGCAGACCTCGGTGTCCCGGATCCTGATGACGCACGGCACCGTCAAGCCCGCGCCGCGGCACGACATCGAGCAGCTCACCGCGACGATGGACGACGGTGCCCGGCCGCGCGGCCCGATCGACGGCGACCCGACCGTGCACGGCGAGACGGAGAACGTCGACGGCGCGCCCACGCCCGACGGAAGGAGCTCCTCGTGAGCGGCTCACCGTTCCTGGTCCTGTCCGCGATCCTGTTCACGATCGGCTGCGTCGGCGTGCTCACCCGCCGCAACGCGATCGTCGTGTTCATGTGCGTCGAGCTGATGCTGAACGCCTCGAACCTCGCGCTGGTCACCTTCGCGCGGGTCAACGGCAACCTCGACGGCCAGGTCGCCGCGTTCTTCGTGATGGTGGTCGCCGCCGCCGAGGTGGTGGTCGGCCTCGCGATCATCATGACCATCTTCCGCACCCGCCGGTCGGCCTCGGTCGACGACGCGAGCCTGCTGAAGTACTAGGAGAGGCTGCATGTCCATCCCCCTCGCGGCGTCCGCACCGGTCATCGACCCGAGCCCCGCCAGCGGCGTGTTCAACCTGCTCTGGGTGGTGATCGCGCTGCCCGCGCTCGGTGCGGCGCTGATCCTGCTGCTCGGCAACAGGCGCACCAGCGGCTTCGCGCACCTGCTCGGCTGTGCCACCGTCCTCGGCTCGTTCGTGATCAGCCTGGTGCTGTTCGTGACCCTGCTCGGCCGTGACGAGTCGGACCGCCAGGTCGGCCAGGTCGTCTACAACTGGGTCGACGCGGGGAGCTTCCACGCGCCCTTCGGGCTGCTCTACGACCAGCTGTCCGCGCTGTTCCTGCTGCTGATCACCGGCGTCGGCTCGCTGATCCACATCTACTCGGTCGGCTACATGGAGCACGATGCGCGGCGGGCCCGGTTCTTCGGCTACCTGAACCTCTTCGTCGCGGCGATGCTCACGCTGGTGCTCGGCGACAACTACCTGGTGCTGTTCCTGGGCTGGGAGGGCGTCGGCCTCGCGTCGTACCTGCTGATCGGCTTCTGGCAGCACAAGCCGTCCGCCGCGGTCGCCGCGAAGAAGGCGTTCGTGGTGAACCGGGTCGGCGACATCGGCATGGCGCTCGGCACCATGCTGTTCTTCGCCACCTTCGGGACGGTGAGCTTCGCCGGCATCTCGGCGGCCGCCGACCGGGCCGACGACCTGACCATGACCTTCCTCGGGCTGCTGCTCCTGCTCGCGGCCTGCGGCAAGTCCGCGCAGGTGCCGCTGCAGTCCTGGCTGCTCGACGCGATGGAGGGCCCGACCCCGGTGTCGGCGCTGATCCACGCGGCCACCATGGTGACCGCCGGCGTGTACCTCGTGGTCCGCTCCAACTTCGTGTTCGACCACACCGAGCTCGCGCAGACCGCCGTGGTGGTCGTCGGTGCGGTCACGCTGCTGTGGGGCGCGATCATCGGGTGCGCCAAGGACGACATCAAGAAGGCGCTCGCCGGGTCGACGATGAGCCAGATCGGCTACATGATGCTGGCCGCCGGGCTCGGCCCCGCCGGCTACGCGTTCGCGATCTTCCACCTGCTCACGCACGGCTTCTTCAAGGCGAACCTGTTCCTCGGGGCCGGCTCGGTGATGCACGCCATGGACGACGACGTCGACATGAGGCATTACGGCGCGCTGTCGAAGGCGGTGCCGGTGACCTTCCTGACCTTCGCCATCGGCTACCTCGCGATCATCGGCATCCCGCCGTTCGCCGGGTTCTGGTCGAAGGACAAGATCATCGAGGCGGCGTTCGGCGACAACCTGGTCGTCGGGCTGGCCACCCTGGTCGGCGCCGGCATCACCGCGTTCTACATGAGCCGGGTGATGCTGATGACCTACTTCGGGCGCAAGCGCTGGGAGGAGGGCGTGCACCCGCACGAGTCGCCGAAGGTGATGACCATCCCGCTGATGGTGCTGGCGGCGCTCTCGGCCCTGGGCGGGCTGCTGATCTTCGGCGACTGGATCGTGGACTGGCTGGCCCCGGTCGTCGGCCCCGAGCCCGAGCTGCACCTGGGTGTCCCGACCATCGTGCTGACCCTGGTCGTGCTGGTCGTGGTGCTCGTCGGTGTGGCCGTCGCGTGGCTGACCGTCGGCCGCCACGAGGTGCCGCGCACCGCCCCGGCGAAGGTCTCCTTCGCCACCCGCGCGGCCCGCGCCGACCTGTACGGCGACGCGTTCAACGAGGGCGTGCTGATGCGGCCGGGCGACCGGTTCGTGGAGGGCCTGGTGGTCTTCGACGACCGGGGCGTCGACGCGTTCGTCGACGGCACCGCGAGCTCGTTCCGCGGCATGTCCGGCACCTTCCGCCGGCTGCAGACCGGCTACGTCCGCTCCTACGCGCTGTCCCTCCTCGGCGGGGCGGTGCTGGTGGTGCTGGCCCTGCTGGCGGTGAACATCGCATGACGCAGCCCGACGTCCGAGACCACATCCACGCCAACCCAGGAGTCATGCAGTGAGCTCGTTCCCGTGGCTGACCGTGGCGATCCTGCTGCCGATCGTCGGCGCGGCCGTCGTGGCGCTGCTGCCGAAGCGCGAGCCCGGCGCCGCGCTGCCCAAGCAGGTCGCGCTCGGCTTCTCGCTGGTCACCTTCGTGGTGGTCGCGATCGTCGGGCTGTCCTTCGACGTGGGCGGGCCGCGCTACCAGTTTACCGAGACCCACGAGTGGATCCGCGCGTTCGGCGCCTTCTACGCCGTCGGCGTCGACGGCATCGGCCTGGTGCTGCTGCTCCTCACCGCGGTGCTCTCGCCGGTGGTGATCCTGGCCTCCTGGCACGACGGCGACGGCGGCCGGTGGAGCGTCAACGCGTTCTTCGCCTGGATGCTCGCGCTCGAGGGCCTGGCGATCGGCGTGTTCGCGGCCCTCGACGTGTTCCTCTTCTACGTGCTGTTCGAGGCCACGCTGATCCCGATCTACTTCCTGATCGGCGGGTTCGGCGGACCGCGGCGCTCCTACGCGGCCGTGAAGTTCCTGCTGTTCTCGCTGCTGGGCGGCCTGCTGATGCTGGCCTCCGTGGTCGGCCTCTACGTCCAGTCCGCGAAGACGCCCAGCGGTCCGACGTACCTGCTCACCGAGCTGAGCAAGATCGACATCAGCACCGACGTCGGCCGCTGGCTGTTCCTCGGCTTCTTCATCGCGTTCGCGATCAAGGCGCCGATGGTCCCGGTGCACACCTGGCTGCCGGACGCCGCCGACGAGGCCAGTCCCGGCACGTCCGTACTGCTGGTCAGCATCCTGGACAAGATCGGCACGTTCGGGATGATCCGGTTCTGCCTGCAGCTGTTCCCCGAGGCCTCGAAGTGGGCGACTCCGGTGGTGCTGGTGCTCGCGGTGATCAGCGTGCTGTACGGCGCGATCGCGGCCATCGGCCAGAAGAGCATCCCGCGCCTGATCGCGTACACGTCGGTGTCGCACTTCGGCTTCATCGTGCTGGGCATCTTCGTGCTGAACAGCTACGGCCAGGCCGGCTCGATGCTCTACATGTTCAACCACGGGCTCTCCACTGCCGCGCTGTTCCTGGTCACCGGCTTCCTGATCTCCCGGCGCGGGTCGCGGTTCATCCCGGACTTCGGCGGCGTGGAGAAGGTGGCACCGGTGCTGGCCGGGATCTTCCTGGTCGCCGGCCTGTCGTCGCTGTCGCTGCCCGGCCTGTCGCCGTTCATCAGCGAGTTCCTGGTGCTGTTGGGCACGTTCACGCACAACTTCTGGTACGCGCTGTTCGCGGTGCTGGGGATCGTGCTGGCGGCGCTCTACATCCTGCTCATGTACCAGCGCACGATGACCGGGCCGACGCGTCCGGAGGTCGCCGGGGTCAAGGACCTCGGCCTGCGCGAGGTGTCCGCGCTGGCACCGCTGCTCGTGCTCATCGTGCTGCTCGGCTTCTACCCGAAGCCGCTGACGTCGATCATCAACCCCGCCGTCGCCGACACGCTCCAGCAGGTCGGCGTCCAGGACCCGAAGCCCGCCGTGCCCGCATCGGCGTCGGGTGAGGAGAACGCCCAGTGACTTCCGCAGTGACCCTCGCAGCCGAGTTCTCGAAGCCGGACGTCGAGTACAGCCTGATCTCGCCGTTGCTGATCGTCTTCGGCGTGGCCTGCCTGGGCGTGCTCGTCGAGGCGTTCGTCGCGCGCGAGCGTCGCTACCTGGCCCAGGTGGTGCTGGGTCTGGTCGGCGTGATCGGTGCGCTCGTCGCCACGATCATGGTGGCCGCGAACCTGGCGCCGCAGGGCGACACCGCCGGCCGCGGCGAGATCGCCGTCGAGGGTGCGATCGCCGTCGACGGGCCGACCGTGTTCCTGTGGGGCACGATCCTGGTGCTGTCGCTGATCAGCGTGCTGCTGTTCGCCGAGCGGCACCTGGAGGGCGGCATCACGGCGTTCGCCGGCCAGGCCGCCGCGTTGCCGGGCACCACGGCCGAGCGGGAGGCGTCGACGCGGGGCCTGGAGCACACCGAGGTCTTCCCGCTGATGATGTTCTCGATCGGCGGCATGCTGCTGTTCCCGGCGGCCAACGACCTGATCACCATGTTCGTGGCCCTGGAGATCCTGTCGCTGCCGCTGTACCTGCTCTGCGGCCTGGCCCGCCGGCGCCGGCTGCTCAGCCAGGAGGCGGCGCTCAAGTACTTCATGCTGGGTGCGTTCTCCTCCGGCTTCTTCCTGTACGGCATCGCGCTCACCTACGGCTACGCCGGGTCGATGAACTTCGGCGACATCGCGGAGGCGATCACCGGCCGGATCGGCGGGCAGGTGCTGCTGCTGGCCGGGATCGGCCTGATCGCGGTCGGCCTGCTGTTCAAGGTCGGCGCGGCGCCGTTCCACGCCTGGACCCCCGACGTCTACCAGGGCGCGCCCACCGCGGTCACCGCGTTCATGGCCGCGTGCACCAAGGTGGCGGCGTTCGGCGCGCTGCTGCGGCTGTTCTACGTCGGCTTCGGTGCCGCGCGCTGGGACTGGACGCCGATGATCTGGGTGGTCGCGATCCTGACCATGCTGGTCGGCTGCCTGCTGGCGATCACCCAGACCGACATCAAGCGGATGCTCGCCTACTCGTCGATCGCGCACGCCGGCTTCATCCTCACCGGGTTCGTCGGCCTGCACCAGGTCGACAGCTTCGCCGGCACCCAGCTGTCGTCGGTGCAGGCGGTGCTGTTCTACCTGGTCACCTACGGCTTCATGACGATCGGTGCGTTCGCGGTCGTCACCGTGGTCCGCGACGGCAGCGGCGAGACCACCCACCTGGCCCGCTGGGCCGGGCTCGGCAAGACGTCGCCGCTGCTCGCCGGCGTGTTCGCGTTCTTCCTGCTCGGCATGGCCGGCATCCCGCTGACCTCGGGCTTCACCGGCAAGTGGGCGGTGTTCACCTCCGCGGTCTCCGGTGGCGCGTGGCCGCTGGTGGTGGTGGCGGTGCTGCTCAGCGTGGTCGCAGCGTTCTTCTACGTGCGGGTGATCGTGCTGATGTTCTTCTCCGAGCCGGTCGGCGACGGGCCCACGGTGACCATGCCGAGCGTGATGACCACCGTGACGATCACGGTCGGGTTCGCCGCCACGGTGGTCCTGGGCGTGTTCCCCGGGCCGGTGCTGGACCTCGCCGCCAACGCGGGCCAGTTCATCCGCTGAGGCCAGTTCCGCATAGGGTGTGCTGCATGTCCACCCCGGCTGCCGGCCCGTCCTCCCTGGCGCTGCCGGTTCTCGACACCGACCTCGAGGCCCGGCTGCGCGCCCGGATGGTCGAGGTCGAGGAACGGCTCGAGGTCGAGATCCGCAGCCAGGCGCCGTTCGTCACCGAGGCGGCACGGCACCTGCTGCACGCCGGCGGGAAGCGGTTCCGGCCGCTGCTGGTGCTGCTCGCGGCCGAGGCCGGCGACGACCCGGGAGCGGCCGGCGTGCTCACCGCGGCCTGCGTCGTCGAGCTGACCCACCTCGCCTCGCTGTACCACGACGACGTCATGGACGAGGCCGACCTGCGCCGCGGTGCCGAGTCGGCCAACTCGCGCTGGGACAACCACGTCGCGATCCTCACCGGCGACTTCCTGTTCTCGAAGTCCTCGGAGCTGACCGCGACGCTCGGCGCCGACGCGGTGCGGATCCAGGCCGAGACGTTCACCCGGCTGGTCGAGGGCCAGATCATGGAGACCCTCGAGCCGGGGCCGGGCGACGACGCGCTGGACTTCTACCTGCGCGTGGTGGCCGGCAAGACCGGGTCGCTGATCGCCACCTCCGCCCGCTACGGCGCGCGGTTCTCCGGCGCGCCCCTGGAGGTCGAGGAGGCGCTCACGGCGTACGGCGAGATCGTCGGCTGCGCCTTCCAGCTCTCCGACGACATCCTCGACATCGGGTCGGAGTCGGACGAGTCCGGGAAGACCCCGGGCACCGACCTGCGCGAGGGCGTGCCGACGCTGCCGGTGCTGCTCGCCCGGCGGTCCCAGGACCCGGCCGACGCGCGGCTGAGGGAGCTGCTCGACGCCGACCTCAGCGACGACGCGCTGCACACCGAGGCGCTGTCGCTGCTGCGCGTGCACCCGGCGATGGACGAGGCGCGCGGCTACGTGCTCGGCCGGGCCCGCGAGGCGCAGGAGCTGCTCAAGGTGCTGCCGGAGGGACCGGTCCGCGACGCGCTGGACGCCTTCGCGGTGCTCATCGCCACCCGCACCGCGTAGCCTCAGCCGTCCTCCTCCGACGGGTCCGCGAACGGCCCGAGCTCGGGGTCGTCCTCGGTGTCGGTGAACTGACCCTTCACCGGGTCGAAGTCGCGGTCGGTGTTGTCGACCTCCACGTTGTCCGGGCGGTTGTCGGGGTCGAGGCGCTGCGCGCGCTCCTCCTCGATCTCGCGCTGCTCCTCCGGGGACACGTCGGACGGGTCGCTCATGGGTCCTCCCGAGCCTGGGGTGCGAACCCGAACACCCAACCCGGCGAGGTGTCGCATGTCAACGGCGCATTGTTTCCGCTCCGAGGGGGTACTGAGGGGCGTTTGCCACCCAGGGAAGGAGCTCCACACATGGTCGTCCTCGGCCTGATCCTGTTGATCATCGGCCTCGTCGCCGGGATCAGCATCCTCACCACGATCGGCATCATCTTGCTGATCGTCGGCCTGATCCTGAACTTCGTGCCGATCGGGGGCAACCGCCGCCGGGTCTTTTGACCTCGATGACAGCTGACCTCATGTCGGGCCCCGGCACGCCGCTGTGCGTGCCGGGGCCCGTCCACGTCCTGGACCCGGTCGGAAGGTTCGCCGGGGGAGCGGTGTTGGCGCCGACATGAGAGCCATCGGAGTCACCGGTTTCGGCGGCGGGCCCGACGCCCTCCAGGTGCTCGACGTACCGGAGCCGCACCCAGGCAAGGGCGAGGTGCGCGTGCGTGTGCACGCCGCCACCGTGAACCCCACCGACTCGGGCGTGCGCGCCGGTCGCTACCGCGACCGGCACGAGAACCCCGACGGGCCGTTCATCCCCGGCGCCGACGCCGCGGGCGTGGTCGACGAGATCGGCGAGGGGTCCCGCTGGGCAGTCGGCGACCGGGTCGCGGTGGTCGTGGTGCCGTTCCGCACCGCCGGCGGCGCCTACCAGGACCACGTCGTCGTGCCCGACGCGTCGGTGCTGCGGCTGCCCGACGACGTCGACCTGGTCGCGGGCTCCACGTTCCTGATGAACGCGCTCACCGCGCGGCTCGTGCTCGACGAGCTGGCGCTCGTGCCCGGGCAGACGCTCGCGGTCACGGGGGCCGCCGGCGCCCTGGGCGGCTACACCGTGCAGATGGCCAAGGCCGACGGGCTGCGGGTCGTCGCGGACGCCTCGGAGGCCGACGAGCCGCTGGTGCGCTCGCTCGGCGCCGACGTGGTGGTGCGTCGCGGCGACGACGTGGCCGCGCGGATCCGGGCCGAGGTCCCCGACGGGGTGGACGGACTGCTCGACGGGTCCGTGCAGGCGGAGCGGGTGCTGGCCGCGGTCAAGGACGGCGGCCGCGTGGGCGCGATCCGGGCCTGGGAGGGCGACACCGAGCGCGGCATCGACGTGCACCGGGTGCTGGTCTACGACTCCGTCGACCGCGCCGACCTGGTCGAGGGACTGCAGCGGCAGCTGGCCGACGGCGTCTACACGCTCCGGGTCGCCGACGTGCTCCCCGCGGAGCGGGCCGCCGAGGCGCACCGGCGGCTCGAGGCCGGTGGGGTCCGCGGCCGGCTGGTGCTCGACTTCAGCTGACCGGCAGACCCGCCTCCACGAGGCGTACGGCGGCGGCCAGGTCGTCGTCGAAGGGCCGGTCCTGCCGGTCCACGTCGAGCCGCGCGGAGGCCGCGTCGTACACGGTCCGGACGGGGGACTCCGGCAGCCGGTCGGGGTCCATCCGGAGCGCCCGGACCGCCGCGACCAGCTCGCAGCCGAGCACCACCGGGGCGAGACGGACCATCTCCTCGCAGGCCCAGACCGCCTGGGTCGAGAAGCTGGCGTGCTCCTCCAGTCCCAGAGACAGCACGGCGTGCCCGGTGGAGACCGGCGCGGCCATGATCCGGGCGCGGGCCAGCGCGTCCTGGGCGAGGTACTCGAGGATCATCACCCCCGAGCTGCCCGCCGGGCCGGAGGCGAGGAACGCCGGAAGCCCGGTCAGCGACGGGTTGATGAGCGCGGAGAGCCGGGCCGCGGACAGCGCGATCACCGGGTACGTCGCCTGGCGCAGCGCGTCGAGCGTGGCGGACAGCCGGGCGGTCACGAAGCCGCCGTGGTGCAGCGGGGTGCCGTCGGCGGTCACCAGCGGGTTCTCGGTGGAGTCGTCGACCTCGACCTGGACGGCGTTGACGGTGGTGGTCAGCGCGTCCAGGAACGGTGCGTGCACCTGCGGCACGGTCCGCAGCGCGAACGGGTCCTGGATCCGCGCCGGCACCCAGCCGCCGGGTGCGAGCAGGGCCATCAGCCGCCGGGCGACCGCCTGCTGCGACGCGTCCGGCCGGCCGGCGTGCACCCGCGGGTCGTAGGCCTGCAACGAGGCCTGCAGCGCGCAGGCGCTGAGCGCGGTGACCCGCTCCGCGGCCTCGGACAGCAGCGCCAGCCGACGGTGCACGAGGGCCGCGGTGGCCAGGGTCAGCGCGTTGCTGGACATGAACGGCAGCGCGTCGCCGTCGTCGACCGCGGCCGCCGGCACGGTGCCGAGGCGCC
>JABFXA010000079.1 GCA_013361955.1 Nocardioidaceae bacterium
GCGTTCGTCCCGCTGATCGACTCCGGGATCTCGCTGTACGTGTGGACGGGCCCGAGGTTCCTGTCCGCCGTCGCGTTCACCTGCAAGGCCTTCGACGCCGATGCGGCCGTCGGGGCCACGCGCGAGTTCTTCGGGATGACCGAGCTCGAGCACGCGGCCTTCTAGCCCGACCTGCCTCGGCGGCCGCGGTGCCAGGATGGGCAGCCGTGCTCGGAGGAACCCATGGACCAGTCACTGCACTTCGTCACCGTCAGCACGGCCGACCTGGACGCGGCCCGGGCGTTCTACGTCGCCGGGCTGGGTTGGCAGCCGCTGCTCGACGTCCCGGGCGAGATCATCTTCTTCCAGGTCGCGCCCGGGCTGGTGCTCGGACTGTTCGAGTCCACCAAGTTCAACGCCGACATCGCCACCGGTGGCGACTACTCGTCGGTGTCCGGCCTCACCCTGTCCCACAACGTCGACTCACCCGAGGCGGTCCGCTCGGTCGTCGACGCCATGCGGCGCGCGGGCGGCTCCGTCCTCAAGGTCCCGCAGCAAGGCGCGTTCGGCGGGATCTACCACGCGCACGTCCAGGACCCGAACGGCGTCATCTGGGAGATCGGGCACAACCCTTCGTGGCAGGTCCGCGACGACGGCACCGTGACGCTCGGCTGACGTTCCGCCGCGCCGTCGGGACCGGTGGTAGACCTGTGCCCATGACCGAGTTCGCCGGCTCCTTCGTCGACACCCCGAGGCTGCGCCAGCACGTCTGGACGAGCGGACCCGAGGACGGTCGACCACTCCTGCTGGTGCACGGCAACATCACCACCGGTGGCTTCTGGCGGTACGTCGCCGAGCGGCTCCCCACGGACGTGCGGGTGATCGCGCCCGACCTGCGCTCGTTCGGGCGCACCGAGCCGAAGCCGATCGATGCCACCCGCGGTCTGCGCGACATGGCCGACGACGTGCACGCCCTCCTCGAGACCCTCGGCCTCACCGGGCGGGGTGACGTGCACGCCGCGGGCTGGTCGATGGGTGGCGGGGTCCTGCAGCAGTACCTGGTCGACCACCCTCACGACCTCGCCGGCCTGACGCTCGTCGCGCCGCTCTCGCCGTACGGGTTCGGCGGCTGCCGCGGCGCCGACGGCGAGCCCTGCACCCCCGACTGGGCCGGCACCGGCGCCGGCACCGCGGCTCCCGACTTCGTACGCCGGCTGGCCGCGCGCGACGCGAGCAGCGACGACCCGCAGAGCGCGCCGCGCGAGGTGCTGCTGACCTTCTTCGGACCGGGCCCCAACCGGCCGAACGTCGACGAGGACTTCCTGGTCGACCAGCTGCTGACCACCGCCGTCGGCGACGACCAGTACCCGGGTGACGGGGCGGCCTCCGAGCACTGGCCGAACGTCGGCCCGGGGACCCGCGGGGTGATGAACTCGATGTCCGGCAAGTACCACGACACCAGCGCCCTCGGCGACCTCGCCGACGGCCCGCCGATCACCTGGCTGCGCGGCACCGCCGACCAGGTGGTGTCCGACCGCTCGATGTTCGACCTGGCGACGCTCGGCGAGCTCGGCGTCGTCCCCGGCTGGCCGGGCGCCGACGTGATGCCACCGCAGCCGATGGAGACCCAGCTGCGCGCGGTGCTGGAGCGCTACGCCGGCAACGGCGGCCGCTGGCGCGAGGTGGTGCTGGACGGCGTCGCCCACGGCATCCCGCGCGAGGTCCCCGACGTGGTGGCCGCCGAGATCGAGCGGACGATGGCCGATGCCTGACCCCCTCGACGTCCCGGTCTCGGGCGGCACGCTGCGGGTGGCGTCCTGGTCCGGCAGCGGCGACCCGGTGCTCGCCATCCACGGCATCACCTCGTCGTCGCGCAGCTGGCCGTTCCTCGCCGGCGCGCTCGACAACCCCGTCGTCGCACCCGACCTGCGCGGGCGCGGCCGCTCCCACCGGCTCCCCGGACCGGTCGGCATGGCCCAGCACGCCGACGACTGCGCCGCGGTCATCGAGGCCACCGGGCGGGAGCCGGTGGTCGTCGTGGGTCACTCGATGGGCGGCTTCGTCGCCACCGTGCTCGCGGCCCGCCGACCCGATCTGGTGCGGGCGCTGGTGCTGGTCGACGGCGGTCTGCCGTTCCCACCCGCCGACGAGGAGGCGACGCTCGCGGGTCTGCAGCCGATCAAGCAGCGGCTGCAGTCGACGTACACCCGCGAGAGCTACCGCGACTGGTTCCGCCGGCACCCGGCGTTCGCCCGCGACTGGACGACCGAGGCCGAGGCGTACGCCGACTACGACCTCCCCGACTCGCCGGGCCGCCCGGCGGCCGATCCCGACCTGGTCGAGGCGGACCAGCTCGACATCGTGGGCGGCACCGCCTTCGCCGAGGCGTTCGACAAGCCGCTGCCTCCGCGGGTGTTCCTGCACGCGTCGCGGGGCTTCGCGGACGACCCGCCGGGGCTCTACCCGCAGCCGACCGTCGACGCCTACGCCGCCCGCTGGCCGGACCTCGACGTCCGCCTCGTCCCCGACGTCAACCACTACACGATCGTGCTCAGCGAGCGCGGGGCGAGCGCCGTCGCCCGGGCGGTCCGGGACGTGCTCTGAGGATGGCCACCACGGGGACGTCTCGCCAAGGTGCCCGAGACACCGCCCACTTCCGGGGCCAGCTGCCGGCGGTCGTGAGCCCACCGGCAGCATGCCGGTGGTCCTGGAGTCGTTCGAGCGGCTCGGCCTCTAGTCCCTAGTCCCTAGTCCCGTGCCTACTCGCCGGCCGCCCACATCGTCCAGAGCACGAACGTGTTCACGGCGGCGCACAGCACGGTGATCGCCCAGGCGCCCTCCATGGTTCCCTTGACCATCCCGAACAGGCACAGCGCGACGACGCTCACCTGCGTCGAGACGCGCAGGTTCGCCAGCCTCCGCTTCACTCCCGACCCGCCCAGCGCCACGGCCCGGTGCATGCCCACCGACGACGT
>JABFXA010000455.1 GCA_013361955.1 Nocardioidaceae bacterium
CGCTGCACCTCGGTCGAGAACCGCGGACGCCCCATCGAGACCACCCCGCATCAATCAGGGTGTTGCGAAAGCACCTTGAGCCCGCGCAGCGCTCCTCGCACCTCAACCAGCGGGGACGGGACATGACGAGGCCCCCGACCGGGTGTCGGTCGGGGGCCTCGGGGATGGGTCAGTTGCCGGTCTTGTCGGCGGCGTCCGTGGTCGCCTTCTTGGCGGCGGACGCGGTCTTCTTGGCCGAGGTGCCGGTGGCCTTCGCCGACTTCTTGGCGGTCGAGGCCGACTTCTTGGCCTGGGTGCCGGTGGTCTTGGCGCGGGTGGCGGTGCTCTTCGCCTGGGCCTTGACCTCCTGGGTGGCCTGCTGGCCGCGGATCCGGCTGACCAGACCCTGGCCGCGCAGCGCCAGGTCGATGTACTGCTTGTTGAGGTCGGCGATGGTGGTGTTCACCAGCGCCTCCAGCTTCGCCGGCAGCGCCTGCGCCTCCTTCTGCAGGTCGGCGACGCGCGCCTGGGTGACCTTGTTGAGGTCGTCGACGCGGGCCGTCACCGCGGCGCGGCCCTGGTCACGCAGCGCCTTCGGCTGCAGGTCGACCTTGGAGACGCGGGTCTGCACGTCGGTGGCGGCGGTGCGGGCGAACGCGACCGCGAGGTCGCCGGCGCCGACGGCCGCGTAGAGCGGGCGCGTGGCGAGGGCGCGGTTGTTGGTGATCTGGCGGGTGGAAGCCATCGTCAGTCTCCTCCTGGAGTCTCGGGTGGGTGCTTCGCGGTCGGGTTCTCGGTGGCGGTGTTCGCGGCCCGGAAGGACTGGTACACGTCCAGCAGGGACTGCTTCTGCCGCTCGGTGAGCCCGGTGTCGGCCAGGATCGCCAGCTCGACGGACCGCACGTCGCTGTCGTCTAGGCTGAGGATCCCGGCGCGGACGTAGAGCGTCTCCGCCGAGACCCGCAGAGCCTTCGCGAGCTGCTGGAGCACCTCGGCCGAGGGCCGACGCAGTCCACGCTCGATCTGGCTCAGGTACGGGTTCGACACGCCGGTCTGCTCGGCGAGCTGCCGCAACGAGAGCTTGGCCGCGAGGCGCTGCTCCCGCAGGTAGTCACCGAGGTTCTCGACGGTCTTGCCGACCTTCAGCCTGGCCATGCGTCCATCGTGCTTGCTCTTGTTAGCAAACACAAGCCGAGGACGCGGTGATGTGTTCCACATCGCTTTGCCCGCAAGGCGAAACCTCGCAGTCCGCCCGGATGCTGGCGGCATGCGTTGGGTCAGAACGCGGCGCGGATCTCCCCCACCGGGTGCCCGCCGCCGAGGACCGCGACGCGGCCGGTACGACGGACCGCCTCCTGGTCCACGCCGTCGAGCCGGCCGATGCCGAGGCGCTCGAGAGCGGCGGCCATCAGCACCGGACGCACCCGCGGGGCACCGTCGTCGGTCTTGAGCGCCACCGCGCGCCCATCGGGGAGGGCCACCGCGTAGCAGGACTCGGCGCCGGCCTTCCCGATCGAGCCGGGGACGGCGCGGAGCAGGTCGACCTCGTCGCGGCGGGTGCCCGAGACGTACTCGGGGTGCGCCCGGATCGCCTCGGCGACGCGGTGCTCCGGGCCGTCCTGCGCCAGCGAGACGGCGCGGAACGCACGCGCCAGCCCGGTCAGGGACGTGCCGAGCAGCGGCGCGCCGCAGCCGTCGACCGCGACGTGGGCGACCGGTTCGCCGGTCAGCTCGGCGAAGGTGGCCGCGATCGCGACCTGGAGCGGGTGGTCGGGCTCACGGTACGTCGCGAGGTCCCAGCCGTTCGCGACGCAGGTGGCAAGCATCGCCGCGTGCTTGCCGGAGCAGTTCATCGCCACCGACGAGCGGTCCCGACCGGCGCGGAGCCACTCCTCGCGGGCGGTGTCGTCGATCGGGAGGTCGGGCGGGGTCTGCAGCGCGCTCTCGTCGAGGCCGGCCCCGGCGAGGATCCGGCGGACGCCGTCGAGGTGGAACGGCTCGCCGGAGTGCGAGGCGCAGGCCAGTGCCAGCAGCTCGCCGTCGAGGTCGAGGCCGGCGTGCAGCATCCCCACCGCCTGCAGCGGCTTGTTGCACGAGCGCGGCAGCACCGGCGAGGTCACGTCGCCGACGGACCACTCGACGGACCCGTCGCGGGCCAGCGCCACCACCGATCCGTAGTGGTGGCCCTCCACGAACCCGGAGCGGACGATCTCGGCGACGACAGGTGCTGGCACGGCCGCGACGATAGCCACCGCGCGGGCGAGGGCGGCAGGCGGCTCGACCGGCCGAGGGCGAGCAGCCCGGGTACGGCATCCTTGGACGGTGCCCGACCCCCTCCCGCAGCACTGCCCGTCCCCGCGCGAGCTCGACGACCTGGAGCTCCTCGCCCACGGGGTGCTCGGCCTGCGCGGCTTCGAGGGGCCTGGCGGGCTGGTCACGCTGCGGGTGCCGACAGCGGTCGCCGCGGCCGCGCAGGACGCCGGCGGGCTGGAGCTGGTCGACCCCGAGGGGCTGCCGCTCGCGCGCGTCGACGTGACCTCGACGTACGACGCCGGCGACGCGGTCGGGATCGCCGGACCGGTCACCGCGCTGGCGCACCACGAGTTCGGGCCGTTCCGGCGGCTGCACCTGACCCCGGAGCAGCTCGCGGCGGCGGTCGGCACGGACACCTTGACCGTCCCGGTCACCGCGCCGCTGTCGAAGGCGGACCTCGAGACCATCGGGGCCCGGGCCGGCGGCTCGCCGGTGGTGCTGCTCGCGCTCGTCGGCACCGGTACGCCGGAGGGGCTGTCCCCCGAGGGCCTGCTGCGGGCCACCCTGGCCGGTGCCCGTGAGCTGCCCCGCGCCGAGGTGGTGGCGGTGCCGCTGGCCTCACGGGGCGACGCCTCCGCCGACCGCGAGCTCGCCGGGCGCGTGACCGCGGCGTACGCGTCGGGCGAGGTGCTC
>JABFXA010000197.1 GCA_013361955.1 Nocardioidaceae bacterium
CGCCACCGAGGTGCTCACCTTCCTCGCCCTGCAGACCGCCCCGGTGCACCCGAGCGTCCTCGCCGCCTCGGTGTGGCCGCGTGGGGTGACCCCCGAGGTCCGCGACGCGACGGTGGAGCGGGTCCGCGAGTGGCTGGGCACCGACACCGAGGACAACCACCTGCTCCGCGCCGGCGACGACGGCCGGCTCTCGCTCGCGCCCGACGTGGCCGTCGACTGGCACGCGTTCTGCGAGCTGGCGCTTCGCGCCCGCAGCGCCAGCCACCGCGAGGAGCGCGAGCTGCTGCGCCGCGCGCTGCACCTGGTGCGCGGCGAGCTCCTCCAGGACCGGCCCGCGAACCGTTACGCCTGGCTGGCCCGCACCCGGCTGGAGAGCCAGGTCGAGGACGTCGTCGTCGACGCCGCGCACCGGCTGTGGGTGCTGTGCACCGACGACCGCGACCCGGAGGGCGCGTCGGCGGCCGCCCGGGCCGGGCTCCGACTGGCTCCGGGGTCGCAGGTGCTGTGGCGCGACCTGGTCCGCTCCGAGTACGACGGTCCCGGCGGCGCCGACGCGGCGTCGCGGGCGGTCGGCGGCATGGTCGACGTGCTCGGCCGCCGGGGTGCGCACATCGAGGCCGAGACCGACGCGCTGGTCGAGGAGCTGCTGCCCGCGGAGCAGTCCGCGGGCTGAGGTCGCTCAGCGGAGCAGCAGCACCACGGTCTCGGCGACGCAGGCCGGCTTGTCCTGGTCCTCGATCTCGACGGTGTAGCGGGTCAGCATCTGCTTGCCCGCCGGTACGTCGGTCACCTCGGCGACCTGCGCGGACGCGCGGATCCGCGAGCCCACCCGGACCGGGTTCGGGAAGCGCACCTTGTTGACGCCGTAGTTGAGCCGGGCGCCCGGGGTCTCGAGCCGGAACAGCTGGGGGGTGAACTGCGGGATCAGTGACAGGGTCAGGTACCCGTGCGCGATGGTGCCGCCGAACGGCCCGTCCTTCGCGCGCTCGACGTCGACGTGGATCCACTGGTGGTCGCCGGTCGCGTCGGCGAACGCGTCGACGCGGTCCTGGGTGACCTCGAGCCAGTCGGTGCTGCCGAGGTCCTCGCCGACGGCGTCGTGGAGCTCCTCGAAGGTGGTGAAGACCCGCATCGTCACTGCCTCTCGTCCCCGGTCGGAGCCGGGCTGGTTGGATGGGCGCATGCCGAGCCCCGAACGTACCGCCGCACCGCGCGAGATCGTGGCCCGGGCCCCGAAGGTGCTGCTGCACGACCACCTCGACGGCGGGCTGCGCCCGGCCACGGTCGTCGAGCTGGCCCGGGCCGCCGGTCACGAGCTGCCCGCGACCGACCCCGACGCGCTGCGCCGCTGGTTCGAGGACTCCGCGAACAGCGGCTCGCTGGAGCGCTACCTGGAGACGTTCGAGCACACCGTCGCGGTGATGCAGACCGCGGACCACCTGCGCCGCGTCGCCCGTGAGTGCGTGCTGGACCTCGCCGACGACGGGGTGGTGTACGCCGAGGTGCGATACGCCCCCGAGCAGCACCTGGCCGACGGGCTCAGCCTGGAGCACGTCGTCGAGGCGGTCCGCGACGGGTTCGCCGAGGGCGAGGCCGAGGCGGAGCGCGACGGCCGGCCGATCGTGGTGCGCCAGCTGCTCACCGCGATGCGGCACCAGGCCCGCAGCCGCGAGATCGCCGAGCTCACCGTCGCCTACCGCGACCAGGGTGTCGTCGGGTTCGACATCGCCGGCGCCGAGGCCGGGTTCCCGCCGACCCGGCACCTGGACGCGTTCGAGTACCTGCAGCGCGAGAACGCGCACTTCACCATCCACGCCGGCGAGGCGTTCGGGCTGCCGTCGATCTGGCAGGCGATCCAGTGGTGCGGCGCCGACCGGCTCGGGCACGGCGTGCGGATCATCGACGACGTGGTCGCCCTCGACGGCGGCGCCCCGCGGCTGGGCCGGCTGGCGTCGTACGTGCGGGACAAGCGGATCCCGCTGGAGATGTGCCCGTCGTCGAATGTCCAGACCGGGGCCGCCGCGTCGATCGCCGAGCACCCGATCGGGCTGCTCGCCGCGCTCCGGTTCCGGGTCACCGTGAACACCGACAACCGGCTGATGAGCGGCACCTCGATGACGCGGGAGATGCAGCAGCTGGTGGACGCGTTCGGGTACGGCGTCGCGGACCTGCGCTGGTTCACCATCAACGCGATGAAGTCCGCGTTCTTGCCGTTCGACGAGCGGCTCGCGATCATCGAGGAGCAGGTCAAGCCGGCGTACGCCGTGCTCGGGGCGGTCTCCTAGTCCCACGTCGGTGGGGGCCGGCCCCGAGGGGTGGCACATGGAGGAGACCGCTTCGTCGCTGCTGCTGATCGTCGCCTGCAGCGTGCTCGCCCCCCTGCTCGCCGGTCTGGTCCCGCGGCGGCTGCTTCCCGAGGTGGTGGTGCTGCTGGTGCTCGGGGTACTGATCGGGCCGCACGTGCTCGGGCTGGCCAGCACCGTCCCGCCCATCGAGCTGCTGCGCCAGCTCGGCCTGGGCCTGCTGTTCCTGCTGGCCGGCTACGAGATCGAGCTCGACGAGCTGCGTGGCACCGGCGGCCGCCGGGCGATGTGGACCTGGCTGGTCTGCCTGGGCCTGGCGCTCGGCATGGTCGCGCTGCTCGGCGTGATCGGGACCGTGCACGCCGAGGCCGCGGTCGCCATCGCGCTCACCTCGACCGCGCTCGGCACCCTGCTGCCGATTCTCAAGGACAGCGGCCGGCTGGAGACCCCGCTGGGCGGCACCGTGCTGCACCACGGGGCGTTCGGGGAGCTCGGCCCGGTCGCCGCGATGGCCCTGCTGCTGGGCTCCCGCGACCCGGCGATCTCGCTGGTGGTGCTGATCGGGTTCGCCGTCCTGGCGCTGCTGGTCAGCGTGTTCGCCCAGCGGGTGCAGCGGGTGAGCGGCCGGGTCGTCGACCTGGTCCGCGCCGGCGCGGAGACCACCGGGCAGACCCTGGTCCGGCTGAGCATGCTGCTGCTGGTCCTCCTCGGCTCGCTGGCGCTGGCGTTCGAGCTGGACGTGGTGCTCGGCGCGTTCGCGGCCGGGATCGTGCTGCGCCAGCTGCTGCCGAGCGGGCACGAGCGGCTCGAGCTGCGGCTGAACGGCATCGCCTTCGGCTTCTTCATCCCGGTCTTCTTCGTCACCTCCGGGATGGCCATCGACCCGGCGGCGGTGGCCAGCAAGCCCGGCGTGCTGCTGGTGTTCGTGGCGATGATCCTGGTGCTGCGCGGTGGCCTGGTGTACCTCGCCGAGGGGCTCGGCCGGCCGGCGACGTACCGGCCGCGCGAGCGGGTCGGGATCGCGTTGTACGCCGCGACCGGCCTGCCGATCATCGTCGCGGTCACGTCGACCGCGGTGTCGGCCGGGTCGATGAGCCCGGCGAACGCATCGGTGCTGGTCGCCGGGGGAGCGCTGACCGTGCTGCTGTGCCCGATGGCCGCGACCCTGCTGCTCGGCGAGCCGGCCGCCGTCGACGAGAGCTAGCCGCGGGCGCGCACCCCGGCCAGCACGCCGTCGCCGTCCGGCCACCGCCCGTTGAGCGTCTCGTCGGCGGTCACCGGGGTGCCGACCCGCCGGACCACGACCAGGTCGAGGTGCCCGGTGTGCACCAGCGTGCTGTCCTCCTGGTCGGCACAGGTGACCGCGCCGATCTGCGGCACCTCGGTGCCCGGGTCGCCGCTCCCGGTCACGGTGGTGGTGGGCTGCCGCTCGTGGCGCACGCCCTCCTCGTCCTCCCACTCGAGCGCGGCCTGCCGCCCGCCGGTGAGCATCGCCCGGACCACCGCCGAGGCGAAGACCGGGTCGGCGCAGCCGTCGTACACCCAACGGGTGCCGAGGGCCGAGTGCTCGGTGGTGCCGACCAGGTGCGCGTCTGCGCCGTCGAGCGGTGTGCCGCGGTAGGTCAGCGGCACGTGCAGCAGCGGTCCGTCGCCGGCGCGGACCAGCAGTCCCTCGATCCCGACCTCGCCGGCCGGGTCGTCCAGGCGGTACGAGCCGACCTTCGCCAGCCCCGCGGTCGCGCCCGCCCAGGGCCGGCCCGGCAGCCAGCCCGCCAGCAGCTCGATCTTGCCGGGGACCACGGACGCGCGCGTGAAGAGGAAGGCCATGGGTCCAGGGTCTCAGCAGCCGACCAGCCGGGACAGCCGGTCGAACGCCTGGTCGCCGGTCGCCGGCGTGCAGCCGCGGGCGACCGCGTGCGCGACGACGCCGGGCTCGCTGCGCATCAGCCGCCAGCCGCGGCGCACCAGCACCAGCGGCGGCTTGCGGCGCTCGCGCAGGTCGCGGGTGAGCCGCCGCCAGAAGGTCAGCATCGGCCGGTTCCGCACGCACACCGCGTCGGCGAGCACGCCCCGGCGCGCGAGGCCGTCGACCACCTCCTGCGCGAACAGCCCCTCCGCCACGACGTACGCCGCCCCGCCGGCCTCGACCCGGTGCGTGCCGGTGCGCCCGTCGTGGGCGAGGTCGTAGACCGGCAGGTCGACGGCGCCCTCGCGGCAGAACGTCTCCAGCGCGTCCAGTGCGTCCTCGCGGCTCCACGACCGCGGGTCGTCCCAGTCCACGATCCGCTGACCGTGACCGAGCGTGGTCCACGGCAGCGTCGGGTCGTCGCCGTCCTTGTAGAAGTCGTCGAGGTTCACCACCGGCAGCCCGCACCGGTCGTGCAGCCGCCGGCACAGCCGGGACTTGCCGGACCCCGAGGGCCCGGCGACCACGATCACCTTCACCCGCGCGTCAGATCCCGACCGGGTGCCACACCGTCTTGGTCTCGAGGAACCGGGTCATCCGGTCGAGTCCCGGGTCGAGCGTCCAGTCCGGCTCGGCGGCCTCCGGGCGGAGCACCCGCTTGAGGTTCTCCGCCGCGGCGCGCTCCAGGTCGGCGGCCGTCGCGGGGTCGCTGACACCGGTCAGGTCGAGGGCGTTGACGTCCATGTGCGCGGCCAGCGTCGGCACCGTGTCGCCGATCGGGCCGGTCAGCACGTTGACCACCCCGCCGGGCACGTCGGAGGTGGCCAGCACCTCCGACAGCGTGATCGCCGGCACCGGCCGCTCGGCCGACGCGGCGACCACGACGGTGTTGCCGGTGACCACGACCGGCGCGACCACGCTGACCAGGCCGAGCAGCGACGACTCCTGCGGGGCCACGACCGCGACCACACCGGTCGGCTCGGGCAGCGAGAAGTCGAAGTACGGCGCGGCCACCGGGTTCGTGCCGCCGACCACCTGGGCGAGCTTGTCGGCCCAGCCGGCGTACCAGACGAGCCGGTCGACCGTCGCCTCCACCGACGCCTGCGCCTGCCGCTTGGTCTCGCCCTCGCCGCGCTGCACCTCGTCGACGAGCTGGGCGGCGCGGCTCTCCAGCACCTCGGCGATCCGGTAGACCACCTGGCCGCGGTTGTACGGTGTGCGCGCCGACCAGCCGGCGAACGCCTTGCGGGCGGCCTGCACGGCGTCGCGGGCGTCCTTGCGGGAGGCCTGCGCGGCGTTCGCGAGGAACTTCCCCTTGGCGTCCTCGACGACGTAGGACCGGCCGGACTCCGAGCGCGGGAAGGCGCCACCGACGTACAGCTTGTAGGTCTTCCTCACGTCGATGCGCGTCATCGGATGTAACCCTCCAGTCCGTGCCGGCCGCCCTCGCGGCCGTAGCCCGACTCCTGGTAGCCGCCGAAGGGGCTCGTCGGGTCGAACTTGTTGAACGTGTTCGCCCAGACCACCCCGGCCCGGAGCTTCTCGGCGGTCCAGAGGATCCGCGAGCCCTTGTCGGTCCAGACGCCGGCGGACAGGCCGAACGGCGTGTTGTTCGCCTTCTCGACCGCCTCGGTCGGGGTGCGGAAGGTGAGCACGGACAGCACCGGCCCGAAGATCTCCTCGCGGGCGATCCGGTGCGCCTGGGAGACCCCGGTGAACACCGTCGGCGGGAACCAGAACCCGTGCGACGGCAGGTCGCACGCCGGCGACCAGCGCTCGGCGCCCTCGGACTCGCCGACCTCCGACAGCTGCCGGATCTTCGCGAGCTGCTCGGCGGAGTTGATCGCGCCGACGTCGGTGTTCTTGTCCAGCGGGTCGCCGACGCGCAGCGTGGCCATCCGCCTCTTCAGCCGCTCGAGCACCTCGTCGGCGACGGACTCCTGCACCAGCAGCCGCGAGCCCGCGCAGCAGACGTGGCCCTGGTTGAAGAAGATGCCGTTGACGATGCCCTCGACGGCCTGGTCGACGGGCGCGTCGTCGAACACGATGTTCGCGGCCTTGCCGCCGAGCTCCAGGGTCACCTTCTTGTCGGTGCCCGCGACGGTCCGCGCGATCAGCCGGCCGACCTCGGTGGACCCGGTGAACGCGACCTTGTCGACGTCCTCGTGCGCGACGATCGCGCGACCGGTGCCGCCGGCGCCGGTGACGATGTTGACCACGCCCGGCGGCAGGTCCGCCTGCTGGCAGATCTCCGCGAACAGCAGCGCAGTGAGCGGCGTGGTCTCGGCCGGCTTGAGCACGACGGTGTTGCCGCAGGCGAGCGCCGGCGCGATCTTCCAGGCCAGCATGAGCAGCGGGAAGTTCCACGGGATCACCTGGCCGGCGACACCGAGCGGCTGCGGGTCGGGACCGAAGCCCGCGTGCTCGAGCTTGTCGGCCCAGCCGGCGTAGTAGAAGAAGTGCGCTGCCGCGAGCGGTACGTCGACGTCGCGCGACTCCTTGATCGGCTTGCCGTTGTCGAGCGACTCGAGCACCGCGAGCTCGCGGCTGCGCTCCTGCAGGATGCGGGCGATCCGGAACAGGTACTTCGAGCGCTCGCGCCCGGACATCCGCGACCAGACCCGGGTGTACGCCTTGCGGGCCGCCTTCACCGCGAGGTCGACGTCGTGCTCGGAGGCCTCGCTGACCTCGGCCAGCACCTCCTCGGTGGCCGGGCTGATCGTCTTGAACGACCGCCCGCCGACCGGGTCGACGAACTCGCCGCCGACGAACAGCCCGTACGACGACCGGATGTCGACCACCGCGCGCGACTCGGGGGCCGGCGCGTAGTCGAAGACGTTCTTGTCAGCCACAGCGATCAGTCCAGCGTGAAGTAGTCGGGGCCGGAGTAGCGGCCGGTGGCCATCTTGGTGCGCTGCATCAGCAGGTCGTTCAGCAGCGTGGAGGCGCCGAACCGGAACCAGTCCGGGTCGAGCCAGTCGGGGCCGGCCACCTCGTTGACGGTGACCAGGTACTTGATCGCGTCCTTCGCGGTGCGGATCCCACCGGCCGGCTTCACGCCGACCATCCGCCCGGTCGCCTCGCGGAAGTCGCGCACCGCCTCGAGCATCACCAGCGTGACCGGCAGTGTCGCGGCCGGCTGCACCTTGCCGGTCGAGGTCTTGATGAAGTGCGCGCCGGCGAGCATCGCCAGCCAGGAGACCCGGCGGACGTTGTCGTAGGTCTGCAGCTCGCCGGTCTCGAAGATCACCTTCAGGTGCGCGTCGCCGCAGGCCTCGCGGACCGCGACGATCTCGTCGTACACCTGCTGGTAGCGGCCGGCCAGGAACGCGCCCCGGTCGATCACCATGTCGATCTCGTCGGCGCCGGCCTCGACCGCGTCGCGGGTGTCGGCGAGCTTGACGTCGAGCGCGGCCCGGCCGGACGGGAACGCGGTCGCCACCGACGCGACGTGCACGCCGCTCGCGCCGAGCGCCTGCCGGGCGGTGCCGACCATGTCGGGGTAGACGCAGACCGCGGCGACCGACGGGCAGCCCGGGTCGGCGGGGTCGGGCCGCACTGCCTTCGCGCACAGCGCGCGGACCTTGCCGGGGGTGTCCTGGCCCTCGAGCGTGGTGAGGTCGACCATCCGGATCGCCAGGTCGAGCGCGAACTCCTTGGCGGTGGTCTTGATCGACCGGGTGCCGAGGGAGGCGGCGCGGGCTTCGGCGCCGACCTGGTCGACGCCGGGCAGGCCGTGCAGGAAGCGCCGCAGCGCGGCGTCCGACCCGGTGGCCTCGGCGAGGTGCACGGGGAGGTCGGCGGGCTCGGCCGGGGACGGCGCGGTGGCCGCGGTCGAGCTCGGGGGAGGGGTCACAGGCTTCAGCATAGGTGCGGCCCCCGGGGGCCCGGGAACCGGCCGAGACAGGGCAGAATCGGTCTCGTGAGTGGTGTCGGTGCCGGCCAGCCGGTGGAGCGGTTCAAGCCCACGTCCGGTGTCTTCCTCGGCTACGCCGGGCTGGCGATGGCCCTGTTCGCGGTGGGCTACTGCCTGTTCTCGGTGCACACCGTGGTCGGCCTGCGGGTCGGGCTGGGCGCGGCGTTCGGGGCGGTGCTGATCTGGGTCTCCCAGCTGCGCCCGCGCGTCACGGCGTACGCCGACGCGCTGCTGCTGAAGGGGTCCCTGCAGGACATCCGGATCCCGTACCTCGCGATCGAGGAGGTCTCGGTCACGCAGATGCTGAACGTGTTCGCCGAGGGCCGCCGCTACGTCTGCGTGGGGATCGGCAAGGGCATCGCCGCGGAGACCCGGGAACGGGCGAAGCGGCAGCGCGAGCGCGACAAGCTGCAGGCGCGAGGCACCCGGTCCGGCCGCGCGCGGGAGCTGTCGGAGAAGGCCGACGCCGCGGCCCCCGACCAGACCGCGATGAGCTACCACACCTTCGTGGTCACCCGCATCGAGGAGCTCGTCGACCGCGCGAAGCGCGACCAGCGCGGCGCCGAGGTGCCGCCGGTGACCCGGTCGGTGGCGCTGCCCGAGGTCGTCGGGCTGGCGGTGACCGCCGTGGCGTTCCTGGTCAGCCTGTTGGTCTAGGGCTCTGCGGCGAGCCGCTCGGCGAGCCCGTCGAGGACCAGGTCGAGCCCGACGTCGAACTCGTCGCCGAAGACGTAGCCCGGCCGCAGCGCGTGGTCGACGACGAACTCCCGGAAGTGCGGCAGCTCGCCCGCGGGCAGCGCGGTCATGATCTCCGTCGCCAGCGCGGCGAGGTCCGCCTCGCCCTGGAACGGCAGGCTCAGCTCCTGCACCAGGAAGCCGTAGAGATGCGCGTCGAGCAGCGCGAACGCGTGCCCGGCCAGCGTCAGCGAGAAGCCGGCCGTGCGCAGGCAGCCGAGCACCGCGTCGTGGTGCCGCAGCGTCTCGAGGCCGGCGGACCGGCGCGAGTCCATCAGCCCGACCGCCCACGGGTGCCGCTTGAGCGCCTGCCGCGCGGAGCGGGAGCGCTTGCGCATCTCCTCGGTCCAGTCACCGCCGACCCGTGGCTGGTGGAACTCGGCGAACACCGCGTCGACCATCCCGTCGAGCATCGCCTCCTTGTTGCCGACGTGGTGGTACAGCGACATCGCCTCCACCCCGAGCCGCGCCGCCACCGTCCGCATCGAGACCGCGCCGAGCCCGTCGGCGTCGGCGACCGCGCAGGCGGCCTCGAGGATCCGGGACCGGTTGAGCGGTTCACGTGCGGGCACCGGGCTTCCTCTCCTTGACCTGGCTTACACCGTAAGGGTACCGTCGACGACCGGGAGGCTTACAGCGTAAGGCGAGAGGGTGAGGGCGATGCGGGCAGTGGTCCAGAGGGAGTACGGCGGCGCGGACAAGCTGTCCGTGCGCGAGGTGCCGGCGCCGATGCCGGGCAAGGGCGAGGTGCTGGTCCGGGTGCACGGGGCGGCGCTCGACCGCGGCACCTGGCACCTGATGACCGGGCTGCCGCTGGTGGTTCGCCCGTTCCTGGGGCTGCGCGGGCCGCGCACCCAGGTCGTCGGCCGCGACGTCGCCGGGGTGGTCGAGGCGGTCGGCCTGGAGGTCGACGACGTCTCCCTCGGCGACGAGGTGATCGGCACCGCCGACGGGTCCTGCGCCGACCTCGCCGTCGTACCGGTGCGCCGGCTGGCGGCGAAGCCGCGCGGGCTGACCTTCGAGGAGGCCGCCGCGCTGCCGGTCTCGGGGATGACCGCGCTGCGGGCGGTGCGCGACGCCGGCCGGGTGCGCCCGGGCCAGCAGGTGCTGGTCGTCGGCGCGTCCGGCGGGGTGGGCAGCTACGCCGTGCAGATCGCCCGGGCGTACGGCGCCGAGGTGACCGCCGTGTGCAGCGGCGCGAAGGCCGAGACGGTGCGCGGGCTCGGCGCCGTCCGGGTGGTCGACTACCAGCGCGAGGAGCCCGGCGCGGGCGGCGAGCGCTACGACGTGGTGATCGACATCGGCGGCCGCCGGCCGCTGCGTGTGCTGCGCGGGCTGCTCACCCACACCGGGACGCTGGTGATGGTCGGCGGTGAGGGCGGCGGCCGGTGGCTGGGCGGCCTCGAGCGGCAGATCGGAGGCGCGCTGCGGTCCCTGTTCGTCCGACAGCGGCTGGTGATGCTCTCCGCGAAGGAGCGGGCCGAGGACATGCGGGCGCTCGGCGACCTGGTCGAGCGCGGCGAGCTGCGCCCGGTCGTGGACAGCACCTGGAAGCTGGAAGGCGTGCCCGACGCGATCCGCCGCCTGGAGGACGGCGGTGTCTGCGGCAAGCTGGTCGTCAGCGTCTGAGCGTCACAGGCCGGCCGCCGCGGACAGGTCCGCGCGGATCGCGTCCAGGCGGCCGGCCGCGCTGATCCGGGCCGCGTCGACGCCGCCCTCGTCGTCGGCCTCGACCGGCACCACGACCTCCAGGTAGCACTTGACCTTCGGCTCGGTGCCGGACGGGCGGACGATCACCCGGGCGCCCTCGGCGAGCCGGAACCGCAGCCCGTCCGTCGGGGGCAGGCCGCCGTCGCCCTCGGCGAGGTCGTCGACCTGCTCGACGGCGAGCCCGCCCAGCGACGCCGGCGGCCGGGACCGCAGCCGGTCCATCACCTCGGCGATCAGCGCGAGGTCGGTGACCCGCACCGAGAGCTGGTCGGTGGCATAGAGGCCGTGGCCGCGGGCGATCTCGTCGAGGCGGTCGGCGAGCGTGCGGCCCTCCGCCTTGAGCAGTGCCGCGAGCTCGACCACCCGCAGCAGCGCCGAGACGCCGTCCTTGTCCTTGACCAGGTGTGGCGCGACGCAGTACCCGAGCGCCTCCTCGTAGCCGTACACCAGGCCCTCGACCCGGCCGATCCACTTGAACCCGGTCAGCGTCTCCTCGTGCGGGTGCCCGTGCGCGGCGGCCAGCACCCCGAGCAGCGACGACGACACGATCGAGCTGGCGTACACCCCTTGCGCGCCGGTGCGGAGCAGGAAGTCGCCGAGGAGGGCGCCCACCTCGTCGCCGCGCAGCATCCGCCAGCCGTGCGGTCCGGGGACGGCGACCGCGCACCGGTCCGCGTCGGGGTCGTTGGCGACCACCACATCGGCACCGACCTCCGCGGCCAGCGCCATCGCGAGGTCCATCGCGCCCGGCTCCTCCGGGTTGGGGAACGCGACGGTGGGGAAGTCCGGGTCGGGCTCGGCCTGCGCCTCGGCGACGTGCGGCGCGGCGAAGCCGGCCCGTCGCATCGCCTCCACGACGGTCCCGCCGCCGACGCCGTGCAGCGGCGTGTAGACCGTGACCAGGTCGCGCGGCCCGTCGCCGACGAGCCCGGCGACGTCGTCGAGGTAGTCGGTGAGCACCTCGGGCCCGAGCCGCTCCCAGCCGTCGGCACGGGCGACGTCGGCCACCCGGCCGACCGCGTCGATGCGGGCCGAGATCTCGGCGTCGGCCGGCGGCACGATCTGGCTGCCGTCGCCGAGGTACACCTTGTAGCCGTTGTCCTGCGGCGGGTTGTGGGACGCGGTGACCATCACGCCGGCGACGCAGCCGAGCCGGCGGATCGCGTGCGCGAGCACCGGGGTCGGCAGCGGTTCCGGCAGCACCACGGCGCGCAGCCCGGCACCGGTCATCACGGCCGCGGTGTCCGCGGCGAACGTCTCGGAGCCGTACCTCGCGTCGTACCCGACCACCACGGTGTCGCCCGGCCCGGCGCCCTGGTCGAGCAGGTACGCCGCCAGCCCGGCGGCCGCGCGGATCACGACCGCGCGGTTCATCCGGTTCGGGCCGGCGCCGAGCGCACCGCGCAGCCCCGCGGTGCCGAACTCCAGGGTGCCGTCGAACCGGTCCGCGAGCTCGGCGGCCGCGACCGGGTCCGTGCCGGCCACCTCGACCAGCGCGAGCAGCTCGGCCCGGGTGCCCTCGTCGGGGTCGTCGTCGGCCCAGGCCCGGGCCCGGTCGAGCAGGTCGGTCGGTGCCGTGGTCACGGGATGTCCTTCAGGTCGAGGGCCGGGCGGTGGAAGTGCTCGAGCGCCCACTCGCCGCCGGCGAAGCCGTCCTCCACCCGGTCGCGCTCGGTCGGCGCCGGCAGCTGCGTGGCCCAGTGCTCGGCGTCGTCCTCCGGGTGGTAGCCGAGGGCCCGGCCCGGCGCCAGGTCCCACCAGCCGCGGGTGTTGGCGGAGACGCCGTAGACCACCGCGTAGCCGGGGTCGGGCGCGGTCAGGCAGGCGTCGAACATCCGCACCGCGTCGTCGGGCGAGAGCCACGACGCGAGCTGGCGCAGGTTCTCCGGCTGGGTGTTGAAGGTGCCGATCCGGGTGGCCACGGCGTCCAGGCCGTGCCGGTCGACGTACAGCCGCAGCAGCGCCTCCGCTGCCACCTTGGCGACGCCGTAGAAGGTGTCCGCCCGCGGCGGCCCGTCGCTGCGAAGCGAGACCGTCCCCGGCGGTCCGGTACGTCGCTCCCGGCCGACGGCGTGGATGCTGCTGGCGTACACGATCCGGCTGACCCGGTGCCGCACCATCGCGTCGAGGAGCGCGGCGGTGGTGAGCAGGTGCGACTCGAGCTCCTCGGGGAGCGCGACCTCGGCGGGCAGGCCGGCCAGGTGCACGACCGCGTCGACGGGCGGCCGGTCCAGCTCGGCGAACACCTCCTCCACGGCGTCGGCGTCGGCGCAGTCGGCGGTGAACCAGGCGCCCGCGTACCCGTCGGGGGCGGGCACCCGGTCCAGGCCCACCACCTCGTGGCCGCGGTCGGCGAGACCGCTGCAGAGCACGCTGCCGATGCTGCCGGCGGCGCCGGTGACCAGCACCCTCATCGCGGCCCCCTCAGACCCTCGGCAGCACGCGGGCGAGCAGGTCGCCCATCCGGGTGGCCGCGGCCCGACCGGCCTCGAGGACCTCCTCGTGGTTCAGCGGCTCGCCGGTCATCCCGGCGGCGAGGTTCGTGACCAGCGAGATGCCGAGCACCTCAAGGCCGGCCTCGCGGGCGGCGATCGCCTCGAGCACGGTGGACATGCCGACCAGGTCGCCGCCGATGGTGCGGATCATCCGGATCTCGGCCGGGGTCTCGTAGTGCGGCCCGGGCAGCTGCACGTAGACCCCCTCGTCGAGGCCGTCGTCGACCTCGTGGCACAGCGCCCGGAGCCGGGGGCTGTACAGGTCGGTGAGGTCGACGAAGTGCGCACCCTCGATCGGCGAGGTGGACGTGAGGTTCAGGTGGTCGCTGATCAGCACCGGCGTGCCCGGCTGCCAGGTCTCGCGCAGCCCGCCGCAGCCGTTGGTGAGCACGGCGGCCCGGCAGCCCGCCGCGGCCGCGGTGCGCACGCCGTGCACCACGGCCCGGACGCCGAGGCCCTCGTAGAGGTGGGTGCGGCCCAGGAACACCAGCAGGTGGCGGTCACCGGCGCGCACCGACCGGATCCGGCCGGCGTGCCCCTCGACCGCGGGCGGCGCGAAGCCGGGCAGGTCGGTGGTGCTCAGCTCCGCGGTCGCCTCGCCGAGCAGGTCGACGGCCGGCAACCACCCGGAGCCCATCACCAGCGCGACGTCGTGCTTCTCGACGCCGGTGCGCTCCGCGAGGACGGCGGCGGCCTCGGCCGCGAGCTCGGTGGGGGCGGGTGCGGGGCTCTGGTCGATGCTCACCGCGGAACCTTATCCGCGCCGGCTCAGAGCCCGACGGATCGGCACGGCCGTGCTCGCAGCGCCGCGACGTAGTCGTCCGGGGCGTCGGCGGCCTCGGCGGCCTCGGCGAGGATGCCCAGGTAGCCGGCCGACGGCAGCCCGCCCTCGTAGGCGTCGAGCACGTAGGTCCAGGCAAGCTGCTCGCCGAGCATCGTGGACACCCGCACCCGGGTCTTGTGGTACAGCCCGGTGTCGGCCTGCTCGAGCACGTCGAGGCTCGACTCGTCGTCGCCGGTGACGTCGTACACCGCGACGAACACCTGCTCGAGCGGGTCCTCGACGATGGTGGCCAGCGCGCCGTCCCAGCCGTGCTCCTCGCCGCCGAACGTGAGCCGCCAGCCGATCAGCCAGCCGGTGGTCCGCAACGGCGAGTGCGGACACCGCTCCAGCATGCGGCGGGGGTCCATGTTGGACCCGAAGGCGGCGTACAACGGCACGGCCGCAGCCTAGTTGTCCGCGCCCGGCTTCCCGGGCAGGTCCCGTCCTTTGACAGGATGGTGGCGTGAACCGAGTCGTGGTGGTCGGCGGTGGGCCGGGCGGGTACGAAGCCGCCCTGGTCGCCGCCCAGCTCGAGGCCGAGGTCACCGTCGTCGACACCGACGGGATCGGCGGCTCCGCGGTGCTCACCGACTGCGTGCCGAGCAAGACCCTGATCGCCACCGCGGAGCTGATGGCCGACATGGAGGAGGCCAAGGAGCTCGGCATCCGGTTCACCGGTACGACGGGCGCGCCCGTCGCCGACCTGGCCCGGGTCAACGACCGGGTCAAGGCGCTGGCGCAGGCGCAGTCCTCCGACATCGAGAGCCGGCTGCAGCGCGAGGGCGTCCGGGTGGTCCGCGGCCGGGGCCGGCTCGACGGTCCCGACAAGGTGGTGGTCAGCCCGGCCGACGGCGGCGCCGAGCAGACCTTCGGGGCCGACGCCGTCCTGCTCGCCACCGGTGCGGCGCCGCGCACGCTCGCGACCGCGCAGCCCGACGGCGAACGGATCCTCACCTGGGAGCAGGTCTACGACCTCGAGGAGTTCCCCGAGAAGCTCGTGGTGGTCGGCTCCGGCGTGACCGGCGCGGAGTTCGCCGGTGCCTACAACAGCCTCGGCGTCGACGTCACGCTCGTGTCCAGCCGCGACCGGGTGCTGCCCGGCGAGGACGCCGACGCCGCGCAGGTGATCGAGGAGGTCTTCTCGCGGCGCGGGATGACCGTGCTGTCCCGGTCGCGGATGCAGTCCGTCGAGCGGCGCGACGACATCGTCGAGGTCACCCTCACCGACGGCCGCACCGTGGTCGGCTCGCACTGCCTGCTGGCGCTGGGCTCGGTGCCGAACACCGGCGAGATGGGCCTCGAGGAGGCCGGCGTACGCCTCACCGACGCCGGCTTCGTCGACGTCGACCGGGTCTCCCGCACGTCCGCGCGCGGGGTGTACGCCGCCGGCGACTGCACAGGTGTGCTGATGCTCGCCTCGGTGGCCGCCATGCAGGGCCGGATCGCGATGTGGCACTTCCTCGGCGACGCGGTGGCCCCGCTCGACCTGGGGGTGGTGTCGTCGAACGTCTTCACCGCCCCGGAGATCGCCACCGTCGGCGTCACCCAGGCAGCGGTCGACGGCGGCGAGGTCGACGCCGAGTGCCTGATGCTGCCGCTGTCGGGCAACCCGCGCGCGAAGATGCAGGGCGTCCGCGACGGCTTCGTGAAGCTGTTCGCGCGGCCGGGCAGCGGGATCGTCGTCGGCGGCGTGGTGGTGGCGCCGCGCGCGTCCGAGCTGATCCACCCGGTGTCGATCGCGGTGGCGCAGCGGCTCACCGCCGACCAGCTCTCGCACGTCTTCACGGTCTACCCGTCGATGAGCGGGTCGGTCGCCGAGGCAGCGCGACGGCTGCACCGGTTCCGCACCTAGCCGGGCTCAGAACCCGCCGAAGTCGCCGCCCCCGAAGTCGCCGCCGCCCCCGAAGTCCCAGCCGCCGCCGAAGTCGCCGCCCCCGTCGCCCCCGTAGTCGCCGCCGCCGTCGCCCCCGCTGTCGCCGCCCCCGTCGCCACCGTCGTACCCGCCGTCACCACCGGTGTCGGTGTCGAACCCGTCGACGTAGCCGCCGTCCCAGCCCGGCGAGAGCAGGGTGCCGAGCAGGAACCCGGGCAGCAGCCCGGACATCGCGTAGCCGCCGTAGTAGCCGGACGCCCAGGGGGAGTACGCCGGGCCGGCCTGCCAGTACGGCACCCGGCCGACGCCCTGCGGCACCGTGCGGATGTCGGGCTCGGCGCCCTGCTGGAGCCGGTCGGCGTCCGCGGCGCACACCGGGATCTGCCGCTCCTGGCCACCCGGCGGCGCCCACTGCACATCGGTGGTGGAGGGTCCGTGCGCGGGGTTGAAGAAGCACGGCGGCCGTCGGGTGGGCAGCGGCTCGCCGGCGACGCGGGCGCGCACCGACGCGACGGCGTACCGGCCGTCCTCGAGCGCCTCGGTGACGTGCCGGACCTGGTCCGGCTCGCTGACCCGGGTCATCGAGTCCTTGGCGGACTCGTAGGAGTCGAGGGCGCGCTGGAAGTCCTGGCGGGTCGCCTCGTCGAGCGTCTCGGTGAGCAGGTCGGCGTCGAGCCGCTGCAGCTCCTCGCCGAACCGGGTGACGTCCTCGTCGGCGACCTTCTTCACCGCCTCGAGGTCCTCGGCGCGGCGCTGCTCGAGCGCCTTGCGCCGGTTCTTGCGGGCGATGCCCGACGCGACGGCCACCCCGACGGCGACCAGGGCCAGGACCACCAGGAACTCCATGCGGCCAGGGTACGGCGATGCGTGAAACCCCTGCAGTCACAAGAGAAACGAACTACAGCGGTGTGGTTCCTCAAGACCCCGGACAGGGGTGCCGATCCCGTACGAAGGTGGGCACATCGACCTGGGGAGGCCTTCGACCATGCGTGCTTCGCTGTCTGCTGCCGTGCTGGCGGCGACCGGCCTGCTGCTCAGCGCGACGGCGCTGCCGGCGTCGCCGGCGAGCGCGGTGGCCGTCGGCCGCACCGTGGTGCTCGACGGGCACGGCTTCGGGCACGGACACGGCATGTCGCAGTACGGCGCGCAGGGTGCCGCCAAGCGGGGCCTCGGCTACCAGCGGATCATCGAGTTCTACTACCCGGGGACGACCTGGTCGCAGGTCACCGGCCGGGTCCGCGTCCTGGTCACCGGGGACACCACCAGCGACGTCGTCGTCGCCACCGCCCCGGGCCTGACCGTCCGCGACCTCGGCACCGGCACGACGTACCGGCTGCCCACGCCGGCGGGTGCGACCAGGTGGCGCATCGCGGTGGGTGCGGGCAACCGATCGGTGGTGGCGTACTACGCGTCCGGCTGGCACGCCTGGAGGCCCGGCGGCAACGCCGCCCTGGCCGGCGACGGTGAGTTCCGCGCGTCGACGCCGCTGACCCTCTACACGCCGTCCGGCACCCGTCGGTACCGCGGCGCCCTGCGCTCCGCGTCGCCGACACCGGGCTCGTCGGCCCGGGACACCGTGAACGTGCTGTCGATGGACCGGTACGTCAAGGGCGTGATCCCCTCGGAGATGCCGGCGTCGTGGCACCCCGAGGCGGTCAAGGCGCAGGCGGTCGCGGCGCGGACGTACGCGACCTGGTCGCGCGACCAGTACCCGGACCGCTACTACCAGATCTGCGACACCTCGTCGTGCCAGGTGTACGGCGGCGAAGGCGTCGAGGACCCGCGCAGCAACGCGGCCGTCGACGCCACCGCGCGACGGATCCTCACCTACGGTGGCAAGCCGGCGTTCACCCAGTTCGGCTCCAGCAACGGTGGCTGGACCTCGGCCGGCAGCGTGCCGTACCTGACCGCCCGCTCGGACCCGTACGACGGCTTCGCCGGCAACCCGGTGCACGACTGGCGGGTCAGCCTCAAGGCGGTCGGCATCGAGCGCGCCTACCCGTCGCTCGGCACCCTCAAGGGCATCCGGGTCACCCGGCGCGACGGCAACGGCGCGTGGGGCGGCCGGGTCTGGACGCTGGTCCTGAACGGCTCCCGCAAGGACGTGACGGTCAGCGGCGACGCGTTCCGCGCGCGGTTCGGGTTGCGGTCGTCCTGGTTCACCGTCGTCGCGCGGTAGCTCCCGCGCCCGGATGGCCCGCGTGGGTCATCGGAAGATCACTCGCAGTGACTACGAACTTTCCCGGCGGATCCTCGTTGGTGGTTCGTACTGTGGAAGACGTCGGACCACCCGCGCGGCGGGGACCGACGGTGGTCTCGGGAGGTGCTCGGTGAACGTCGACCCGCTCCAGGTTCCGTTGGAGGACGAGCCGTTGATCCAGGAGATCCGGCTGCTCACGGACCTGATCGTCGCGGCCACGGAGACGGCCGGGCCGCTCGACGACGCCGAGATCGATCGGGCGCTCGGGCTGCGCTGAGGCCCTTGTCGGAGGGTCGGCCTAGAGTCCGGATCGTCCGAATCATGGTCGATCAAGGGGAAGTGAAGACATGGCCGAGGTCGTGCTGTTCCACCACGTGCTGGGGCTCACCGACGGGGTGCGCGCGTTCGCCGACGAGCTGCGCGCGAGCGGGCACACGGTGCACACGCCCGATCTGTACGACGGCCGCCGGGCCGACTCCCTCGAGGCGGGTCTGGCGCTCTCGAAGGAGGTCGGCGAGGAGGCGGACAAGCGGGCGGCGGCCGCCGTCGACGACCTGCCGGCGGCCATCGTCTACGCCGGCATCTCGTCGGGCGCCGCGACCGCCCAGCAGCTCGCGCAGACCCGGCCGGGTGCGCGCGGGGCGCTGCTCTACGAGGCCTGCCTGCCGATCTCGGGGGAGTGGGCGGTCGGGCCGTGGCCGGAGGGCGTCCCCGTGCAGGTCCACGGCATGGACCACGACCCGTTCTTCGCGCTGGAGGGCGACATCGACGCGGCCCGCGAGCTGGTCGGGTCCGTGGGGCCCGAGGTGGGCGAGCTGTTCGCGTACCCCGGCGACCAGCACCTGTTCGTCGACAGCTCGCTGCCGTCGTACGACGCGGAGGCGGCCGGCCTGGTGCTCGAGCGCACCCGGGTGTTCCTCGACCGGGTCGGCTGAGCGCTACATCCGGCGAGGGCCCGGCGGAGCACGACGCGGACGTCGGTGTCGAAGTCGGGCACCTCATCGGCGGCCAGCGCGCGGCGCTGCCGCAGCGAGGCCCGGCGTGCGCGACCGTGCCGACCCGCAGTGCCAGGTCGAAGGTGTCGCGCTGGCCCGGTCCGAACGGCTCGAGGTAGGCGTCACGGAGCCGGTCGAACCACGGGTCGCCGGGTCGCAGCCCGTTGACCTCCTCGAGGAACCGGAAGGTGACGACGAGCGAGGCGTACGGGTGCGCGACCGAGCTGTCGCCCCCGTCGAGGACCCGGAGCCTCGCCGCCGCGCTGCAGCTTCGCGTACGCCGGCAGCGCGGCCAGCCACAGCTCCGGCGGGTTGCCGATCGCGCCGACCGGCCGGCCGGCGTCCGCGAGCAGCAGCCAGGCCCGCTCGGCGTCGTACCCGGTCACCTCGCCGACCCGGTCCGGCCAGCGGGCGAACAGGTCCGCCTCGTGTCGCGGCTCGAAGCCCCGCACCGGGGCGCACGCCTTGAACCACACGTCGCCGGCGGCGGTGGGCACCCGCACCACTCGCGACCACGGCCGGTCGTGGCTGACCACGACCGGGCCGACCGGGTCGACGTGCTCGCGGATCCACCGCTCCGCGTCGGTCACCACTCGCCGTCAGGCGTTCAGCACCAGCACCAGGTCGCCGCCCTCGACCTGCTGGGTCCCGTCGAGGGCCAGCCGCTCGACGGTGCCGCCGACCGGCGCGGTGATCGAGGCCTCCATCTTCATCGCCTCGATGGTGGCCACGGTGGCGCCGGCCTCGACGGTGTCGCCCTGCGAGACCACCAGGGTGACCACGCCGTCGAACGGCGCGGCGACGTGACCCGGCTTGCCCGGGTCGGCCTTCTCCGCCGTGGCCGCGTCGGCCTGCACGGAGCGGTCGCGCACGTTCACCGGCCGGAGGTGGCCGTTGATCGTGCACATCACCGTGCGGATGCCGCGCTCGTCGGCCTCGCTGACCGCCTGCAGCCCGAAGATCAGCCGCTTGCCCTCCTCGAGGTCGACGAGGTGCTCCTCGCCGCTGCGCAGGCCGTAGAGGTAGTCGGTGGTCGGGAGCACCGAGATGTCGCCGTACGTCTCCCGCGACTCGGCGAACTCCTTCGTGGGGCCGGGGAACAGCAGCCCGTTGAGGGTTCCGCGCCGGTCGGTGCGCAGCCCCTCGCGCGACTCGTCGTCGAGGTCGGCGCGGGCCGGTTTCACGGTGCGGCCCTCCAGCGCCCTGCTGCGGAACGGCTCCGGCCAGCCACCGGGCGGGTCGCCGAGCTCGCCGGAGAGGAAGCCGATCACCGAGTCGGGTACGTCGAACTTCTGCGGCGACTCCTCGAACTCCTTCGGGTCGGCGCCGACCGCGACCAGGTGCAGGGCGAGGTCGCCGACGACCTTCGAGCTCGGCGTCACCTTGACGACGTTGCCGAGGATGTCGTTGGCGGCGGCGTACATGTCCTCGATCTGCTCGAACTTCTCGCCGAGGCCGAGCGAGATCGCCTGCTGCCGCAGGTTCGACAGCTGGCCGCCGGGGATCTCGTGGGTGTAGACGCGACCGGTCGGCGAGGGCAGGCCGGACTCGAACGGCGCGTAGACGCGGCGGGTGGCCTCCCAGTACGGCTCGAGGTCGCACACCGCCCGCAGGTCGAGGCCGGTCGCGCGCGGGGTCTGGTCGGTGGTCGCCACCAGCGCCGACAGCGCCGGCTGCGAGGTGGTGCCCGACATCGACGCGCACGCGGCGTCCACGGCGTCGACCCCGGCGTCGACCGCCGCCAGCAGGGTGGCGAGCTGGCCGCCGGGGGTGTCGTGGGTGTGCAGGTGCACCGGCAGGTCGAACCGTTCGCGCAGCGCCCGGACCAGGGTGCGCGCGGCGGGTGCGCGCAGCAGCCCGGCCATGTCCTTGATCGCCAGCACGTGCGCGCCGGCGTCGACGATCCGCTCGGCGAGGCCGAGGTAGTAGTCGAGCGTGTAGAGCCGCTCGCCGGGGTCGGACAGGTCGCCGGTGTAGCAGAGCGCCACCTCGGCGACCGTGCTGCCGGTGGCGCGGACCGCCTCGATCGCCGGCCGCATCTGCTCGACGTCGTTCAGCGCGTCGAAGATCCGGAACACGTCGATGCCGGTGTCGGCCGCCTCCTGCACGAAGGCCTCGGTGACCTCGGTCGGGTACGGCGTGTAGCCGACCGTGTTGCGGCCGCGCAGCAGCATCTGCAGGCAGATGTTCGGCACCGCCTGGCGCAGCCGGGCGAGCCGCTCCCACGGGTCCTCGGAGAGGAACCGCAGCGCCACGTCGTACGTCGCCCCGCCCCAGGCCTCGAGGCTCCACAGCTGCGGGGTGGTGCGCGCGACGTGGCCGGCGACCGCGACCAGGTCGCGGGTGCGCACCCGGGTGGCGAGCAGCGACTGGTGCGCGTCGCGGAAGGTGGTGTCGGTGACCGCGACCGGCTGCTGCTCGCGCAGCGCCCGCGCGAAGCCCTCCGGCCCGGCCGCGAGCAGCGCCTGCCGGGTGCCGTCGGGCGCCGGCACCCCGAGGTCGACGGGCGGGAGCTTGGTCACCGGGTCGACCGACACCGGCCGCTCGCCGTACGGCTTGTTGACGGTGACGTCGGCGAGGTAGGTCAGCAGCTTGGTGCCTCGGTCGGCGGACGACCGCGCGGTGAGCAGCTGCGGGTGCTCCTCGATGAACCCGGTGGTGAGCCGGCCGGCCCGGAAGTCCGGGTCGTCGAGCACCGCCTGGAGGAACGGGATGTTGGTGGACACCCCGCGGATCCGGAACTCCGCGACGGCCCGCCGCGCCCGGTCGACCGCCGTGGCGAAGTCGCGCCCCCGGCAGGTCAGCTTGGCCAGCATCGAGTCGAAGTGCGCGGACACCTCGGCGCCGGTGTAGGTCGTACCGCCGTCGAGGCGGACGCCCGCGCCGCCGGGGGAGCGGTACGTGGTGATCTTGCCGGTGTCCGGGCGGAACCCGTTCGCGGGGTCCTCGGTGGTGATCCGGCACTGCAGCGCGGCGCCGCGCAGCGTGACGGTGTCTTGGGACAGGCCGAGGTCGGCCAGCGTCTCCCCGGAGGCGATCCGCATCTGCGCCTGCACCAGGTCGACGTCGGTGACCTCCTCGGTGACCGTGTGCTCGACCTGGATCCGCGGGTTCATCTCGATGAACACGTAGTCGCCGTCGGGGTTCAGCAGGAACTCCACGGTGCCGGCGTTGCGGTAGCCGATCTCGGTCGCGAACCGGACCGCGTCGGCGCAGATCCGCTCGCGCAGCGCCGGGTCGAGGTTCGGTGCCGGCGCGATCTCGACGACCTTCTGGTGTCGCCGCTGCACCGAGCAGTCGCGCTCGAACAGGTGCATGACGTGGCCCTCGCCGTCGGCGAGGATCTGCACCTCGATGTGCCGCGGGTCGACGACCGCCTGCTCGATGAACACCGTCGGGTCGCCGAACGCACCGTCGGCCTCGCGCATGCAGGTCTCGACGGCCTCGCGCAGGTCCTGCGGGTCGTCCACCCGCCGCATGCCGCGGCCGCCGCCGCCCGCGACCGCCTTCACGAACAGCGGGTACGGCAGGTCGCTCGCCGACGCGACCAGTGCGTCGACGTCGGTGGACGGCTCGACGGACGCCAGCGTCGGGACGCCGGCGGCCCGGGCCGCGGCGATGGCGCGCGCCTTGTTGCCGGTGAGCTCCAGGACGCCGGCCGTGGGGCCGATGAACGTGATGCCGGCGTTGGCGCAGGCCTCCGCGAGGTGCGGGTTCTCGGACAGGAAGCCGTAGCCCGGGTAGACCGCGTCCGCGCCCGCGCTGCGCGCGGCGGCGACGACCACCTCGGGGTCGAGGTACGCCCGCACCGGGTGGCCCCGGTCACCGATCTCGTACGCCTCGTCCGCCTTGAGCCGGTGCTCGGAGCCGCGGTCCTCGTAGGGGAAGACCGCGACCGTCTGCGCGCCGAGCTCGTAGGCGGCCCGGAACGCGCGGATCGCGATCTCACCGCGGTTGGCGACCAGCACCTTGGAGAACATGCGTGTCAGGCTAGTGGCCGCCCGGCCGGCCGGCGTTCCGGTCTCGCTCCCTAGAAGCCGGGGAACGAACGCCGCAGCAGGTCGAGGTCGACGCCGTCCGCGCGCACGCCCGTCGGGGTGTGGTCGGCGTCGAGCCGCCCGTACAGCAGCCGCAGCAGCGCCTCCGCGGGCAGCGCGAGCGTCGGAGCACCGTGGGTGGCCTCCTCGGTGAGCGTCGCGCTGTCGCCGGCCAGCCGCAGCCGGTAGCTCCGCTCCGGGCCGGCGGTGACGACCGCGACGTCCGCCTCGGCACCGTCGGGCTTGCCGGCGCGGGCGGTCAGCCCGCCGACGTTGCTCAGGATCTCGGTGACCGCGTCCTCGGGAAGCGTGGCCGCCGGGTCCAGCGCCGCCTGCACGTCCCAGGTGTGCACGGCGTGCTCGCTGAGCTTCATCCGCACCAGGCCGGTCAGGTCGGACTCCGCGCCGAACAGGTCCAGCCGCCACTTCTCCCGCTCGTCGTCGCCGAGGGCGTCGACCTGGTCGAGGAACGCCCGGTTCGCGGTCCCGCTGTCGCGGGCCTGGTCCGCCGGTGCCTTCGCGTCCCAGCGGGCCCAGATCTTCTGGAACTCCTCCATGCCGGGCGACGGGTCGCCGGTCCGTCCGGCCTCCAGGAACAGCCCGAACACCTCGGCCTGCGACCCGAGGTGCGAGGCGACCTGGGCGATCGACCAGGAGTGGTACGACGGGCCGGCCACCTGTTCGTCGTCGAGGGACGCCAGCGTCCTGGTGAGCCGGTCGTGCGACCGGTGCAGCGCGGCGAGGGCGGTGTCGAGATCGTCGGTCATACCTTCAACCCTAGGCGGCCGTCCTCGCCGCGCCGGGTCACGCGACCGAATCGGCCATCAGCCGCTCTGCCCGATGGACCAGCGCGGGATGGTCGGACGCCACGTCGGTGGTCTCGCTGAGGTCCCGGTTGAGCCGGTACAGCTCGACGGGACCGCGGTCGTGCACCGCCTTCCACTGGCCCCAGCGGACCGCCTCGTCGAAGCCGCCCTCCGGGAACTGCCAGTAGAGGTGGTCGTGGGTCGGCTGCGGGTCACCGAGGATGGTGGGCGCGAACGAGATCCCATCCAGCCCCTCGGGCGTGGTGGCGCCGGCCAGGTCGGCGAAGGTGGGCAGCAGGTCCCACACGGCGAGCGGTGTGCTCACCACGCTGCCCGCGGCCGGGCTCGCCTCGGTACGCAGCGATTCGGGGATGCGAGCCACCATCGGCACCCGGATCCCGCCCTCGTACACGTCGCGCTTGATGCCCCGGAGCGGGCCGTTGCTGTCGAAGAACTCCGGGTCGTGCGGGAGCCTGCTGCCGACGTGACCGTAGCTGGCGCCCTCCTGGTGCGGTCCGTTGTCGCTGACCACCAGCACCAGCGTGTTCGCCGCGAGGTCGCGCTGCTCCAGGCGGTCGAGGAGCAGACCGACCTGGGTGTCCGTCCAGGTCACCTGCTCGGCGTGGTTCCGCTCGCCCTCGGGCCAGGTCTCGTCGGCGTACCGTCCCTCGTCGGGGATCTCGTTCGGCGCGTGCGGCGTGGTGTACGAGACGTCGAGGAAGAACGGTGTTGCCGCGTCGACCCGGTCGAGGTAGCCGAGCGCCTCCTCGGTGATCAGTGTGCCGGCGTACGTGACGTCGGCGCCGTCGTTCTCCGGGTAGCTGAGCCGGGTGCTGTTTCGCCACAGGTACGTCGGCCAGTAGTCGTGGGCGTGCCGCTGATTGATGTAGCCGAAGAAGTAGTCGAAGCCCTGGCGGTTCGGGTGGCTGGGGTTGTCGCCGGTGTCCGGGCCGAGGCCCCACTTGCCGACGATCCCGGTGTCGTAGCCGACGCCCTTGAGGATCTCGGCGACGGTGACGTCCTGCGGCAGCAGCCCGGCTGCAGCGTCGCTGTTTTGCTTCACTCGGGCGTGGCCGGTGTGCTTGCCGGTGAACAACGAGCACCGGGTGGGTGCGCAGGTCGGCGTCGCGTAGGCCTGCGTGAAGCGAAGGCCTTCGTCGGCGATGCGGTCGAGGCTGGGGGTGGCGAGCACCTTCTGGCCGTACGCGCCGACCTCACCCCAACCGAGGTCGTCGACGACGACGAGCAGGATGTTCGGGCGTGGGGCGTTGCGTGCGGCACCGGTGGACGCGGCGTGCGCCGTGGGGGTGGCGCCCCGGCCGGCGGTCAGGCCGAGCACGGCACTGGTGCCCAGCGCGCCGAGCAGGCTGCGCCGGGTGACGGGTCGGGGACGTGGGACGTGGGTGCGTGGGTCCGAGAACATGCACGTCAGAGTAGTCAAAGTACATGTAATTACTCCACTATTGACCCGGTCAGTCGCCGGCCACGGCCTGCTGCAACCGACGCTTCAGCACCTTGCGCCGCTTCTTCAACCGCCGCCGCTCGGCCTCGAGGCGGGCGATCTCGCTGCGGCCGCGGTGCACCTCGACGAGCAGCTCGGCGGTGGCGGCCACGGCGCTCTCCACCTGCCGGGTGGTGTCCACGTCGTCCGGGTGCGGGCCCGGGGCGCCGGGCTTGGGCAGCAGGTCGGCGAGATCCCCGTGCACCGGGTAACCGGCCCGGTCGATCTCCTTGACCCAGCGCTCGGCGACGACGGTCAGGTCGTCGTACAGGTCCGGAGGGACGGCCGGCCGTCGGCCACCGGTGCCGGCGAGGAGCCGCTGGGCGAAGTACCGCTTGACGACCTCGCCGTACGCGGGCTGCACGAGGCGGCGGTCCAGGGCGACGTTGACGCGGCGGAGCAGGTCGATCTCGTCGGTGCCCAGCGAGCGGTTGTCGCTGTCGGAGCCGGCGGGCGGGTGCTGGGCCGGGTCGAAGCCGACGACGTCGGCGAACCGCCGCCACAGCTCGGTGCGGTCGGCGCCCGCGGGCGGGCAGCAGACGACGTGCAGCCGATCCTCCGGCACGGCGGCGCCCCATCGGGAGAGCACCGACGGCAGGTCCTGGGCCGCGTGGAACCGGCGTGCGTAGTCGTTCTCCGACTCGGGGGCGAGCACCTTGGTGCGGAACTGCTCGAACGTCAGCTGCCGCCCGTGCTTGATGCCCTCCTGCCACTCCGCCGTGGCCTGCCGTGCGGGGTCGCGTGCGGTCACCACCACGTGCACGTCGAGACCCTTGAGCATCGTCATCGCGGCCACGACCTGGTGCACGGACGCGGCGGCCAGGAGCTCGTGGCTGATCACCGTGACGCCGTCGTGCTTGCGGGCCCGGCGGCACAGGTCGTCCCAGGTGCCCTGCACGTCGGCGCGGCGGCGGCCCCACGCCTTGTGGTTGCCGCGGACGTCGAGCGCGGCCCGGAACATCCGGTCGTCCTTGCCGGAGGGGTAGCGGATGCCCGCCTCCTTCAGCGCCGGCTTGTTCTGCTCGAGGGACGCCTGCAGGAACGTCGTACCCGTCTTGGGGAGGCCGATGTGGAGGAACACCGTCCCGGCCCCTCGCGTGCGCTTGGCCATGACGTCACGGTCACCCGGCCCGGTGAACGGTGCGTGACCTCGTGGTGGAGCCGGCGTGAGGGTCAGCCGACGGTGAGCCCGTCGAGGAAGTCCTCCCAGTCGGCGGTGATCCGGTCGATGGTGTACCGCTCCGCGTCGCGCAGGGCCTGCGCGCCCAGCCGGGCCCGCAGCTCGTCGTCCTCGACCAGCCGCATCAGCGCCTCGCCCAGCCGCTCGTGCGGTCCCTCCGGCACCAGCAGGCCGTTCTCGCCGTCGCGGATGATCTCCGCGGGGCCGCGCGGGCAGTCGAACGCGACCAGCGGGACGCCGCGGGTCATCGCCTCGATGAGCACCATCGGGAAGCCCTCGGACATCGAGGCCATCGCGTACGCGGACGCGCCGGCGAGCACGCTGGGGAAGTCGTGGGTGTAGCCCTTCAGGATCACCTGCCCGGACAGCTCGAGCCGCCGGATCACCTCGCGGATCTCCCCCTCCTGCGGGCCGGTCCCGTAGATGTGCAGCTGCCAGTCCGGGTGCGCGCGGGCCACCGGCGCGAAGGCGCGGACCAGGCGGCGGAAGCCCTTGCGCGGCACCAGCCGTCCGGCCGCGACGACCACCTTGCTGTCCAGCGGTGCGGGGGTCGCGCTGAGCGGCCAGGACACCGAGTTGCGCAGCACCTCGATGCGGGTCGCGGTGGCCGGCAGCGCCTTGCGGTAGTCCTCGGCGTCCGCGTCGGTGAGCACGGCGTACCCGTCGAGCCGCGGCACGGCGGCGCGCAGCACCTCACGCTGGCGGGCGTTGGCGAAGCGGGACGGGAAGTTCAGGTGGTCCCAGCCGACCGTGGTCACCTCGGGCCGCGCGAAGCGGGTCGCGGCCAGGTGGAGCGACGGGCGGGTGGACACCAGCACGCCCTCGGTGATGGCCCGCAGCGAGCGCCCGAGCAGCACGTCGGTGAGCAGCGACATGTTCTTCTCCGACGGCACCGGGCGCAGCCGGCTGCCGAACCGGGCGGCGACGCGCGCCGGCAGCCGCTCGGCCTTCGTGAGGTCGCGCAGCACGGTCAGCTCGATGCTGCTGTCGAGGGCGAACCGGGGGTGCTCGCGGCGGCGGTACAGGCTGACCACGCGGACCGTGCGGCTGTGCACGAGGTGGTTGGCGAGGTTCGCGACGGTGCGCGCCACCCCACCGCCGCCGTACGCGTCGAAGACGAGGAAGGTCACGGGCGCAGGTCCGGGCTTCGCTCCGGGCGCTCGGTGTCGGTGCCTGGTCTCTTCCGCGGTCGACACGGCTTCCCCCCACTGGCCGATGACGGTGGTCACCGTCATCTTTGCTCGCGGAAGGCGCTCGTACGACCGTTTCGGCGAAACCGGCGGGCAGCGTTCACCGATTGTGCACGTGTCGGTCGCCGCAGGGTCGGGGCCTAGTCCTTGATCTCGCAGATCACCGCGCCGTTGCTCACGCTGGCGCCGACCTCGGCCTGCAGCCCGGTGACCGTGCCGGACTTGTGTGCTTTGAGCGGTTGCTCCATCTTCATCGCCTCGAGGACCACGACCACGTCGCCCTCCGCGACCTGCTGGCCCTCCTCGACCGCGACCTTGACGATCGTGCCCTGCATCGGGGACGCGACGGCGTCGCCGCTGACCGCGGCGCCGGCCTTCTTCTTCTCGCGCTTGGGCTTCTTCGCGGAGCCGCCGGCCACCGCGGCACCCGCGGCGAACCCGGCCGGGAGCACCACCTCGATGCGCCGGCCGCCGACCTCGACGGTGACCGCCTGCCGCTCGGACGACTCGAGGTCCGCGGCCCCGCCCCTGTACGGCGCGATGCGGTTGTCGAACTCGGTCTCGATCCACGACGTGTACACCGCGAACCGCTCGCCGTCGCCGATGAACGCCGGGTCGTCGACCACGGCCTGGTGGAACGGGATGACCGTGGGCATGCCGTCGACGACGAACTCGTCGAGGGCGCGGCGGGACCGCTCCAGCGCCTGGCCGCGGTCGCGGCCGGAGACGACGAGCTTGGCGACCAGCGAGTCGAACGAGCCGGGGACGGTCTCGCCCTGGTCGTAGCCGCCGTCGAGGCGGACGCCCGGGCCGGACGGCGCGTGCCAGCGGGTCAGCGTGCCCGGGGCCGGCATGAAGTTCGAGCCCGGGTCCTCGGCGTTGATCCGGAACTCGATCGAGTGGCCCTCGATCTCCGGGTCGTCGTAGCCGAGCTCCTCCCCGGCGGCGATGCGGAACATCTCGCGGACCAGGTCGAGGCCGGTGACCTCCTCGGAGACCGGGTGCTCGACCTGCAGCCGGGTGTTCACCTCGAGGAACGAGATGGTGCCGTCCTGGCCGACCAGGAACTCGCAGGTGCCGGCGCCGACGTAATGCGCCTCGCGCAGGATCGCCTTGCTGGCGTCGTAGAGGGTGCGCAGCTGCTCGTCGCTCAGGAACGGCGCGGGTGCCTCCTCGACGAGCTTCTGGTGGCGGCGCTGCAGCGAGCAGTCGCGTGTGGACACCACGACGACGTTGCCGTGCCGGTCGGCGAGGCACTGCGTCTCCACGTGCCGGGGCTTGTCGAGGTACTTCTCCACGAAGCACTCGCCACGGCCGAACGCCGCGGTGGCCTCGCGGACGGCGGACTCGAAGAGGTCGGCGACCTCCTCCTCCTTGCGGGCCACCTTCAGGCCGCGGCCGCCGCCCCCGAACGCCGCCTTGATCGCGATGGGGAGGCCGTTCTCCTTGGCGAACGCCACCACCTCGTCGGCGTTCTCGACAGGGTCCTTGGTGCCGGCCACCAGCGGTGCGCCGACCTTCTCGGCGATGTGCCGGGCCTTGACCTTGTCGCCGAGGTTCTCGATGGCCTCCGGCGGCGGGCCGATCCACACCAGGCCGGCGTCGAGCACCGCCTGCGCGAAGTCGCGGTTCTCGGCGAGGAACCCGTAGCCCGGGTGCACCGAGTCGGCGCCGGAGTTCTTCGCGACGTCGACGATCTTCTCGATCGACAGGTACGACTCGGCCGGGGTGGCGCCGCCCAGGCTGTAGGCCTCGTCGGCGAGCCGCACGAACAGCGCGTCACGATCGGGGTCGGCGTACACCGCGACGCTGCCGATGCCGGCGTCCTTGCAGGCCCGGATCACGCGTACGGCGATCTCACCGCGGTTGGCGATCAGCACCTTCTGGAGCGGCTTGACCTCCGGCGTACCGGCCACGGTGGGTCTCCTCACGATCGGGGCTTACCTTCTGGCGGAGTCTAGGACCCTCGCGAGGAAGCCCATCGCCGCCGGGTAGGCGTCCAGCCGGTTCACCCGCTTCGCGAGCCCGTGCCCCTCGTCGTGGTAGACGCGCAGCTCGCACTCGACGCCCTTGGCCTCCAGGGCCGCGGTGATCTGCTCGGCCTCGGACAGCGGCACCCGGGGGTCGTTGGCGCCGTGGATGACGAACAGCGGCGCGACCATCTGATGCAGGTAGCTGATCGGGGAGGCCTTCTCGAGCAGGTCGCGGTGGTGCTCGAGGCTGCCGTACTCGCGCTCGCGGAACGCGCGCCGGTAGCCCGACGTGTTCTCCAGGAAGGTCACCAGCGACGACATCCCGACGATGTCGACGCCGGCCGCCCAGCGGTCCGGCTGCATGGAGACCCCGGCGAGCACCATGTAGCCGCCGTACGAGCCGCCCCACAGGGCGCTGCGGCCCGCGTCGAGGTCCTGGCTGGGCAGCCAGTCGTGCAGCGCGGCCAGGTCGGCCACCGAGTCGAGCCGCTTCTCGACGTCGTCGAGGGAGTACCAGCGCTTGCCGTAGCCGGTCGACCCGCGGACGTTCGGGACCAGCACCGCGAAGCCGAGCAGGCTGAGCGCCTGCAGCACCGGGCTGAAGATCCGGTTCGCGGCCGCCTCCGGCCCGCCGTGCACGTGCACCACCGAGGCGCCGGCGAGACCGGGGTCGCCGTCGGGTGCCGCGGCGTACAGGAAGCAGGGCACCCGCTCGCCGTCGGGCGTCGGCACCCGGTGCACGGTCGGGGTGGTGAGCCGGTCGCGCAGCGCCGGCGGGACGGCGTCGCGGCCGTCGACGACGACGGTGCTCGTGCCGGTCGCGGCGTCGACGCGGTGCAGCGACCCGGGGTCGGTCGGGGTGTTGAGCGAGACCAGGAACCGGGACCCGTCGGCGGCCCACCGCACGTCGGCGAGTCCCTTCGCGGGCAGGTCGACGTCGCACCGCTTGGTCCCGTCGGCCTCGTGGACGGCGAGGCGTACGGCGCCGTCGGCCAGCGTGCCGACCACCAGGGCGGTGCCGTCGGGGGAGGCCCAGCAGAGCAGGTCGTGCCCGGGGTCCTCGACCAGCACCTGCCAGTCGCCGTCGAGGGTCAGCCGGACGACGGCGGTGAGCTCGCGGTCGTGGTTGGACGACATCACGACCGCGTCGTCGTCGGCCGACCAGGCGACCTGCTCGTGGTAGGCGAGCTCGCCCTCGTCGGTCAGCGGGCGGCTGCCGTCGGGCCCGACGACGCCGACCACCATGGAGTTCGGCTGCAGGCTGAGCCGGTTCACGACGGTCGAGCGGCCGTCGTGCGAGACGACCGTCTCGGCGACGTACCCGCCCTCGTCGAAGACCACCCGCTCCTCGCCGGTGGCCAGGTCGCGGACCACGACGTCCATGTCGACGTCGTTGCGGCGGTTCGTGGAGTAGACGAGGGACGTCTCGGTGACGTCCTGCAGGTTGTGCATGTGCGCCGGGTCGGCGACCAGCGGCTGCAGGTCGTCGTGGGCGGCAGGGCGGCCCAGCGGCTCGGCGAGGTCGAGCAGCGACAGCTGCATGTGCTCGTCGCCGCCGTTGTCGTGCTCGACGACCACGGCGCGCCGGCCCGGGACGTAGCGGCCGCTGCACCGCGACGGCAGGTCGGTCAGCGGTGTGCGCGTGCCGTCGGGCGCGATCTCGACGAGCTGCAGGCTGCCGAGGTCGTCGGTGCCCGCGAGCACCCGCCCCTCGTCGTCGATGTCGAACGCGGTCCAGACCCGGATGTCGAGGAGGTCGCGAACCAGCGCCTGCAGGTCGTGGGGGAGCGTCATGGCTCGAACCTAGGCCAACCGCGCCACGGACCGGCGCGCCGGGCCGACCCGCCACGTCATGTCGTGGCGCGTTCACGTCCGCCGGTGGAACCGCACCTTCCCGTCCGGCAGCCGGTCGGAGACGTACAGCTGCGAGTGCGCCTTGCGGTGGTGGAAGCCGCAGAGCAGCCGGCCGTTCGCCAGGTCGGTGCGGCCGCCCTCCTGCCACGCGGTCATGTGGTCGGCCTCGCACCAGGAGGCCGGGCGGTCGCAGCCCTCGGCGACGCAGCCCTGGTCCTGCACGGTGAGCAGCAGCCGCTGGGTGCGGCTGAACAGCCGGCGCCGGCGGCCGGCGTCGAGCACCACGGAGCGGCCGTCCACGGCGCGGCGGAACACCACCGGGACGATGCCGGCCGAGCAGACCAGCCGGCGGGCCTCGCCGGCGGAGATCCGGGTGCCGGTGTCGAGGCGGGCGGCGCCGACGCCGGAGACGAGCTTGTCGTAGTCGAGTAGCACCAACACGGTGGCCGACGACCCGCCGGCCTTCGGCAGCCGGTCGGCGGGGAGTCGCTCGAGGAGGTCGCAGAACGCACGGCCGAGCCGTTCGGGTCTCGTGGGCGTCGGTCCGTCCGGTCGCAGCCGGGGCTGGTCGAGCGCGTGCAGCGCCTTGGTCAGCATCGCGGCGTGCAGGTCGGGGAGCCGGGCCCGCAGCGAGTGGGTGCCGTCGTGGTTGTCCTGGAGCTGCAGGTAGGTCGCGCGGGCGGCCGCCGCCTCCTGCGCTTCGAGCCGCCGGCCCTCGTCCCGGTCGGCGGCCTCGGGGTCGACCACCTCGTAGACACGACGCCCCAGCAGCCGCAGCGCCGGCGGCGCGTGCAGTGCGGCCAGCTCGACGAGCCGCTTCTGCGCCTCGGGCCGCACCCAGGGCGGCGCGTCGTCGGGGAGGGCATGCAGCGAGCCCACGACCACCCGGGCCTGGTCGAGCGTGAGGTCACCGGCCGCGAGGGCCGTGCGGGTGACGGCGTGCCGCTCCTCCTCGAGCGCGTGCGCGAGGCGTACGTCGGACCGTGCGGCGGCCCGGGTGCACCGCGTCGCGTGCGCCAGCCAGGCAGTCGTCGATGTGGCACCGGTCTCGGCCCCGACGTCGCGGTCGTCGGCGTGCGCGAGCAGCCGCAGCCGCACCGCCGCGAGCCGGGCCTCGGCCCGCGCCAGGGCGACGATGCCGTCGGCCAGGTCCGCGTCACTCATCGCCCACGGCTCGAGGTCGACGACGTCGTCGAGCGCCTCGTGCACGCCGACGGCGAACCTGGCGACGGGGTGCGCCGGCTCGACGGACGTGCTGGTGGTCATCCGCCGAGGCTAGGAGAGAAGTGCGTCGACGGGAGCAGGCGGCAACCCGCTTGGGGACAACGGGCCGGTCCGGCCGGCTGTGGACGGTTCCCGGCTCAGAGCAGCCGTTCCAGCTGCCGGCGGTCCAGCTCGGTGACGCCGGTGCCGAGCACCGCCACGGAGCGCAGGGCGGTCCCGCTCACCAGTGGAACATGGTGCCGTCGCGCAGCCGGTTCACCGGCAGCGAGGCCGGCCGGTACGGGTATGTGGCCGCCTCGTCCAGGTCGATGTCCACGCCCAGCCCGGGCGACTCGCCGACGTGCAGCAGCCCGTCCTCGAACCAGTAGTCGTGCGGGAAGACCGCGTCGGTCTCGGGGGTGTGCGGCATGTACTCCTGCAGCCCGAAGTTCGGGATCGCGGTGTCCACGTGCAGCGCCGCCGCGAGGCAGACCGGCGAGAGGTCGGTGGCGCCGTGCGACCCGCTGCGGACGTCGTACAGGGCGGCGAGGTCGAAGATCCGGCGCAGGTGCGTGATGCCGCCCGCGTGCACGACGGTGGTGCGGATGTAGTCGATGAGGCGTTCGCGGATCAGCAGCTCGCAGTCGTAGATCGAGCTGAACACCTCACCGGTGGCCACCGGCGTCGTGGTGTGCTGCCGGATCAGCCGGAACGCGTCCTGCAGCTCGGCCGGGACCGGGTCCTCCATCCAGGTGAGGTGGTACGGCTCCAGCTCCTTGCCGAGCCGGGCCGCCTCGTTGCCGGTGAGCCGGTGGTGCACGTCGTGCAGCAGCCGCGGCGCCGGCCCGAGCTCGCGGCGCACCGCCTCGAACAACGTGGGCGCGTGCGCGAGGTACGCCTCGGTGTCCCACACGTTCTCGGTCGGCAGCGCGGCGTCGGCCGGCTCGTAGGACCGCGCGTCCGCGGCGCTGCTGCCGCCGATGCCGTACGTCGAGTCCAGGCCCGGGACCGCGGACTGCACCCGCACGGCGCGGTAGCCGCGGTCGACGTACGACGCCGCCGACGCCACCGCCTCCTCGACCGTCGCCCCGGACGCGTGCCCGTAGACGGTGACCGCCTCGCGGGACCGGCCGCCGAGCAGCTGGTAGACCGGCAGCCCCGCGACCTTCCCCTTGATGTCCCACAGCGCCGTGTCCACGCCGGCGATCGCGGTCATCGTCACCGGCCCGCGGCGCCAGGACGCGCCGCGGTAGAGGTACTGCCAGGTGTCCTCCGTGCGCAGCGGGTCACGTCCGACGAGCTGGGGCACGAGGTGCTCGCGCAGGTAGGCGACCACCGCGAGCTCGCGGCCGTTCAGGGTCGCGTCGCCGACACCGGTGACGCCCTCGTCGGTGCTGACCCGCACCGTCACGAAGTTGCGTCCGGGGCAGGTCACCACGACCTCGACGTCGGTGATCTTCATCGGCTGGTCAGCTCCTCCGCGTGTGCGACGACGACGTCCACCAAGGCTGCGTCCTCCGGGAGCGCCGCGTCGAGCACGCCCAGCAGGCGGCGTACGGCGTCCGGCAGCGGCGCGTCGGCGAGCCGGCGCAGCTCGTCGGCCCGGGGGTCGGTCAACGGGGCACCGGCCCCGCGCACGTGCGCGACCCACGCGCCCAGCGTGCGGCCACCCGCGTCAGGGACCCGGCCGGCGGCCCGCTCGGCGCGCACGACGGGCAGCACCCGGACCGGCAGCTTCTGCGACCCGTCGGAGGCGATCTGCTCGAGCAGGTGCCGCATCCCCGGGTTCTCGAACCGGGCCAGCAGGTCGGCCCGGTAGTCGCGCACCGGCGCCTCGGGCAGGTCGAGGTGCCGCGCGGCCTCGTCCCACCAGTCGCGCATCCAGCCCGCGCAGGTCTCGTCGGCGAGCGCCTCCGCGACGGTGTGGTGGCCGCGGATGCTGCCGGCGTACGCGAGCAGCGAGTGCGCGCCGTTGAGCAGCCACAGCTTCCGCTCCTCGTACGGCGTCACGTCGTCGACGAACAGCGCGCCGGCCTGCTCCCAGCCCGGCCGGCCCGCCGGGAACCCACCGGCCAGCACCCACTCGCTGAACGGCTCGGTGACCACCGGGCAGTCGTCGCGCAGCCCGGTCAGCCGGGCCACGGTCCCGACGTCGGCGGCGGTGGTGCGCGGGGTGATCCGGTCCACCTCGGAGTCCACGAACGACACCGTCTCGCGGACCCAGCCGCCGAGCACCTCATCGACGGCGTCGGCCAGGTCGAGCACCACCCGCCGGACCGCGCGGCCGTTGTGCAGC
>JABFXA010000226.1 GCA_013361955.1 Nocardioidaceae bacterium
CGCGGCTCGAGCGGGCGGCCGTCGACCTCCGGCCGCGCGGCCAGCAGGGCGCGGACGTCGAGGGCCAGGTCGCGCGCGACGTGCGGGCGCACCTGTCCCACCGCCAGCGGCCGCGACCCGGAACGACGGAGCTGGTCGCGCCGCACCACCCGCAGCCGGAACGGCTCGGGGTGCGGTGCGCCGCGGAGCCGGCCGCCCTCGTGGTGCGCGGTCACGTCGTGCACCACGATCCGGTCGTCGCCGAGGGTGGCGCCGCGCAGCACCGTCTGGAAGGAGTCGAGCAGCGCCTGGTCGCTGCGCCAGTTGACCGCCAGCGTCTGCTTGGTCGTCGCGGTCTCCGCCGCCTGCAGGTACGTCGTGACGTCGCCGCCGCGGAACGCGTAGATCGCCTGCTTCGGGTCGCCGATCAGCACCATCGTGGCGTGGCCGGTGAACGCCCGGTCGAGCACCTGCCACTGCACCGGGTCGGTGTCCTGGAACTCGTCGACGAGCACCACCGTCCACCGCTGCCGCATCCGCGCGCGGGCCGGCGCGTCGTCGGCCTCGAGCGCGTCGGCGAGCTGGCTGAGCAGGTCGTCGTACGACAGGATCCCGAGGCGGCGCTTGCGGCGGTCCATCTCGGCGCGGACCGCCCGCGCGAACGACACCCGCCGCGCCACCGGGCCGGGCTGCTCGCCGGACGGCTCCAGCCGGGCCTGCGGGTCGCCGACCGCGGTGCGTGCGATCGCCAGCGCCTGGTCGCGGCTGAAGTCGGGCTCGGCGTCGGCGTACGCGAAGGCGCGGAGGTACAGGTCGTCGACCACCTCGACCAGCAGGTCGTCGAGGTCCTCCACCAGCCGGGCGTGCGCGTCGGTGTCGCCCGCGACCCCGAGCGAGCCGAGCACCATGCTGCAGAACTGGTGCGTGGTCGCGATCGTCGCGGCGTCGAACGACGCCAGCCCCTCGACCACCCGCCGGTGCCGGCGCAGCCGCTCCGCGTCGTCGCAGTCGAGCAGGTGTCGGACCAGGTCGGTCTGCTCGACGCCGTCGAGGTCGCCGGCCAGCGCGCGCTCCGCCTCGACCAGCTGGGCGCGCACCCGCTCGCGCAGCTCCTGGCTGGCGGCGCGGCCGAAGGTCACCACCAGCATCTGCTCGAGCCGCGCCTCGCCCTCGGCGACGTAGCGGGCGACCAGCGCCCCGATGGTCCAGGTCTTGCCGGTGCCGGCACTGGCCTCCAGCAGGGTGGTGCCGGTGGGCAGCGGCCCGCAGATGTCGAACGGCGCGGGTGTCACAGCGCACCCACCCGCTCGGCACCGGCGAGCAGAGGTTCCCAGATCCGCCACGCGTACGTCGCCAGCCCGGCGTCGAGGAGCACGGACAGCGGCGCGCGCTCGCCGTAGACCCGTGCGTGCGAGGCGTCGGCGTCCTCGCCCTGGATGCCGTAGGCGTTGTTGGGGTCGGTGGTCCACTCCTTGCGAGCGGCGTCGTCGGGCTGGACGTTCTCGCCGCGCAGCTCGCGGGCGCGCGCCTCGGCCCAGGCCAGCGTGGTGGCCGGCGGGGCGGCGAGCGGGGCACGCATCCCGAGGTCGCGCAGCTCGACCAGGTCGCGCAGCCAGTCGACGGCCCGGTGGTCGAGCGGCCCGGCCAGGGCGCGGGTCGGCCCGGCCCGGACCCGGCCGATCGCGTGCGCGGTCCAGCTCTCGTCGGGGCGCGCGGCGCTGAGCGCGAGCAGGTCGATCCAGGAGGACAGCCGCTGCCGGGCCTTGAGCCGGGAGTACCCGAGCGAGACCAGCCGGCTGCCGTGCACCCCGGCGACCGTGCCGGTGAGCCGGCGGCCGTCGCCGAGGTCGACGTCGACGTCGATGGAGCGGCGGGTGCCGGAGCGCAGGTCGGTGGTGCGGGCCAGCAGCTTCTGGCAGTCGTCGACCACGGTGCGCAGGGAGCCCGAGCCGAGCCCGCCCGGTGGGAGCGTGCCGCGCAGCAGCTCCGCGGTCATCACCGCCTCCGGGTCCTGCCCGGCCATCACCTCGCGGAGCAGCCGGTCGCCGACCGCCCACTTCTGCAGGGCGTCGAGCGAGACCGGGATCGCGTCGTCGACCTCCTGCGCGTCGAGCGGCGCGGACAGCACCACCCGACGGCGCAGGAACGTGCGCACCGGGTGCGCGAAGAAGTCGCGCAGGTCGGCCAGCGACACGTCGCCGAGGTCGCCCGGGGGCAGCGGGCCGTCGAGGAACGGCCCGGGCGGAGTGCGCTCGGCCACGGCTGCGCGGGCGCCGGCGAGCGCCGACCGGTCGAAGCTCAGCGGCTCGGTGCCGGCGAGGGCGCCCGGGGTGAGGTTGCGGGCGTCGTACGGCTGCAGCGGGTGGTGCACCAGCACCCGGTCGCGAACGGGCTCGGCAGCGGTGCGGTCGAGGGCGTCGAGGATCTCGCCGAGCGGCACCGCCGGCGGGCGCGAGGCGCCGGAGCTCTCGTTGGCGCCGGTGTAGGTGACCACCAGCGTCTCGGTGGCGGCGAGCAGCGCGTCGAGCAGCAGCTGGCGGTCCTCGCTGCGCAGGTCGCGCTCGCCGGTGAGCGGGTTGCGGGCCAGCACGTCGTCGCCGTCGACCGAACCGGTGCGCGGGTAGACGCCGTCGTCGAGACCGACCAGGCAGACCACCCGGTGCGGCACCGACCGCATCGGCACCATGGTGCAGACCGTGAGCGTGCCGGTGCGGAAGTTCGCGCGCGTCGGACGGCCCCCGAGCCGGGACTCCAGCAGCGCGCGGACGTCGGCCAGCCGGAGGTCGACGCCGTCGGCGCTGCCGGCCGCCGAGTCGACGGCGCGGGACAGCTCGCGCTCGAGCTGCGGCACCTGCCACGCGTCGTCGACCGGGGTGTCGGCGACCGCACGGACGCCGTCGCGCAGCGCCAGCATCCAGGCGCGCACGGTGCTGGCCCGCTCGAGGGCGTGCACGGTCGACTCGACCCGGTGCACCAGCTCGGCGAACCGGCCGACCAGCTCGATATCACCGCTGCCCACGTCGTCGAGCGGCAGCCCGCGGCCGAGGTGCCGGTGGTCGTCGCCGCTCATCGCGACCCCGAGCAGCACCCGGTCGAGCCCGGCCCGCCAGGTGTTGTGCTCGAAGCGCTCCATCGAGAAAGCCGACCGCTGCTCGGCGTCGAGCCCCCAGCGGATGCCGGCCTCGCCGACCCATCGGGTCAGCCGGGGCAGGTCGTCGTCGGAGAGGTGGAACCGGCGCCGCACCGGCTCCGCCGTGGCCAGGTCGAGCACCTCGGTCGCGGTGACCCGGCCGCCGGCGATGCGGACCAGCGACAGCGCCACCGCCAGCAGCGGGTTGGTGCTGCCCGGGGCCCGGTCGGCGAGCCGGACCCGCAGCCGGTGCGCCGGATGGCCCTCGTCCTCGTCGACGACGTCACCGAGCCCGAAGCCGGCCGAGACCAGCGGGGCGTAGGCCTCGATGTCGGGGCACATCACCAGGATGTCGCGGGGCTCGAGCGGGTGGTCGGTGCCGGAGCTGTCCTCGAGCAGCCCGACGAGCACCTCGCGGAGCACGTCGACCTGCCGCGCGGGACCGTGGCAGGCGTGCACCTGGACGCTGCGGTCGCCCGCGTCGAGCACCCGGCCGGCACGCTCGGCGGTGGCGCGCGCGTGGTTGGCGCGCAGGTCGTGCTGGAGCCAGGACAGCAGGCTCGACCCCGCAGGCTGGGAGGTCTGCCGGCCGGCGCCCCCTCCCTCGACGAGCGGGGAGAGGGTGCGGCGCAGCTCGCGGGTGTCGCGGCCGAGGGACGCGAGCAACGGGTGGCCGACCAGCTCGGCGGAGTGGTCCTGCACCCGCGGCACCGGGCCGTCCAGACCGTCGAGGGCGTCCCAGAGGGCGGGCGAGGGCTGGGGCAGCCAGACGTGCACGTCGCGGTGCGTGGCGAGGGCGTCGAGGAGCTCGACCTCGGTGGCCGGCAGCCGGGTGTGCCCGAACAACGAGAGCCGCGGCGGCAGGTCGAGACCGGCGCCCCCGGACCGCAGCAGCGCGACGGTGGCGCGGTGCCGCTCGTCGGGCGGCGGCACGTCCATCCGGCCGACCAGCCGCCGCCACAGCTCGGCCTGCCAGCCCAGGTCGTCGTCGAGTGCGGCGCCGGCCCCGTCGGTGTCCTTGCCGCGGCGCCAGTCGGTCACCAGCGCCGGCCGCTGCACGGCGTACGACGCGTAGAGACCGGCCAGCCGCCGGGCCACGCTGTAGCGCCGGTCGCGACGCAGCGCCGCCTCGTCGCCGGTTCGGCCGTGGCCGAGGTGGGCGGCCAGCGTCGCGCACCAGGGCTCGTCGAGGCTCTCGTCGATCGCTGCGAGCAGCGGCCACACCATCCGGTCGGGGTCCCACGGGTCGTCGCGCTCGCGGCCGAGCAGCAGGGAGACCAGCGACCGGGGCTGCAGGAACCGCACCCCCGCGCACACCCCGTCGCCTCCGCGCGGGCCGGTGCCGAGCCGGTGCGAGAGCCGCTGGGTCAGCCAGCGCTCCACGCCCTTGGCCGGCACCACCACGACCTCCTGCGCGAACGGGTCGTCGAGGGGCGTGCCGAGCAGCTCGCCGAGGGCGTCGGCGAGCTCGTCGGTGCGCGGGGCGCAGTGCAGGTGCAGCGGCACAAGCGGCACCTTAGGGGCCTGCTCCGACTGTTTTGTCGGCACTCGCTCCGCTCGCGCGTGTCCGCCGCCTCGAAGATCCTGTCTTCCCTCTTCGCAGGTCACCCTCCTGCGCTTCGCCGCTCCGGGGCGCCCTGCTCCTCAGCCCAGGCAGGATCGGGGGCGGACGCTCGGGTGGGCCGCTGCCCCGGCATTCGTGCTGGTTCCGAGGCGCGCCCTGGCGGGCTCGCACCTCAGCCAGCGGCGCGGGGGGTGGGGAAGGCGGCGGGGCTGCGGCGGCCCTGGGCGTCGACGGAGCGGACCGCGAAGAACACGTTGTCCTTCGACAGGTCGACGGTGACGCGCGTGCCGGAGACCGGGATGACGTGCGTCCAGTCGTCGTCGGTCGTGGGCCGCCAGACCACCTCGTAGCCCGCCGCACCCGGCACGGGGTCCCAGCCGAGCGCGGTGTTGTTGTCGAGCGCGCTGGTGTTGACGAAGGCGTTCTTCGGGGTGCCGGGGGCGTTCGCCAGCGACCACAGCGTCGCGCCGTTGACCCGCGCGACCCGGGCGATGAAGTCGAAGTCGCAGAACTCCGGCAGGTCGCCGAACTGCCGGCCGTTCTCGACGCGGACGTCCTGGTGCTGGTGGGCGAAGTTCTCGTTGGGCTCGGTGAACCTCGCGGCCGGGAAGCGGCGCTGCAGGAACGAGATGTGGTCGCCGCCGCGCAGGTAGCGGTCGCGGCGGTAGATGACCCGGACGTTCATCCCGGTCGCCTGGTTGTCGGCGACCTCGGTGACGAACCGGGCGAGCTGGCGGGCCGGTGAGTCGTTCTCGCCGCCGACGGAGCGGCGTACGTTCGCCTCCGCCTCGGTCTCCGCGGTCGGCACGCCCTCGGCGAACAGCCGGATGCTGCGCGGGTCGCGGGAGCCGTCGTCGGCGGTGGAGCTGCCGTCGATGTCGTTGGTGAACATGCCCTGGACGTCGGCCCCTTGGTCCTGGAACACCTGGGCCATGTGGTCGGAGCCGTAGAGGCCCTGCTCCTCGCCCGCGACCGCGGCGAACACCAACGTCGCGCGCGGCCGGCGGGTGGCCATCACCCGGGCGAGCTCCATCGAGACCGCCACCCCGGAGGCGTCGTCGTCGGCGCCGGGGGCGTCGTCGGTGGCGTTCATGACGTCGGTGACCCGCGAGTCGTAGTGCCCGGAGATCACGTAGACGCGGTTGGCGTCCTCGCTGCCGCGCAGGGTCGCGAGCACGTTGGTGATCGTGGTCGCCGTGGGGATCCGGTTCGCCGGCTGCTGGACGTACGACTGCTTCTCGACGGTCATGTGGCCGCCGGACGCCGCGGCGTACGACTGCAGGGTGTCGTAGATCCAGTCGCGGGCGGCGCCGATGCCGCGCTTCGGGTCGTCCTGCGACGAGAGCGTGTGCCGGGTGCCGAAGGAGACCAGCGTGCGGACGTTGGCCTCGATCCGCTTCGGGTCCACGGCGGCGAGGATCGCGCGCAGCTCGGCGTCGGGGTCCTGGGGGAGGTTGGGCCGGCCGGGCCCGTCGGGCCAGGCGTCGCCGCCGTCGAGAGGGCCGGCGGCCTGGGCCGCGGCGGGCAGTCCGACCAGGCCGGCGCCGGCGCCGGCAGCGGTGCCGGCCAGGAAGGCGCGGCGCGAGGGGTGAGTGGGTTCCCGAGAGGTGTTGAACATCCGGCCATCCCACCCCCAACCGCCGCGAAAAGTAAAGAGTGCTACGGACCGTCACTCGGTGCCGATGGCGCGGAGCACGTCGAGGTGCGCGGCGCGGCGGGCCGGCAGCACGGCGGCGAGGACGCCCGCGACCGCGGCGAGGAGCACGAAGGCGAGCAGCCGCCCCCACGGTACGGCGAGCACGTCGACGCCCTGGTCGGCGATCGCGCGCTGCAGGGCGATGCCGAACACCAGCCCCATGCCGACCCCGAGGGCGGCGCCGAGCACCGACACCACGACGGACTCCAGGCGCACCATCCGCCGCAGCTGCGGGCGGGAGAGGCCGACGGCCCGCAGCAGCCCGACCTCGCGGGTGCGTTCGATGACGGACAGGGCGAGGGTGTTCACGATGCCGAGCACCGCGATCACGATCGCCAGACCGAGCAGGCCGTAGATGAAGTACAGGAACAGGTCGACGTTCTTCTCCTGCTGCTGCGCGAACTCAGCGGGGTCCTGCACGGCGACGGTCGGCAGGTCCTTCGTGATCGCGTCGACGGCCCGGCGAACGGCGGCCGTGTCGGCGCCGGGGGACTCGGTCACGAACACGACGCTGTCGAGCGGCGCGATGCCGCCCTTCAGCAGCGTCTGCTGGGTGACCAGGTAGTTCGCGGGCAGGGCCCCGGTCTGGCCGAAGATCGCGACCACCCTGAGCACCTGGGTGCCGGCCTGGAACGCCACGGGGACGCGGTCACCGATCGACAGGTGCCGGCGCTTCGCGGCCTGCGCGTCGACGACGATCGTGCCGGGCCGCAGCGCGGCGAGCGACCCCTGCTGCATCGGCACGGCCAGGGCGAGACCGAGGTCGCTGGGGTTCACCGCGGCGACGAACGACGGCCGGCCGTCGACCTCGGGGAACGCGGTGCGCATCGAGGCCACGCTCTGCACGCCGTCGACGCGGCGGATCTGCCGCGCGATGTCGCCGGAGAACGGGGCGTTGACGACGCTGGACACCACGAACTGCGACGTCAGCGTCTTCTCGAGCGCCGCGTCGGTGCTGGCCTTCACCGAGTCGGCGAGCACCGACGCCACCGAGACCAGGGTGAGCCCGATCATCAGCGCGCTGGCGGTGGCGGCGGTGCGGCGCGGGTTGCGGCCGGCGTTCTGCGAGGCGAGCACGCCGACGGTGCCGAACAGCCGGCGGTACGCGATCTCGAACGCCCGCACCAGCGGCCGGCCCAGCCACGGGCTGAGCAGCGACACCCCGATCAGGATCGACAGCATGCCGAGCCCGATCAACAGCAGGCCGGTGTCGCCGTTGCGGTCGAAGCCCCAGACCATGCCGCCGATGCCGGCCGCGATCATGAGGACGCCGACCACCAGCCGCCGGCGCAGCGACGACTCCGGCATCGCCACGTCGTCGCGCAGCGCGGCCACCGGCGGCACCGTCGACGCCCGTCGCGCGGGCAGCAGCGCCGCGACGATCGTGACCAGCACCCCGACGGCGTACGCTGCCACGATGGTGCGCGGGTGCACGGTGAAGTGCGCGCGGCTCAGGTCGAGGCCGAAGACGCCGAACAGCGCCTGCAGGCCCTTGGCGAGCAGGTAGCCGGCGCCGAGCCCGACGGTGGAGCCGAGGAGGCCGACGACCACGGCTTCCAGGAGCACCGAGGCGTTGACCTGCCGGCGGGACGCACCGAGGGCGCGCAGCAGGGCGAGCTCGCGGCTGCGCTGGGCGACCAGGATCGAGAAGGTGTTCACGATCAGGAAGGTGCCGACCACCAGCGAGATGGCCGCGAACACCAGCAGGAAGGTGTTCAGGAAGCCCAGGATCTGGTCGAGGCTCTCCTTGTTCTTCTTGACGGACTCGTCGCCGGTGCGGGCCACCACCCCGGCCGGGAGCAGCTTCTGGGCGGCGTCGCGCAGCTGGGCCTGGGAGACGCCGTCGGCGGCTTCGAGGGAGACCGAGGAGTACACGTCGCGGCCGCCGTAGAACAGCCGCTGCATGGCGGCGCGGTCGAAGATCGACAGCGTGGCGCCGTTCGTGCCGCCCTCGCCGAACTGCACCAGCCCGGTCAGCCGCGCGGCGACCTTCGGCGGGCGTCCGGGGGTGACCAGGCTGAGCCGGTCGCCGACGGCGTACCCGGCCTTGCGGGCGGTGTCGACGTCGAGCGCCACCTGGCCGTCGCCGCGCGGCAGGCTGCCGGAGGTGAGGGTGAGGATCGGGCGGCCGAGCAGGTTCTTCGCGCCGGTGTAGTTGAACGCCAGGCCGGGCGGCCCTCCGCCGCCGACGACCTTGCCGTCGTGCCCGACCACGTAGACCGACTGCTGCTGCAGGTTGCCGTGCACGGCAGCGGCCTGGGGGAGCCGCTCGAGGCGGTGCACGACCGAGGCGGGGATGGTGCGGACGTCCTGCTGCGAGTCGAAGTCGTTGGCGCCGCGGTAGGCCACCTCGACGTCGGAGGTGGATCCCTCGATGATGCCGTCGAACGCGCGGCCCATCGCGTCGGTGAAGATGAACGACCCGGCCACGAACGCGACGCCGAGCACGATCGCGAACGCGCTGAGCGCGAGCCGCAGCTTGCGGGCCAGCAGGGTCCGCCAGGTCATCCGCAGCATGCCTTGAAGTATGACTCCGTGGCTCAGGCGGCGAGGTCGCCCGGCGCGAGCACGACGACGTCGTCGTCGCCGGCGACGTGCACCGGCCACAGCGGCACCCGGTGCGCCTCGGCGGCGGCGAGCAGCGCGGTGCCCCACGCGCGGTCGCTGTCGGTGAGCCGGGCCGCACCGGGCCGGGCCAGCAGCAGGACCGGGCGGCTGCCCTCGGTGAGGCTGTTCTCGAGCAGCGCCGCGCACATCGCCATCAGGTTGTCGACCGCCAGGTCGCCGGGCTGCTCGGGCAGGTCGTCGAGCTCGGTCAGGTGTGGGACGGCGCACCCGTCGCCGAGCACGAAGGTGAGGTACAGCCGTCGCCGGGCGAACCCGAGCGGCGTCATCAGGGTCCGCCACATCGCGGGCAGGTCGGCCTGGGTGCGGATCGTCGGTCGGTACGGCGCGGTCGTCATCGCCCCAGCCTGGCCGGTCCGGCCGTCGCGCGTCGGCCGTCGTCCACAGGGTCAGCTGAGCAGGGTCTCGACCGCCTCCGCGAAGAGCTCGGTGTGCAGGTCGACGTCGCCCTGCGTGGTGTCCGGACACATCAGGGCCATGTTGTGGAAGGGCGTCACCAGCACGCCGCGGTTGGCCATGAACAGGTGCAGGTAGTCGTCGAGCTGCTCGTCGGCCGCCGCGGCGGAGGCGGAGCCGGTGATGGGCGCGGGGGAGGCGAAGCGGTACTCCGCGCGGGCGCCGAGCCGGCTCACCGACCACGGCACGCCGGTGCGGTCGAGGGTGTCCTGCACGCCTGCGGTGAACGACTCGCACAGCGACGTCATCCGGTCGAACGCGTCGGCGGTGAGCACCTGCTCCAGGGTCGCCCGCATCGCCGCGACCGACAGCGCGTTGCCGGCCAGGGTGCCGCCGACGCCGCCCACGTCGACCAGGTCCGCGTCGGGGTCGGCGGCCACCCGCGCCGCGACGTCCTCGGTGATCCCGTAGGCGCCGCTGGGGATGCCGCCGCCGATGCTCTTGCCGACCACCAGGATGTCCGGCTGCAGCCCCCAGGCCGCGGTCGCGCCGCCGGGTCCGGCCGAGAAGGTGTGCGTCTCGTCGATCATCAGCAGCGCACCGTACGTCGTGGCGAGCTCGCGGAGCCGCTCGTGGAAGCCGGGCTCGGGGAGCACGATGCCGATGTTGGTCAGCGCCGGCTCGGTGAGGATCGCGGCGACGTCGCCGTGCCGCAGCTGCTCCTCGACCGCGGCCAGGTCGTTGAACTCGCAGACCCGGGTGGTCTCCGCGAGCGGCACCGGTGCGCCGACCAGGCCGGGTCGGGCGACCGCCGTGCCGTCGGGCCCCGGCACCGCGAACGCCTCGTCGACGGAGCCGTGGTAGCAGTACGCGAAGGTGAGGACCTTCGGCCGCCCGGTGGCCAGCCGTGCGAGCCGGATCGCCCAGCGGTTCGCGTCGGTGGCGGTGAGCGTGAACGACCAGAGCGGCAGCCCGAACCGGCGGCCCAGCTCGGCGCCCACCCACTCGGCGTCCGCCGTCGGCAGCATCGTGGTGATGCCGCCGAGCGAGCCGGCGCGCTCCGCGACCGCGTCGACCGTCGCGGCCGGGCTGTGTCCCGCCATCGCGCCGGTGTCGCCCATTGCGAGGTCGACGTACTCGTGGCCGTCGACGTCGACGACCCGGTTGCCCCAGGCCCGGTCGAGGTAGAGCGGGAAGCCGCCGCGCCACATGTTCATCCAGGTCATCGGCACCCGCCCGAACAGGTGCCCGGCCTCGTCGTACAGCTCTCGCGAGCGCGGGTGCCGCTCGGCGTACGTCGTCCGCTCGGCGTCGAGCAGCGAGGCGAGGCGGGCGCGGTCGATCTCCGGCATGAGCGGAGGTTGTCGGGCGGAGGGCTCGACGTCAAGGACCCGATATCGGATAGGTATGAGTGACCCAGAGGTCACTCATACCTATCCAATATCGGAAGGACCGGCGCCGCCCCCGCCGGAGCGCGCCGCCTTGTCGGCGTACATCGCGGCGTCCGCGCGCTCCAGCAGCGCATCGGGGGAGTCCCCGCCGTCGTCGGCGGTGGCGTGGCCGACGGAGGCGCCGAGGCGGACGATCTCCCCGCCGGGCAGCTCGAACGGCCCGGCGAGCACGGCGCGGACCCGCTCGGCGACCTGCTCGGGGCCGCGCGGCTCGTGCTCCTCGCCGGGCGACTCCTCGACGAGCACGACGAACTCGTCGCCGCCCAGCCGGGCCACCAGGTCCGACGCCCGCACGGACGTCAGCAGCCGCCGGGCCACCTCGCGCAGCACCTCGTCGCCGGCCGCGTGGCCGTACCGGTCGTTGACCGGCTTGAAGCCGTCGAGGTCGAGGTAGACCAGGCCGGGGCGGGTCAGCGCGCGGGCCTGCCGGGCCAGCGCGCGGGGCAGGGCCTGGTCGAGGTGCGCCCGGTTGGGCAGCCCGGTGAGCGGGTCGCGGGTGGCGGCGAGCGCCAGCCGCTCGGTGCTGCGGCGCAGCTCGAGGATGCGGGCCGCCGCGTCGGCCAGGTCGCGCAGCCGCTCCAGCTGCTCGGGCTCCAGCTGTGCCGGCTCGGAGGCGAACGCGCAGATGGTGCCGACCACGTGCTCGTCGTCGACGACCACCGGCGCCGAGGCGTACAGCCGCACGTCGGCGAGCTCCCCGGTGACGAACGGGTTGTCCGCGAACACCGCGTCCCGCGACGCGTCGGGCGTGTAGGTGACCTCGCGCGACAGGATGCTGTAGCCGCACATCGCCTCGTCGCGGGAGGTCTCGACGGGCGCGAAGCCGTGCGCCGCCACCTGCACCTGCCGCTCCTCGTCGACCAGGTTCAGCACCGCGGCCGGCGTGCCGCAGACGTACGACGCGAGCCGGGTCAGCCCGGCCAGCTCGGCGTCGTGCGGCCGGTCCAGGATCCCGAGCTCGTGCAGCGCCGCGACGCGAGCGTGGTCGTCGTCGGGGCGTGGCCACGCTCTCTCCCTCGTCACCCGGGCGATTGTGGCACCGCCGGAGGGGTTTGGACCGGTGGTTAGGGTTCGGGCGTGCCTCAGCCCCGCCGTGCCCGCGCCGCGCGTCTCGCCACCGTCGTCCGCTCCGAGCAGCTCTCCGCCTCCCTGGTGAGGGTGGTCCTCGGCGGCGACGGGCTCGCCGACTTCGAGCCGTCCGAGTTCGCGGACTCCTACGTCAAGCTGGTCTTCCTCGACCCCTCGGTGCCGCGCCCGCTGCCGCGTGACGAGCGCGGCCGCGTGGTCGTCGACGGGCTGTCCGACGAGCCGGTGCGGATGCGCTCGTACACCGTCCGCTC
>JABFXA010000321.1 GCA_013361955.1 Nocardioidaceae bacterium
ATAGCTCAGCCCTGTGCGGCCCACCACTCCTTCAGCGCCGCCACCGCAGCGTCATGCTCCATCGGCCCATGCTCCAGCCGAAGCTCCAGCATGTGCTTGTACGCGTTGCCGATCACCGGGCCCGGGCCGACGCCGAGGATCTCCATGATCTGGTTGCCGTCGAGGTCGGGGCGGATGGAGTCGAGCTCCTCCTGCTCCTGGAGTTGAGCGATGCGCTCCTCCAGGCCGTCGTAGGCGCGGGACAGCGCGGCTGCCTTGCGCTTGTTGCGGGTCGTGCAGTCCGAGCGCGTCAGCTTGTGCAGGCGGTCCAGGAGCGGGCCGGCGTCGCGGACGTAGCGGCGGACGGCGGAGTCCGTCCACTCACCGGTGCCGTAGCCGTGGAAGCGCAGGTGGAGTTCGACCAGACGTGAGACGTCCTTCACCAGCTCGTTGGAGTACTTGAGCGCCGTCATGCGCTTCTTCGTCATCTTCGCGCCGACCACCTCGTGGTGGTGGAACGAGACCCGGCCGTCCCCCTCGAAGCGACGCGTGCGCGGCTTGCCGATGTCGTGCAGCAGGGCAGCCAGCCGGAGAGTCAGGTCGGGACCGTTCTCCTCCAGCGCCATCGCCTGCTCCAGGACGATCAGCGTGTGCTCGTAGACGTCCTTGTGACGGTGGTGCTCGTCGCTCTCGAGCCGCAGCGCCGGCAGCTCGGGGAACACCCGCTCGGCGAGCCCGGTGTCGACCATGAGCGTCAGACCCTTGCGGGGGTGGGCGGAGAGGATCAGCTTGTTCAGCTCGTCCCGCACCCGCTCCGCCGAGACGATCTCGATCCGCTCGCTCATCTCCTTCATGGCCGTCACCACCTCGGGGGCCACCTCGAAGTCGAGCTGGGCCGCGAAGCGCGCCGCACGCATCATGCGCAGCGGGTCGTCGGAGAAGGACGCCTCCGGCGTACCCGGGGTCCGCAGGACGCGCGCCGCGAGGTCCTCCAGCCCGCCGTGCGGGTCGACGAACTCCTTCTCCGGCAGGGCGACCGCCATCGCGTTGACCGTGAAGTCACGCCGGACGAGGTCCTCCTCGATCGAGTCGCCGTACGACACCTCGGGCTTGCGCGACGTCCGGTCGTACGCCTCCGAGCGGTAGGTCGTCACCTCGATCTGGTAGCCATCCTTCTGCGCACCGACCGTGCCGAAGGCGATCCCGACCTCCCACACCGCGTCCGCCCAGGGGCGCACGATCTTCAGCACGTCCTGGGGACGGGCGTCGGTCGTGAAGTCCAGATCGTTGCCGAGCCGACCGAGGAGCGCGTCCCGGACCGATCCGCCGACGAGGGCGAGTGAGAACCCCGCGTCCTTGAAACGGCGGGCGAGGTCGTCGGCGACAGGCGCGACCCGCAGCAGTTCACTCACCGCGCGATGCTGCACCTGACTCAGGACACTGGACTTGTCTTCGTTGGCGTTCGGCACAACAGAAGAGGGTACGTGGCCCCGGCACGCCCGAGCGCCTCCATTAAACGTGCACGAGGCGTGCACAGACGCCTCCGCCGATGCATCCCGAGGGCTGCCGTCGCAACCTTTACGACTTGGTGACGGCCCGCCCTTTATAAATGCACATACGGGACAGGCCGACGCCTCGGACCGATCTTGTGGGGCAGTCCGCGGCACTTCCCCTCAGCGCACATCGTTACCATGCGTGGACGCACATTCCGACGACCACTGACGACGACGAGGGACGGGCGAGCGCGTGGCCGAGGCGGCAGACTTCCAGGGGATGAGTCCCTCACCTGCCCGCCGCTGGTTGCGGCGCACCGGAGCACTGTTCGCCGGGGCGCCACTGCTGGCCGGCCTGCTCCAGCTGCCTGCCGCGGCGCCCTCGCACGCCGCCGGACAGGACTCCCTGAAGGCCGCTTCCGGCTCGGAAACCGTCGATGTCGCTGTGGACTCGCTCACTCCGACCGTGCCCGGCGAGGACGACACCATCACCGTGTCCGGCACGGTGACCAACAAGGGCAAGGAGACCGTCACCGACGCGCAGGTGGACCTGCGTCTCGGAGGCGCCCTGAACACCCGCTCGGCCATCGACGCGGTCGCCGGACGCACCGACTACCAGCAGGGGCTCGACGGCTCCCCGGTCGGCGGGAAGTACGTCAAGGAGTTCGCGAAGCTCACTCCGGGCGTCGCCCAGAACTTCAGCATCTCGGTGCCGGTCGACAAGCTCGACCTCGGCGGCGAGGGCGTGTACCAGTTCGCCGTCTCCCTGTCCGGCGAGACGTCCTCGCAGGCATGGGACCACGTGCTCGGCATCGAGCGGACGTTCCTGCCCTGGCAGCCGGACGGCGCCGACACGAAGACGAAGACGACGGTTCTGTGGCCGCTCGTCTCCACGTCCCACATGACGGCGCAGACGGGATCCGACGAGTCCCAGACGCCGGTCTTCCGTGACGACGACCTCGCCAAGGAGATCTCCCCGGGCGGGCGCCTCCAGCAGCTGCTGTCGCTCGGCAAGGATCTCGACGTCACCTGGGTGATCGACCCCGACCTGCTGGCCTCCGTGAGCGCGATGACGGAGAGCTACCGCGTTCAGGGCGAGGGAGACACGACCACGGCCGGCACCCATCAGGGAGCCGCGAACCGGTGGCTGTCCGAGCTCCAGGACGCGGTGCAGGACAAGGAAGTCGTCGCCCTGCCCTTCGCCGACCCGGACCTGGCCTCCCTGGCGCACAACGGCACGAACGTCACCGGCTCCCTGAGCCATCTCAAGGAGGCCACCGACGTCGCCTCGGACACCGTCGAGTCGGTGCTCCATGTCGTACCGACCACGGACTTCGCCTGGCCCGTGAACGGCGCCGTCGACCCGTCCATCGTCAAGGTCGCCACCTCCGCCGGCGCGGACAAGGTGATCGCCCGC
>JABFXA010000437.1 GCA_013361955.1 Nocardioidaceae bacterium
GCTGACCACCGGGGCGACCCTCCGCGAGGCGCAGCGCGCGCTCGAGGAGGCCGGCGTCGACGTGCACGCGCTCGCCGTGGTGGCCGCCACCCGGCGCCGTTCGGTCAAATCCCGGGGGTGACTACCGCGATCGGGCACGGACAACTAACGTCTGTGTATGGAGTCCGTCCGGGTCCGTGGTTGCGTCGACGGAGTCCTGTGCGGGATCCCCCGCCAGGTACACGGTCGGCAAGCCGATGCCAGTCGCAGGCAAAACGGTCCACGTAAGGCGCACCGGAGCCAGCACCCCTCGTGGATGCTGTCCCGCGGACGCCGATCACGGTGCGGCTTAGTGGTAAGTCCTGCCTCCCGCCTGCCGTCGGATACGGCATGCCCGGGGGAGAAGGCCGGTAGTGGCAGCCAAGCTGCGAAAGCCTCAGCAGGCGATTGTGGGGTCGAAGACCAGGTCGGCCGGACGGGCTCCAACCTTCCTTCACGCACCAGTTCTCTCGTCACAGAACAGTCACCGACTCATAGCGGAGGTTGTCGATGGACATCGTGCTCAACAGCCGGCACTGCGAGCTGACGGACAGGTTCCGCAGTCACGTCGAGGAGAAGCTCGCCCGATTGGAGAAGCACGACCATCGCGTCATCCGCGTCGAGGTCGAGGTCGACAAGGAGCGCAACCCGCGCCAGGCCGACCGCGCCGTCCGCGTGCAGCTCACCGCGTTCTCGAAGGGCCCGGTGGTCCGGGCCGAGGCGGCCGCCGAGGACAAGATGTCCGCCCTCGACCAGGCCCTCGACAAGATGGCCGGCCAGATGCGCCGGGCCGCCGACCGGCGGCGCGTGCACCGAGGCCGGCACACCCCGACCTCGGTGGGCCGGGCGCTCGCCGGCGTCGAGCCCAGCCCCAACGGGACCGCCCCGACGACCGAGGGCACCGAGGTGACCAGCCAGCACGTCGGTCCGATCACCGTCCTCGGGGACGGCCCGCTCGTGGTGCGCGAGAAGGCGCACAAGGCGGCCCCGATGACGCTCGACCAGGCGCTCTACGAGATGGAGCTGGTCGGCCACGACTTCTTCCTGTACGTCGACAAGGAGACCGAGAAGCCGGCTGTCGTCTACCGCCGCCGCGGCTACGACTACGGCGTGATCACCCTCGACCTGACCTGACGGGGAACCGTTGGTACCGATGAGGCACCCGGGCCGGCCCGGCCCGAATGGACAATCTCGACCGTTCCGAGCGGGGATCGTGCCATGATGCATCCCGTGGCAGATCAGGAGCAGCGACCGAACGCGGGCGGCGAGCCGATCCGCGTGGCCGTCGTCGACGACCAGGAGCTCTTCCGGCGCGGCCTGACGATGCTGCTCGGGGTCGAGGAGGACATCGAGGTCGTCGGGGAGGCCGGTGACGGCGTGGCCGCGACGGAGCTCGCGGCGTCCGCCGTACCCGACGTCATCCTGATGGACGTCCGGATGCCCAAGCGCTCCGGCATCGAGGCCTGCGTCGCGATCAAGGACGTCGCGCCGACCGCCCGGATCATCATGCTCACGGTGTCCGACGAGGAGGCCGACCTCTACGACGCGGTCAAGAACGGCGCCTCCGGCTACCTCCTCAAGGACTCCTCCATCGACGAGGTCGCCCAGGCGATCCGCGTGGTCGCCGACGGCCAGTCGCTGATCAGCCCGTCGATGGCGATCAAGCTGCTCGACGAGTTCAAGCAGATGTCCCGCACCGACCGCACCCAGGTGCCCAGCCCGCGGCTCACCGACCGCGAGCTCGAGGTGCTCAAGCTGGTAGCGCAGGGCCTCAACAACCGCGAGATCGCCAAGCGGCTGTTCATCAGCGAGAACACCGTCAAGAACCACGTCCGCAACATCCTGGAGAAGCTCCAGCTGCACTCCCGCATGGAGGCCGTCATGTACGCCGTGCGCGAGAAGCTGCTCGACATTCCGTGACATTGGCCCGGCTCCGCCTCGCTGTGTCCGCCGCCTGAAGATCCTGTCTTCCCTCCTGCGCCCGCAGCCTCCCCCGCTGCTCTCCTCCGGCTGCTCGCTCCGTCAGTCCAGACAGGATCCTCCGGGCGGCGGACACGCGCGATCGGAGCGAGCGCCAACAGTGCGAAGCGAGCGCCATTAGTACTGTCGGAGGCATTGGGCATGATCTGGCCATGACCGCGAAGGTCCCGACCCTCTCCAAGCCGCAGGCGCGGCGGATCGCGCTGGCCGCCCAGGGGTTCCGCGACCCGCGGCACACGGTGCCGACGATGCGCACCTTCTCCCGCACCCTGGCGCGCACGGGCGTGCTGCAGATCGACTCGGTCAACGTGCTGCAGCGGGCGCACTACATGCCGCTGTTCTCCCGGATGGGGCCCTACGACACCGAGCTGCTGCGGCGCGCCGCGGAGCGGCGGCCGCGCCGGATCGTGGAGTACTGGGCGCACGTCGCGGCGTTCATGCCGGTCGAGCTGTGGCCGCAGATGCGGCACCGGATGGCGCGCTACAAGGCGGAGGGGCACGCCTGGATGGGGCTGCCGGAGCGGCAGGAGCTGGTCGCCTCGCTGATCGAGGAGATCCGCGAGCGGGGCCCGTCGACGTCCCGCGAGCTCGACGACGGGCTGCCCCGGGTCAAGGAGCACTGGGGCTGGAACTGGTCGGAGACCAAGCAGGCGCTGGAGTACCTCTTCCTCGCCGGCGACCTCACCGTCTCCGGCCGCACGTCGCAGTTCGAACGGCTCTACGACCTGCCCGAGCGGGTGCTGCCGCGCGAGGTGCTCGCGGCGCCGACGCCGACGGCGGAGGACGCCTACCGCGAGCTGGTCCGCCGGGCCGCGATGTCCGAGGGGGTCGCCACCGCGCGGTGCCTGGCCGACTACTACCGGCTCCGCCAGCAGCCGGGGGCGGGGGTCGCGTCCGCGAAGGTCGCGATCGACGAGCTCGTCGAGGCCGGCGAGCTGCTGCCGGTGCGGATCGACGGCTGGGGCAAGCCGGCGTACCTGCACCGCGACGCGACGATGCCCCGGCGGGTCGACGCCCGTGCGCTGCTGTCCCCGTTCGACCCGGTGGTGTGGGAGCGCGAGCGCACGGAGCAGCTGTTCGACTTCCACTACCGCATCGAGATCTACGTGCCGGAGCCGAAGCGGGTGCACGGCTACTACGTGCTGCCGTTCCTCCTCGGCGACCGGATCGTCGGTCGCGTCGACCTCAAGTCCGACCGGCGCGACGGGGTGCTCCGCGTCCTGGGCGCGTACGCCGAGCCGGGCGCGCCGGACGAGACCGCGACCGAGCTCGCCGAGGAGCTCGCCGACCTCGCGGGCTGGCTGGGGCTGTCCGGGGTCGACGTCGCCCCGCGCGGCGACCTGTCCGCCGAGCTCACCCTGGCCGTGAAGCAGCTCGATGGCGGCTGACGGGCTGTGGGGTCTGCTGTTCGGCTGGGTGCTCGCGGTCCAGCCGGTGGTCGGGCCTGCCGCCGCGCCGCCGTCCCCGCCGGAGTTCCCGGTGCAGGGGCACGTCGACTACGGCCCGTACCACCACGACTATCCGGCCGCCGACATCTTCGCCCGGTGCGGCAGCCGGGTGGTCTCCCCGGTCGACGGCACCCTGCTCGAGCTGCGCCGCGTCGACCGGTGGGACGCCGGCACCGACCGGGGCGAGGACCGCGGCGGCCTGTCGTTCTCGCTCCGCGGCCGCGACGGCGTCCGCTACTACGGCAGCCACCTGCGCTCGCTGGTCCCGGGACTGCACCGCGGCAGCGTCGTCGAGGCCGGTCGGCTGCTCGGCCACGTCGGCGACAGCGGCGACGCCGCCGGCATCGCCTGCCACCTGCACTTCGGCATCTCCGCGGTGTGCCGCGGCACCGGCGACTGGCAGGTACGCCGCGGCGTGGTCGCGCCGTACCCGTTCCTGCGGAGCTGGCAGCGCGGCGGGGACCGGTCGCCGGCCGCCGCCGTGCACCGCTGGCAGCGCCGGCACGGGTGCCGCTGAGCCGGCCACCCCTCCACGCCGGCCGGAGTCGGCGTGAATGTCGGGAACGCCCGGATCCGGCGGTTGCCTCGGACGGTTCGGTGGCCCGTTACGATGGCGGGTGGAACGCGCACCGTCGCACGCCCGTTGTACGACTCGTGGGCCGCGCAGGGCGCGCCCGGCGAAGACCGCCCGCGACAGGGAACCTCACCACAGGAGCCGACGCACGTGCCTGCCATCATCGACAAGATCCTCCGCATCGGAGAGGGCAAGATCCTCCGGCAGCTCGAGGCCGTCGCCCGCGCGGTGAACGCCATCGAGGAGGACTTCGTCGCGATGTCCGACGAGGAGCTCCAGGGGCAGACCGCCGAGTTCAAGAAGCGGCTCGCCGACGGGGAGACGCTCGACGAGCTGATGCCGGAGGCGTTCGCCACCGTCCGCGAGGCGGCCAAGCGGGTGCTCGGCCAGCGGCACTACGACGTGCAGATCATGGGCGGCGCGGCGCTGCACCTCGGCAACATCGCCGAGATGAAGACCGGTGAGGGCAAGACCCTGGTCGCGACCCTGCCTTCGTACCTCAACGCCCTCGAGGGCAAGGGCGTGCACATCGTCACCGTCAACGACTACCTGGCGAAGTACCACGCGGAGTGGATGGGCCGCGTGCACCACTTCCTCGGCCTGTCGACCGACGTGATCCTGCCCGAGATGTCCCCCGACGAGCGGCGCCGGGCGTACGCCGCGGACATCACCTACGGCACCAACAACGAGCTCGGCTTCGACTACCTGCGCGACAACATGGCCAACTCCATCGAGGAGTGCGTGCAGCGCGGCCACCACTTCGCCATCGTCGACGAGGTCGACTCGATCCTCATCGACGAGGCCCGCACCCCGCTGATCATCTCCGGGCCGACCCAGGACGAGGTGCGCTGGTACTCCGAGTTCGCCGGCATCGCCGCCGGGATGACCAAGGACGTCGACTACGAGGTCGACGAGAAGAAGCGCACCATCTCGGTCCTCGAGCCGGGCATCACGAAGGTCGAGGACTACCTCGGCATCGACAACCTCTACGACTCGGTGAACACCCCGCTGATCTCGTTCATGAACAACGCGATCAAGGCCAAGGAGCTGTTCCGCAAGGACAAGGAGTACGTCGTCCTCAACGGCGAGGTGCTGATCGTCGACGAGCACACCGGCCGGATGCTCTCGGGTCGCCGCTACAACGAGGGCCTGCACCAGGCCATCGAGGCCAAGGAGAGCGTCACCATCCGCGAGGAGTACCAGACCCTCGCCACCGTGACCCTGCAGAACTACTTCCGCCTCTACAAGAAGCTCGCCGGCATGACCGGTACGGCGATGACCGAGGCGTCGGAGTTCGACAAGATCTACAAGCTCGGCGTGGTGCCGATCCCGACCAACAAGCCGATGGCGCGCGCGGACCAGCCGGACCTCGTCTACCGCACCGAGGAGGCGAAGTACCTCGCGGTCGTCGACGACATCGCCGAGCGGGTCGAGAAGGGCCAGCCGGTGCTGGTCGGCACGGTGTCGGTCGAGAAGTCCGAGCTGCTCGCCGGCCTGATGAAGCGGCGCGGCATCCCGCACACCGTGCTGAACGCCAAGCAGCACGCCAGCGAGGCGAAGATCGTCGCGCTCGCCGGCCACAAGGGCGCGGTCACGGTGGCCACCAACATGGCCGGCCGCGGCACCGACATCATGCTGGGCGGATCGGTGGAGTTCCTCGCCGACCAGGAGCTGCGCAACCAGGGCCTCGACCCGCTGGAGAACAGCGAGGAGTACGAAGCCGCCTGGCCGCAGACCGTCGACCGGATCAAGCACCAGGTCGAGGCGGAGCACGACGAGGTCAAGGAGGCCGGCGGCCTCTACGTGATCGGCACGGAGCGCCACGAGTCCCGGCGCATCGACAACCAGCTGCGCGGTCGTTCCGGCCGCCAGGGCGACCCGGGCGAGTCGCGGTTCTACCTCTCGCTCGAGGACGAGCTGATGCGGCTGTTCAAGTCCGACTGGGTGGACTGGGTGCTGACCACGCTCAAGGTGCCCGACGACGTCCCGATCGAGAACAAGCGGGTCACCAACGCGATCGCCTCCGCGCAGTCGCAGGTCGAGGCGCAGAACTTCGACTCCCGCAAGAACGTCCTCAAGTACGACGACGTGATGAACCGCCAGCGCGAGGTCATCTACGGCGAGCGCCGCGCGGTGCTCGAGGGGGCCGACCTGCACGAGCAGGTGCGCGAGATGGTCGACGACGTCGTCGAGGGCTACGTCACCGCGGCGACCGACGGCTTCCCGGAGGAGTGGGACCTCGACCAGCTGTGGCAGGCGCTGCGGCAGCTGTACCCGGTCTCCCTGGAGCTCGCGAAGGTCGAGGAGGAGGCCGGCGGCCGCGACGGGCTGACCCGCGAGAGCCTCGTCGAGGACATCAAGGCGGACGCCCAGGCGGCGTACGACCGGCGCGAGGCGGAGTTCGGCGCCGAGGTGATGCGCGAGCTCGAGCGCCGCGTCGTGCTCTCGGTGCTCGACCGCAAGTGGCGCGAGCACCTCTACGAGATGGACTACCTGCGCGAGGGCATCGGCCTGCGGGCGTACTCCCAGCGCGACCCGCTCGTGGAGTACCAGCGCGAGGGCTTCGACATGTTCAGCGCGATGATGGACGGCATCAAGGAGGAGTCCGTCGGCTACCTGTTCAACCTCGAGGTGCAGGTCGAGGAGGAGCCGCAGGAGGAGGTCGAGGTCGGCCCGGCGCTGGCCCAGGCCGCCGCGACGTCCAACGGGCACCCGCAGCTGAACGCCCCCGGTCTGCAGTCCCCGAAGCAGCCGCAGAACCTCTCGTACTCCGCCCCCTCCGAGGACGGCAGCACGGAGCTCAGCGGCTCGCCGCAGACCGCCACCGCGCTCGACGGCGACCCGTACGCCGGCACCAGCCGCAACGCCGAGTGCCCCTGCGGCTCGGGCAAGAAGTACAAGAAGTGCCACGGCGCGCCCGGGGGTCCGACCGGCCTCACCACCCGGGTGAACGGCTGACCGCCGAGTTGTCAGGCGCTGCGGGCGCCCGGGCGACCTGAGCGCCTGACAAGTCGGCGGCTACACGTCGGCGGCGAACAGCTCCTTGAGGTGGCTGTCGAGCTCGTCGAGGTAGGTCTGCTCGAAGCCGAACAGCCCGAAGTGGCCGGCGACCGTGTGCAGCACGCGGAGCTCGGAGCCGGGCGTCAGGGCCTGCTCGGCGGCGCAGTCGCGCGGCGGGAAGAACATGTCCTCGTCGATCGGCATCACGAACGTCTTCGCGGTGATCCGGCCGAGCGCCTTCGCCAGGTCGCCGTCGGTGTTGCGGGCGACGTCACCGCGCTGCCACTTCCAGCCCATCGACAGCAGCGCGTTCGGGTCCATCGCCGCGAACACGGCCTCGATGAAGTTGGTCTGGAAGTCCTCCATCGAGGTGAACCGGTAGTCCGGCACCTCGATGCCGCGCCAGAACTCCGTCTTCCAGAACTCCGTGGACAGCCCGACGACCGCCCAGATCCCGGCGTGCCGCCGCAGCCCCGCGTCGACCTCCGTGTTCGCGGCGTACTCGCCGCCGTTCCAGCCCGGGTCGGAGGTGATCGCGTCGAGCAGCGCCTGGGTGAACAGGAAGTCGTGCGGCGTGTTCTGCGCGGTGCCGGCGATCGGGGCCGCTCGGCGGACCTTGCCGGGGAACCGCACCGCCCACTCCCAGGTCTGCTGCGCGCCCATCGAGCCGCCGAGCACGGCGAACAGCGTCTCGATGCCGAACACCTCGCGGAGCAGCTTCTCCTGCGCGCGCACGTCGTCGCCGACGCGCACCTTCGGGAACTTCGACATCGCGACCGGGCCGTCGGTGTTGTGCGGCGAGGTGGACAGGCCGTTGCCGATCTGGTTGACCACGACGATGAAGTACTGCGACGGGTCGAGGGCGCGGCCCTCGCCGATGTAGACCAGCTCCCAGGTCTGGTGCGTGCCGGAGAACCAGGTCGGGATCAGGATCGCGTTGTCCTTGGCCTCGTTGAGGGTCCCGTACGTCGCCACCGCGAGCCGGAGGTCGGGGATCGTGCCGCCCTCCTCGAGCTCTAAGTCGCCGATGCCGTGCAGCTCGTAGGCGCCCTGGACCTCGGGCGTGTAGAAGGGGTTCTCGATCATGACGTGTGGTGCACCTCCTGCAGCCCGTACACCGGGGTGTCGATGCCTTCGAGCCGGGCCTTGAGCTGCAGCGCGAGGTACAGCGAGTAGTGCCGCGACTGGTGCAGGTTGCCGCCGTGCATCCACAGGTTCGGCACCTGCGTCGGCTTCCACATGTTCCGCTGCTCGCCCTCCCAGGGACCGGGGTCCTTGGTGGTGTCGGAGCCGAGCCCCCACACCTTGCCGAGGCGGTTCGCGGTGTCCTGGTCGATCAGGTCGGCCACCCAGCCGTTCATCGAGTTGTAGCCGGTGGCGAAGACCACGACGTCGGCGGGCAGCTCCGTCCCGTCCTGGAGCACCGCGGCGTCCTCGGTGAGGTGGTCGATCTGGCCGTGCACGAGCTTCACGTCGCCGTTCGCCACCAGGTCGGCGGAGCCCACGTCGATGTAGTAGCCGGAGCCACGACGCAGGTACTTCATGAACAGGCCGGAGCCGTCGTCGCCCCAGTCGTGCCAGAAGCCGGCCTTCTCCAGCCGCTGGTAGAAGTCCGCGTCCCGCTCGGCCATCGCCTCGTACGCCGGGATCTGGAAGGTGTGCAGGATCCGGTAGGGGAGCGAGGCGAAGATCATGTCCGCCTTCTCGGTGGTGACCCCGGCAGCCAGCGCCCGCTCGGAGTACAGGTCGCCCAGCCCGATGTCCATCAGGGTGTCGCTCTTGACGATGTGCGTGCTGGACCGCTGCACCATGGTCACGTCGGCGTCGTTCTCCCAGAGCGCCCCGCAGATGTCGAAGCTGGAGTTGTTGCTGCCGATCACGACCGCCTTCTTGCCGCGGTACGCGTCCGGGCCGGGGTGCGCGGAGGAGTGGTGCACGTCGCCCTTGAACACGTCGAGGCCGGCGACCTCGGGCAGCCGGGGCTTGCCGGACATGCCGGTGGCGAAGACCAGCTGCTTCGGGCGCAGCGTCAGCGGGGTGCCCTCGCGCTCGACCTCGACGGTCCACTCCTGGTTCTCCTCCGACCAGGTCGCGCTGGTCGCGGTGGTGCTCGACCAGTACGGCACCTCCATCACCCGCGTGTAGGACTCCAGCCAGTCGCCGATCTTGTCCTTGGGGGAGAACACCGGCCAGTTGTCCGGGAACTTCAGGTACGGCAGGTGGTCGTACCAGACTGGGTCGTGCAGGCACAGCGACTTGTAGCGGTTGCGCCACTGGTCGCCGGGACGTGGATGCTTGTCCACCACCAGGGCGGGCACCCCGAGCTGGCGCAGCCGGGAGCCGAGCGCGATGCCGCCCTGGCCGCCGCCGACCACCAGCACGTACGGCTGGGTGGTGCTGCCGAGGCTCTCCGCCTCCGCCTGGCGGCGCTCCTTCCAGGTCTGCCGCTCCTTGTTCGCGCCGTGCTCCGCGCCCATCGGCCGGTGCGTGCCGCGCGGCTCCTCGTGCCCCTTGAGCTCGTAGAGCGCGGTCAGCAGCGTGAACGCCCCGGCGTCGGTGAGCCGGAGCAGCCCGTTGGCCCGGCCGACCGCGGTCTCGAAGGCGATCCAGGCGGTGGTCACCCCGTCCGCCTCGTCCGCCGGCTCCGTGGTGTGCCAGCCGGACGGCGCGGTGTGCTCGAGGGTGCTCCGCAGCAGGTCGGCGACGCCGGCCCGGCCCTCCACGGTCTTGATGTTCCAGGTGAACGCGACCAGGTCGCGCCAGTAGCACTCCGGCGCGAACAGGGCGGCCGCACGGTCGACGTCGCCCGCGGTGAGCGCCTCCTCGAAGTCGGCGAGCCAGGTGTCGACCCGGGTCTGGGCCGGGGAGGTGGTGGCGGGTTCGGCGGTGGTGGTCATGGGCGTCCTCTCTCGCGCGCCGGGACGGCGTGTGACCCACCGCACAACGGGGGCGACCCGGTCGGCAAGGGTTGCAGCGGGTTGCAAAGACGGGTCGTTCGGGGGGTGCCGGGGCGGCCCGGTGCTGCCTAGGCTCGCGACGTGACCGCCGACTACAGCGCGATCCGGCCCGGCACCGACCTGCCGTCCTACGCCCGCGAGCTGGTGCGGATGCACGACGCGGTGATCGGCGGCGGCCGCTCCGGGCTGCAGCCGCGCCCGCTGGTGGCCCGCTCCTGGTCGCGGGTGCTCGACGTGGGCCTCGACCCGGACGCGCAGAACCCCCGCGACCCACTGCCGTTCGCCGACGTGCTCGCCCGCCGCCGGGCCTCGCCGCTGTCGCTGGTCATCGACGACCTGCGGCAGACCATCTGCTCGGTCGCGGACGCCTCCCAGTTCCTGATGGTGGTCACCGATGCCGACGGCATCATCCTGTGGCGCGAGGGCGCCTCACGGGTGCGGCTTCGCGCGGACGTGCTCGGGTTCGAGGAGGGCGCCGAGTGGACCGAGGAGCTGGTCGGCACCAACGCGATCGGCACCGCGCTGGCCGAGGCGAGCCCGGTGCAGCTGTTCTCGGCCGAGCACTTCGAGGCCGGCCAGCACCCCTGGTACTGCACCGCCGCCCCGGTGCACGACCCGCGCACCGGTGAGCTGCTCGGGATCGTCGACGTCAGCGGCCCGGCGATGTCGCTGCACCCGGCGATCATCGCGCTCGTCGAGACCGCGGTGCGGCTCGCCGAGACCCAGCTGTGGCGCCGCCACGAGCTGCGCCTGGAGCGCCTCCGCGCCGAGGCCGCCCCGCTACTGGCCGCGGTGGACGGCCCCCTGCTGCTCGTCGACGACCACGGCTGGGTGGCGCACACGTCCGGGGTCGCGGTGCAGCCACGGATCGCCGTACCCCAGGAGCAGCGGCCGCTGACCGTCCCCGGGCTGGGGCTGTGCCTGCCCGAACCGGTGCCGCACGGGTGGCTGGTGCGGCCCACCGGCCCGTCGGCGCGGATCGAGATGCACCTGGACCTCACCGGGACGCCGACGCTGGTGGTGTCCGGTGCTCGCGAGGGCTGGCGTACGGCGCTCTCGGCGCGCCACGCGGAGATCCTCCGGCTGCTGCACGGCGCCGGCCCGACCGGGATGTCCGCCGCCGCGCTCAGCCAGGCGCTGCACGGCGACTCCGAGCACCTGGTCGCCGTGCGGGCCGAGGTGTCGAGGCTGCGGCGGGTGGTCGGCGGCGTCGTGGAGAGCCAGCCCTACCGGCTCTCGCCCGGCGTCTCGCTGCGGGTGACGACCGCTCAGCCGAGCTGAAGCGCGACGCAGGTCCAGCGGCCGCGGCGCAGCTCCAGCCGCGCGGCCAGCGCACGGGACCGGTGGCCGTGCCGCACGTGCACGCTCACCTCGGCGCAGTCCGGCCGGGGCTGGAACACGTGCACGCTGCGCACCTGCGGTCGGATCGTGCGCCGCCGCTGCGGTGCGCGGGCGGTGCGGGCCAGGATCCGGACCCGACGGTCGAGGTCCTGGTAGACGCGGGCGTTGGTCCACCGCAGCAGCTGGGCCACCGGACGGTCGCCGCCGACGAACTCGACCGCCGCCTGCGAGACCCGGGCCGCCCAGGCCCGCACCTCGTGGTAGCCGGGCGGCTCGTCGTCGCGGACCACCCGCAGCTCGGGGGCGGCCGGTGCGGGCGGCAGCCCGTCCAGATCGAGCGCGAGCGTGCCCTGGACGGTCGCCACCGGGACCACCTCCGGCAGCCCGCCGGGCGGCCCCAGCCGGGTCACCGTCGCAAGGTGGCCGGTCGGTGCGGGTGGCCGGCGGAGCGAGTGCGGGGTGGCGGTCATGACGGGTCCTTCCGTTGCGGGTCGAGGTGGGGAAGCACGAGGGGGGTGCCGGGCCGGACCAGGTCGGGGTCGGGCCCGATGCGGTCGGCGTTGGCGGCGTAGAGCCGGTGCACGGCCCGTGCCGTGTCGGCCACCGAGGCCGAGGGCGGCAGGTGCCGGGCGGCGATCGCCCACAGCGAGTCGCCCGGACGCACCACCACCGACGCGGCCGCCGGCGCCCGGCGCGGGGTGCCGACCGGGGGACCGGGGCCGACGGC
>JABFXA010000316.1 GCA_013361955.1 Nocardioidaceae bacterium
CGGCGGTCGGGCTGTGGCTGGCCGTCGGCGAGCGCGCGGTCTGGGAGCTGGTGCTGTGGACCGGTCGCGCCGCCCTCCCGGCCCGGCCGGCGCTGCCCGACGTACCCGCGGCCGCGGAGGCGGTGCCGCCGGAAGAGACCGCGCTGCGCCCGCGGGTGCTGATGATCGCCACCTCGCTCTCGCGTCGGGGGCCGCCGGTGCCGGTCTGACCGCACCGAACCGAGACCCGAGGAAGAACATGCGCAAGACACTCCTGGCCGTGGCGGCTCTGCTGCTCGCGGCCCTGTCCCTGACCGCCTGCGGCGGCGACGACTCCGGCGGCAGCGCCGGCGGGTCGAGCGCCACGTCGGTGGACATCACCATCAAGGACGGCAAGGTCAGCCCGAACGGCGACCGCGTCAAGGCGTCGGTCGGCGAGCCGATCACGCTGCACATCGACGCGGACGTCGACGGGGAGATCCACGTGCACTCGACCCCCGAGCAGGAGATCGAGTTCACGAAGGGCACGAGCACCAAGAAGCTCACCATCGACAAGCCCGGCATCGTGGACGTCGAGGACCACGCCCTCGAACAGGTGATCGTGCAGCTCGAGGTGAGCTGAGCCCGCACCCCGCACCACGCTGGCGACCCGATATCGGATGCCTTTCAGTGACCCAGGGGTCACTGAAACAGCACCGATGTCGGGTCGTCGCGGTGACCGGGCTAGCGTCGGGCGGGTGAGCGAGATGACCTACCGCCCCCTCGGCCGCAGCGGCCTGATGGTGTCCACCGTCGGGCTGGGCACCAACGCCTTCGGCAGCCGCATCGACGCCGAGCAGGCGCGCGCGGTGGTGGCGGCGGCGCTCGACGAGGGCGTCACCCTCTTCGACACCTCCGACACGTACGGTCGCGGCGCGAGCGAGGAGCTGCTCGGCAAGGCGCTCGGCGCGCACCGTGAGGACGTCGTGGTGGCCACCAAGTTCGGCATGGACATGGGCGGGGCGAACGGTCCCGACTGGGGCGCCCGGGCCTCGCGCCGGTACGTGCGCAAGGCGGTCGAGGCCAGCCTGCGCCGGCTCGGCACGTCGTACATCGACCTCTACCAGCTGCACCAGCCCGACCTCGTCACCCCGGTCCAGGAGACCCTCGAGGCGCTCACCGAGCTCGTCGACGAGGGCAAGGTCCGGTACGTCGGCTGCTCGAACTTCGCGGCCTGGGAGGTCGTCGAGGCGCACTGGACGGCGCGGGCCGCGGGCCTGCGCGGGTTCGTGTCGGCGCAGAACGAGTACTCCCTCTACAACCGCGCCGCCGAGGAGGAGCTGGTTCCGGCGCTGCAGCGGGTCGGGATGAGCCTGATCGCCTACTTCCCGCTGGCCTACGGGCTGCTCACCGGCAAGTACCACCGCGGCGAGGACGCGCCCGCGGGCAGCCGGCTCGCCGCCGAGAACCAGGCGCACCGGCTCGCGAACGCCGACTGGGACCGGGTCGAGGCGCTGCACGCGTTCGCCGCGGAGCGCGGCGTCGACATCCTGCGGCTGGCGATCGGCGGCCTCGCCGCGCAGCCCGCGGTCGGCGGCGTGATCGCCGGCGCCACCCGTCCCGAGCAGGTCCGCGCCAACGTGGCGGCGGGGCTGTGGCAGCCGGACCAGGCGGACCTGGAGGCGCTGGCCGCGGTGAACCGCGAGCGCGGCCAGGGCATGACGCACCGGTCGTTCACCCGCACCCGCTGAGCCGAGACTCCGCGGTCTAGACACAGGGTTCGCCCCCGCGGGCCCGGGTAAGCAAGTCGTCACCATCTCGGGTCACCAGTAGGAACGGGTCCGGTTAGCCCTGCCGGCCGCCGCCTGAACAGAGATGTGGAGCTCCCCCCTGATGAGCGACCTCGTGATGACTGACCGCGCCCTCGCAGCCCAGCGCACGGCCCCCGAGGCCGACGTCCCGCTCGACGAGGTCACCCCGCAGAACCGCTCGGCGGTCAGCTCCCGTCTGCTGCAGCAGGCGGCCCGGGAGACCGACCCGGTGGAGCGCAAGCGGCTGCAGGACGAGGTGGTCGTGCTGCACATGGGGCTCGCCCGCGCGATCGCCCTCCGGTACCGCGGCCGCGGCATCGACGAGGCCGACCTGACCCAGGCCGCGGCGATGGCGCTGCTCAAGGCCGCACGGAACTTCGACCCCAGCCTCGGCGTGGAGTTCCTCTCCTACGCCGTGGTCACCATGAAGGGCGAGGTGAAGCGGCAGTTCCGCGACTTCGGATGGATGGTCCGGCCGCCGCGGCCGATCCAGAAGCTGCAGGGTGACGTCAGCCGCGCCGAGACCGAGCTGACCCACCAGCTGGGCCGCTCCCCCAAGGTCGGCGAGGTGGCCGCGCACCTCGGGGTCACCGAGGAGACCGTGCTCGAGGCGCTCTCGGCCGACGGCTGCTTCACGCCGACGTCGCTGGACATCCCGGTCGGCGCCGAGGGGCACGCGGTGCTCGGCGACCTGCTGCCCAGCGACGACCGCGGCATGAGCGAGGCCGAGGCCCGCATCATGCTCGCCCCCGCCGTCCGCGCGCTGCCCGAGCGGGAGCGCGAGGTGCTCTACCTGCGCTTCTTCAAGCAGCAGACGCAGGCCCAGATCGCTGAGGAGATCGGGGTCACCCAGATGCAGATCTCCCGGATCCTGTCCCGGGTGCTCAGCCAGCTGCGCGGCCAGCTCGGCTGACCCGCCGCCGTACGCCGGACCTCAGCGACCACTGACCACGTAGGTGCGCACCGCGTCGCGCCTGACCTGCGCGGGCGTCCACGGGAACCGCACCCACCGCTCCTGGCTGAACAGCCGGGTCTGGTCCGACGACGTCGCCGCGGTGCGGTCCATCGACTCGGAGTAGGTGAGGATCGTGCGCGCCACCAGCCGTCGGTCGGGCAGGAACGCGACCGCCTGGATGTGCGACGAGCCGTAGCTCACCGCGTAGGGCCGGTCGGGGTTCGCCGCCGGGTCGCGGCTGGAGACCGCGTTGACGTTGCCGGCGAAGCCCTCGCCTCCCCCGATCGGGATCGGCGGCGCGCCATCGTCGCCGGCGACCTGGAGCGTGCCCCAGCGGGCGTCGTCGGCGATCCCCCGGCCGTGCAGGTAGTCGAGCGCGTCGCGCATCGCCTTCACCACCAGCGGGTTGGCCTGGTTCAGGTCGCGCGGGGTGTTCACCGGGTCGGCCGCGTCGAACGGCACCTGCCAGAGCCCCGGGACGTTCTGGGCCCGCTTCCAGAACTCCTGGAACACGTGCGTGCCGCGGCTGTCGATGTCGGAGTGCCCGTCCCAGCCGTGCAGCACGTCGCAGGCGCTGCCGCCGTTCGCGAGCCGGCAGACGGTGTCGAGGTCGCCGCCGGCCCGGGCCACCTCGGCGCCGTACACGCGGTTCTGGTGCTCGGTCGCGGCCAGCGTGGTGGGACTGACCCGGTGGTGGGCGGCCAGCCCGTCGGTGCCGGCGAGCCGGTCGAGGACGTAGCGGTAGACCATGCGGGTGCGCAGCGTGCGCTCGCACCGCTCGCAGCCGATGATGCCCGGGTAGCCCTCGAGCGGCTGCTTCGGGTTCGGCAGCCAGTAGCTGTCGTTGGCGTTCGCCACCCAGTCGCGGCGGACCTCCCTCGGCAGGTGGGACGGCCCGAAGATGCCGGGCCGCTCCGCGTCGGCGTCGGTGCGCCAGGCGCAGCCGCTGCGCGCCCGGGTGCCGTCGAGCGCCGGAAGCCCGGCCAGCTGCTCGAGCACCACGCCGGTCGGGGTGCTGCACTGCTGCACCAGGTCGTCGGGCACGTTCGGCACGACCGAGTGGTCGGCGTACAGGGCGTGCCCGTCGCGGTCGGCCGCGATGGTGTTCACCCAGGGCATCCCGGCGCCGCGGTCCTGCGCGCGCAGCAAGGACCCGACGTCGTGCGCCTTGGCCATCTGGAAGAACGTGTCGACGGTGCGCAGGTGCTCGGCGTTGGCGTCGCGCAGCGCGAACACGCTGGCGTGCGACCACGGCATCAGCACGTCGGGCGCGTCGAGGACGTAGCCCTCGTGGGTCCGGTACAGGGTGCGGGTGACCGTCGTCGTGGTGCCGTCGGGATGCTTGACCCGCACGTGCACCACCCGCTGGGTGAGCTCGGTCGGGCCGTCCTCGGTGAGGTACGTCGTCGGCCGTCCCGGCACCAGCCGGTACTCGTACGGCGTGAACCGGTACGCCGTGGACACCGTGTGGCTCCACGCGACGTTGTTGTTCCAGCCGATGTTGACCACCGGCGACCCGATCAGCCCGGCTCCGGCGACGTCGTAGCGGCCGGGCACGGTGAGGTGGAACTGGGTGAACCGGTAGCGCCCGCGCCACGGGAAGTGCGGGTTGCCGAGCAGCATTCCCTTGCGGGTCGTGGTCGCGCCGGACCCGACCGCGGTGGCGTTCGAGCCGAACGGCGAGTCCGGGTCACGCCCGAGCCGGGTGAGCAGCTGCTTCCTCGACGGCGTCTGGGTCGGCGGCTGCGCGAAACCCGGCGCCGACGGCGCGGCCGGCAGCCCGTCGGTCGGGTTCGTGAGGTCCCGCGGTGAGGCGTCGGCGATCTGCGGCACGAAGACACCGGTCGAGGCCAGCAGGTTGGCGGCGTACACGGCGTACCAGATGTCGAGCGGGGTGGCGTTCGCCTGCACCCACGGCTTGCCCCGGCACTCCGGGTCGTGGATGCCGCGGCTGCCGCCGACGGAGCGGAGGTAGGCGTTCACACCGGCCGCGTAGCCGCGCACCAGCGAGCGCGTCTGCCGGCCGGGGCCGCGCCGGGGATCGGCGAGCAGCCGCTGCACGACCCGGCGGTTGCGGATGTCGGTGAACAGCGTGTCGGTCTGCAGGTTCGTCGCGTCGAGCGTGACCCCGTCGCGGTAGTGCCGGTCGGGTCCGAGGTACTGCGAGCGCTGGCCGCGCACGGTCAGCACGGTGTCGGCGAGGTTGCAGATGCTGGTCTCCGCCGTCGCGAAGCCCTCGCCGTAGCCGAGCGACCCGAAGTCGTCGGCCACGATGTGCGGGATGCCGTGCTGGGTGCGGGTGATCGTGGCGCGGTAGCCGTCGGCCGGCGCGGCGCCCGAGGAGGCACCGGCGCTCGCCAGGGTGACCAGCCCGGGGACGAGCGCGAGCGTGAGCAGGGCGGCTGCGGTCCGGGACCGGCGCATGGGCTTCCCTTCGGCGGAGGTGACTCGTCGGTAACCTCAACGCGCCACGGCGACCGGGGGTTACGCACGCGGTTTGGCGGGTCGCCCTCGGGGTACCTCGGCGGCGGACCGAACAGGGAGGAGCCCCCGATGTCGAGCATTGTCGTGGTGGTCGTGGTGGTCGTGGTCGTGCTGGTCGTGCTGGCCGCGGTGCTGGCCGCCGTCGCGATGTCCCGCAAGCGGCGTCGGGAGACCGACCGCCGGCGGGCCGAGGAGCTGCGCGAGCAGGCCGAGGCCCAGGCGAGCGGCATCGAGCAGCGCGAGGCGCACGCGAAGGAGACCGAGGCGCGGGCCGCGGCGGCGCGCGCCGAGGCGGAGCGGCTGGAGGCCGAGGCCGGCGACCGGCGGTCGACCGCGGAGACCTACCGCGAGCAGCACCAGGAGACGGTGCGGCAGGCCGACGAGCTCGACCCCGACGTCGACGCCGCGCCGACCGACGAGCCGACCGAGGAGCGCGGCACGCACCGCGGGTGAGCGATCGCTAGAGGTACAGCCCGGTCTGGCTGTCGCCGAGCCGCTGGGCCGCGACCGCGTGGATGTCGCGCTCGCGCATCAGCACGTAGGTCTCGGCGTTCACCTCGACCTCGGCCTTGTCCTCGGGGTCGAACAGCACCCGGTCGCCCACCTCGACGGAGCGCACGTGCGGGCCGACCGCGGCGACGCGCGACCAGGCCAGCCGGCGGCTGCCCATCACGGCGGTGGCGGGGATGACGATGCCGCCGCTCGAACGACGTTCGCCGGCGTCGGGGTCCACGGACACGAGCACCCGGTCGTGGAGCATCTGGATCGGTGTCTTGTCGGCCATCAGCGGCCGGTCCTAGCGGGACAGATTGCGGGCGACGACCGCGAGCACGACGAAGCCGAGCACGCCGCCCGCGGCCTTGAGGATGTTGTCGGTGCGGGGGTTGCCCTGCGGATCCACGAAGACCGCCTTCAGGCTGGCGATCTCCCGGTTCATGATCGTCTTCGGGCTCGCGCGGTAGGCCAGCTCGTCGATCGTCGCCGCGAGGCGCTCGCGCGTCGCCTCGATCTCGCGCTCGATCGCCTCCGGTCCCTGGTTCGCCACGTGGTCTCCTCCGAGTGCACCGGCGGGCCCGGCCGGACCCGCAGGGCGATACGTTACCGGGCATGAGCGATGCCCGACTCTCCCCCGGTGACCCGGCCCCCGACTTCACGCTGACCTCCGACACCGGCGAGCAGGTCCACCTCGCCGACCTGCGCGGGCGCAAGGTGATCGTGTACTTCTACCCGGCCGCGATGACCCCCGGCTGCACCAAGCAGGCCTGCGACTTCACCGACTCGCTCGACTCGCTCGAGGCGGCCGGTTACGAGGTGCTCGGCATCTCCCCCGACAAGCCCGCGAAGCTGGCGAAGTTCCGCGAGCGCGACGGGCTGACGATCACGCTGCTGTCCGACCCCGACAAGCACGTGCTGACGGCGTACGGCGCGTACGGCGAGAAGAAGATGTACGGCAAGACCGTGCAGGGCGTGATCCGGTCGACGTTCGTCGTCGACGAGCAGGGTGCGGTCGAGCTCGCGCAGTACAACGTGAAGGCCACCGGGCACGTCGCCAAGCTGCGCCGCGACCTCGGGCTGGCCTCCTAGGCGCCCCCTAGACTTCGCCGGGCGGCGCCCGTAGCCCAATTCGGCAGAGGCACAGGATTTAGGTTCCTGCCAGTGTGAGTTCGAGTCTCACCGGGCGCACTCACAGCCCGGTGAGCACGTCGGCCACCACGGGGGCGATCGCGCGGATGGCCCGGCCGCGGTGCGAGATCGCGTCCTTGTCCTCCGGCCGCTGCTCGGCCGAGGTCAGGTCGCCGCCGCCCGGCTGCTCGCTGGGCACGAACACCACGTCGTAGCCGAACCCGCCGTCGCCCCTGGTCTCGCGGATCACCCGGCCCGGCATCTCGCCGTGCACGAGGTGCTCGGCGACGCCGCCGGCGCCCACCGGGTAGGCGAACACCACCGCGCAGGTGAAGTGCGCGCCGCGGCGCTCGTCGGGGACGTCGGCGAGCTGCTCGAGCAGCAGCCGGTTGTTGGCGGCGTCGTCCTTGGCGGTGCCGGCCCAGCGGGCGGACAGCACCCCCGGCATGCCGTGCAGCTCGTCGACGCAGAGGCCGCTGTCGTCGGCGAGCGACGGCAGCCCGGTCGCCTCGACCGCGGCGAGCGCCTTGATCCGGGCGTTGCCCTCGAAGGTCGGCTCGGTCTCCGCCGGCTCGTCGTACGGCGCCACGTCGTCGAGCCCGAGCACCTGCACGTCGGGCACCTGCTCGGCCAGGATGCGCTGCATCTCGGCCAGCTTCTTCGCGTTGCGGGACGCGAGGAAGACCTGCGCGCTCACGACTCGAGGGCGGCGCGCTGGATCGCGGTGAGGTCGGTGCAGCCCTTCTCGGCCAGCGACAGCAGCCCGTCGAGCATCACCCGGTCGAAGGGCGCGCCCTCGGCGGTGCCCTGCACCTCGACGAAGGCGCCGTCGCCTGTCATCACGACGTTCATGTCGGTCTCGGCGCGGACGTCCTCCTCGTAGGGCAGGTCGAGCCGCGCCTCGCCGTCGACGACGCCGACGGACACCGCGGCGACCGAGCCGGTGAGCGGGTCGCCGACCAGCAGCCCCTCCCCCTTGAGGTGCGCGACCGCGTCGGCGAGCGCGACGTACGCGCCGGTGATCGCCGCGGTGCGGGTGCCGCCGTCGGCCTGCAGCACGTCGCAGTCCAGGACGATGGTGTTCTCGCCGAGCGCCCGGTAGTCGATGATCGCGCGCAGCGACCGGCCGACCAGCCGGGAGATCTCGTGGGTGCGCCCGCCGATGCGGCCCTTGACCGACTCGCGGTCGGAGCGGGTGTTGGTGGAGGCCGGGAGCATGGCGTACTCGGCGGTGACCCAGCCGAGCCCGGAGCCCTTGCGCCAGCGCGGCACGCCCTCGGACGCGGAGGCGGCGCACAGCACCCGGGTGCGGCCGAACTCGACGAGCACCGAGCCGGCGGCGTGGTCGAGCCAGCTGCGGGTGATCGTCACCGGTCGGAGCTCGTCGTTCTGGCGGCCGTCTGCTCTGCTCATGGCAGCGACCCTATCCAGGGCCGCCGACCTCAGAACGAGTACGTCGCCCCCGGCGCCGCCAGCTCGACCGGGCCGGCGTAGGACTCGCGGGCCTCGGCCAGCGACACCTGCGGGTCGTGCCACGGCGGGACGTGCGTGAGCACGAGCCGGTGCACGCCCGCCTCGGACGCCGTCGCGCCGGCCTGCTTGCCGGTCAGGTGCAGGTCGACCGGGTTGTCCCCGCTCTCCTGGAACGCCGCCTCGCAGAGCAGCAGGTCGGCGCCCTGGGCCAGGTCGACGAGCTGCTGGCACTGGCCGGTGTCGCCGGAGTACACCAGCAACGCGCCCTCGCTCTCCACCCGCAGGCCGTACGCCGCGACCGGGTGCACGACTCGCGAGGCGCGGATCGTGAACGGGCCGAGCCGCACCGGCTCGTCGTCGTACTCGTGGAACTCGAACTCGCGGGTCATACCGGGGTCGGGCGCCAGCCCGTACGCGCGGGCCACCTGGTCGCGGACGCCCTGCGGGCCCCAGACCGGGATCCGCGGGCGGGGGCCGCCGGGGTGGTAGCGCCACATCACGTAGAGCCCGGAGATGTCGAAGTAGTGGTCGGGGTGCAGGTGGGTGAACAGCACCGCGTCGACCTCGAGCGGGTCGATGTAGCGGTGCAGCGGGCCGAGCGCGCCGCTGCCCAGGTCGAGCAGCACCCGCCAGGTGCGGCCGTCGTGCCGGCCCTGGAGCAGGTAGCAGCTGGCCGCCGAGTCGGGGCCGGCGAACGAGCCGGAGCAGCCGACGACGGTGAGCGTGGGACGGGTCATACGGTCACCCAGGCGGTCGCCTCGGCGAGCTGTGCGACGGACTCGAGCTCGGGGCCGAGGAAGCGCCGGCCGATGCGGGCGAACTCCTCGGGCTGGCCGGTGGTCAGGAACCGGTGCTCGGGCTCGGGCAACCCGGGGTCGCGCTCGAGGCCGTGCTGGACCAGCAGCCGGTAGACGTCCTTGGCGGTCTCCTCGGCGCTGGACACCAGCGTCACGCCGTCGCCCATGACGTAGGACACCACGCCGGTGAGCAGCGGGTAGTGCGTGCAGCCGAGGATCAGCGTGTCGATCTCGTGGGCGGCCAGCGGGTCGAGGTAGTCGTGCGCGACGGCGAGCAGCTCCGGGCCGCTGGTGACGCCCTGCTCGACGAGCTCGACGAAGCGCGGGCACACCTGCGTGTGCAGGATCACCTGGGGCGCGGCGGTGAACGCGTCGTCGTACGCCATCGACTCGGCGGTGGCGCGGGTGCAGATCACCCCGATCCGGCCGGTGCGGGACGCGGCCACCGCCCGCCGGGTGGCCGGGTGGATCACCTCGACGACCGGCACCGGGTAGCGCTGGCGGGCGTCGCGCAGCACCGCGGCGCTCGCCGAGTTGCAGGCGATGACCAGCACCTTGACGCCCTCCTCGACGAGGTGGTCGAGGCACTCGAGGGCGTACTCCCGCACCTCGCCGATCGGCTTCGGCCCGTACGGCTGGCGGGCGGTGTCACCGAGGTACAGCACCGGCTCGTGCGGCAGCTGGTCGAGCACGGCCCGGGCCACGGTGAGTCCACCGAAGCCGGAGTCGAAGATGCCGATCGGAGCGTCTGCCACGCCCCAAGGCTAAAGCCAGCCGACCCCCGGTCCACGCCTACGCGACGAGCGTCACGTCCGTGTTCCCGCCGTCCTCTCGGACGGTTCTCATGTCGCTCTCAGCCGGCACCGACACGATCGGCGTGTGACCCGTGCGCGCTCGTGGGCCGGGGGTGCCGTCCTGGTGCTCGGCCTGTTCCTCCTCGTCGCCTGCCAACCCGTCCACCACGCCGCGGTCCCGCGACCGCGACGACGGCTGGCACCGCCCGGCGCCGCGCAGTGGCGCTCTCCCCACAACGACGTGACCGGGATCCACAAGATCAAGCACGTCGTGGTGGTGATGCAGGAGAACCGGTCCTTCGACAGCTACTTCGGCACCTTCCCCGGCGCCGACGGGATCGCGATGCGGCACGGGCGCTCGGTGGCCTGCCTGCGGGCCGCGCCCGGCACCCGATGCCACCACCTGTACGTCGACCACGCCGACGTCCAGGGCGGCGGGCCGCACGGAGCACCGGCGGCGAGGGTCGACCTCGACCACGGCCGGATGGACGGGTTCCTCCGGGCCGGCGTGCAGGCGCACCGGCACTGCTCGGACCCGAACGACCCGGAGTGCAGCAACAGCACCGGCTTCGACACGCTCGGCTACCACACCCGCAGCGACATCCCGAACTACTGGGCGCTCGCGCACCGGTACGTGCTGCAGGACCACATGTTCGAGCCGGTCCGCTCCTGGAGCCTGCCCGAGCACCTGTGGCAGGTCTCGGAGTGGTCGGCGCACTGCCTGACCCGGCAGGCCTCCTCGTGCTCGAACGCGATCCAGGCCGTGGGCCGGCGACCCGCCCCGGGCTGGACCGCCGGCACCGGCCGCAAGCCGCGCCGGCACCCGTCGTACGCGTGGACCGACCTGACCTACCTGCTGCACCGCCACCACGTCTCATGGGGCTACTACGTGAAGCCGGGCACGGAGCCGGACTGCCGCAACGACCAGGCGCTGATCTGCCACCGGGTCTCGCAGCGGCCGTTCACGCCCGGGATCTGGAACCCGCTGCCGAGCTTCGTCGACGTGCAGCAGGACCACCAGCTCGGCGACGTCAACGCGACGCGCGTGTTCATGCGCCGGGCCCGCACCGGCACGCTCCCGGCCGTGAGCTGGGTGATCCCCTCGGGCCTGGTCAGCGAGCACCCGCCGGGGCGGGTCAGCGCCGGCCAGTCGTACGTCACCCGGCTCGTCGACGCGGTGATGCGCGGCAAGGACTGGCGCTCCACCGCGATCTTCCTGGCCTGGGACGACTGGGGTGGCTTCTACGACCACGTGCAGCCACCGGACGTGGACGCGAACGGGTACGGGTTCCGGGTGCCCGCGATGGTGATCAGTCCCTACGCGCGCCGCGGGTACGTCGACCACCAGTCGCTGTCGTTCGACGCGTACGTGAAGTTCATCGAGGACGACTTCCTCGGCGGCGCACGGCTCGACCCGCGCACCGACGGCCGCCCCGACCCGCGCCCCGACGTGCGCGAGGACAACCCGGCCCTCGGCAACCTGGCCTACGACTTCGACTTCACCCGGAAGCCGTCCCGCCCGGCGCCGCTGCCCGTGCACCCGCGGACCACGTTGACGCACTGACCAACCCGCTGGTGGAGGTGCGAGCCTCGCTGGTGGAGGTGCGAGCCCCCCGGGGCGAGCCTCGAAACCAGCTCCGCACGCCCGTCACCAGGTTTCGAGGCTCGTCGCCAGCGCTCCTCGCACCTCAACCAGCAGGGGGCGAGCGCGTCAGTCGACGGTGGCCGGGCGGTCGTTGTAGACGCCGGCGAAGGGCTGACCGGAGAGCTTCTGGATCGCGTCCATGATCACGTCGGTGACCTCGCGGCGGGCGCGGCCCGTCGGCACGCCGTCGTAGCGGCCATCGAAGCGGAGCGGGTCGCCGAACCGCACGGTCACCTTCGCCAGCCGGGGCAGCCGCGACCCCACCGGCTGCAGGTGCTGGGTGCCGACCAGGCCGACCGGGACGACGGGGGCGCCCGAGGTGAGCGCGAGGTGCGCGACGCCGGTGCGGCCGCGGTACAGGCGGCCGTCGCGCGAGCGGGTGCCCTCGGGGTAGATCCCGAACGCCTCTCCGCGCCCGAGCACCTCCAGCGCGATGTCGAGCGACGCGAGCGCCGCCTTGGTG
>JABFXA010000456.1 GCA_013361955.1 Nocardioidaceae bacterium
GATGTACACCAAGATGCACCACGCCCTCGTCGACGGCGTCTCGTCGATGCGACTGCTGCAGAGCGTGCTCTCGACCGACCCCGACCGCCGCGGGATGCCGCCGCCGTGGGCGGTCAAGCCGGCGTCCGACCGCGCCGAGCACCCCCGCGACGACGCCGACCAGCACCTGACCGAGGTGCCCGTGAGCGCGTTCGGCAGCGCGCTGGGCCTCGCCGCCGACGCCGCCGGCATCCCCGGCGCGCTGGCCCGCACCGTCACCCGCGGGGTCCGCAACGAGACCTCGGCGCTGTCGTTCTACGCGCCGCGCACGATCCTCAACACGAAGATCACCGGCTCACGGCGCGTCGCCGCCCAGGACTGGCCGATCGAGCGTCTGCGCGGCGTCGGCCGGGCGACCGGCTCGACGATCAACGACGTCGTGCTGGCGATGGTGAGCGGCGCGATGCGCGCCTACCTGACCGACCTCGACGCCCTGCCCGACACCGGCCTGGTCGCGATGGTGCCGGTCGGCCTCAACGCCCGGCAGGCGCAGCACGCCTCCGTCGACGGCGGCAACGCGGTCGGGGCCGTGATGGTGCAGCTCGGCACCGACCTGTCCGACCCGGCCGCCCGGCTCCGCGCGATCCACCGCTCGATGAAGGACGGCAAGGAGGCACTGGGCACCATGACTCCGCTGCAGATCCTCGCGATGAGCGCGATCGGCCTCGCGCCGGCCGTGCTCCCGCCGCTGCTGCGGATGAGCGGCTTCACCCGCCCGCCGTTCAACCTGATCATCAGCAACGTCCCGGGGCCGCGCGTGCCGCACTACTACAACGGCGCCGAGCTGGTCGGCATGTACCCGCTCTCGATCCCGATCCACGGCATGGCGCTCAACATCACCTGCACGTCGTACGCCGGGCGCATGGGCTTCGGCCTCACCGGCTGCCGGCGTACCGTCCCGCGCCTCCAGCTGCTGCTCACCCACCTCGACAACGAGCTCACCGCCCTGGAGAGGGCCGCCGCCCTCTAGCGAATCTTGGTCGCGCGGGTCAGAGGACGAGCAGGGCGACGTACGCGAGCATCGAGAGCAGCGCGACGAGGGCCGCGACGCGCACCCACAGCGGGGTGCTCGGCTCGCGGGTCGGGTCGGGCGAGACGCCACGCAGCTCGCGGGGCACGTCGTCGTCGCTCATGCCTCGAGCCTAGAGGCCGGGCTCCGGGGCAACATCCACTCCCCCGGAGCCCGGGCCACCGCCTAGGGTCGTGGCCATGTCGTACCCCGAGCCCCGCTACCACGGCGACTCCGGTGAGGACACCGGTGTCCTCCGCGCCGCCGACCACGTCCCCGACCTCGCCAACGACCAGGCCGGGTCGTCGGTCCACTACCTCGCGACCGGCGCGCTGACCGGGGGCGACTTCGGGCTGTACCGCTGGAACATGGGTCCCGGGCCGTCCGGCCCGTCGCCGCACTTCCACCGGACGATGACCGAGTCGTTCTTCGTGCTCGACGGCACGATCACGCTGTACGACGGCAGCGGGTGGACGGACGCGAACGCCGGCGACTTCCTGTTCGTGCCGGCGGGCGGCGTCCACGGGTTCCGCAACAACTCGGGTGAGCCCGCGTCGATGCTGATCCTCTTCACGCCGGGCGGGCCGCGCGAGGCGTACTTCGAGGGCCTGCACCGGATCGCCACCACGGGCGAGCGCCCGTCGGAGGAGGAGATGGCGGCGTTCTACCTCGAGCACGACAACATCTGGGTGGACGAGCAGCCGGTCAGCGCCGCCAAGGCGCGGGCCGCCCGTGCAGCCACCACTCCAGGCGCCGGGTGAGCTGCGGAAGCACCAGGTAGGTCATCACCGGAGTCATCAGCACGGTGCTGGTGAGCACCCGCGGCACCAGCCCGAGGCCGGGCAGGAACAGGCCGAACAGCCAGCCGACCAGCAGGCTCAGCGGGAAGAACGCGAACCAGATCATCACGGCCTGCTTCCACCGCGGCGGCGCGGCGGGCATCGGCCGCAGGTCCTCCACGTCGTCGGCCCGCGGGGCGTCGAACCAGCCCTCGATGCCGGTGCGCCGCTCCTTGCGCGACTCCCCCACCAGGCCCTGCGCCGAGTCGAGCCACCACCGCCGCTGCGAGGACGCCTCCCAGCCGGCCAGCGACTCCTCCGAGTCGAACCGGTAGAGCATGTGCCACTCGTCGGACCGCGTGCTCGGCCGTACCCAGCCCCAGCCGAGGAACCCCGGGAACCGCTCGGCCAGCGTGAAGCCGGCCTCGATCCAGGCCAGGATCTGGTCGGCGTGCTCGGGGTCGACGTGCCGGGTCACCGAGACGGTGACCGGCAGCGCCGCGGCCGTGGAGGACTCACTCATGCTGACCAGGCTAGGGACGCCGCCCCGCACCACCGATGTCGGTGGTCCAGGAGTGACCGATAGGTCACGCTCGGGCTACCGATATCGGTTGTCGCCGGCTCAGTCCTCGAACAGCGCGCGTACGTCGTCCTCGGTGAGCCCGCCGGTGGGCACGCCCTCGCCGTCGACCACCTGCGCGAACAGCGCGGCCTTGCGAGCCTTCAGCTCCATGACCTTCTGCTCGATGGTCTGCTCGGCGACGAGCCGGTAGACGTTGACCGGCCGGTGCTGGCCGATCCGGTGGACGCGGTCGACGGCCTGCGCCTCGACGGCGGGGTTCCACCACGGGTCGAGCACGAAGACGTAGTCGGCCTCGGTCAGCGTCAGCCCGACGCCGCCGGCCTTGAGGCTGATGAGGAACACCGGGGCGTCGCCGTGCTTGAAGCCCTCGACGGCGGCGTCGCGGTCGCGGGTGCTGCCGGCGAGGTAGCTGCTGGCCAGGCCCTCCTGGTCGAGCCGCGCGCGGACCCGC
>JABFXA010000473.1 GCA_013361955.1 Nocardioidaceae bacterium
CCGGCGCGGTGCGGGTCCCCGGCGAGGCGGCGGCGCTGCGCGAGGCCACGTTGGCGGCGCTGGCCGGCCCTGGCGAACTGCCGCGGGCGGTGGGGCTCGGCCGATACGATGTCCGCACGGTTGCCCGGCAGGTCGACGACGTGTACGACGCGTGCCGGATGTCCGTCCGGCGTTCCCTACGCCGTGAAGGGGCCGCATCACCCGACGTGGAGGACGTGTCGTGACGGACGTGGACACCGGCGTGCCGGAGCAGGCCGTGGTGCGCACGCAGCGCGCCCGCCGCAAGAGCCGCACGGGGACCGCGTTGTTCGTGCTGCTGTTGCTCGCGCTGCCGGTGGTCGGCGGCCTCCTCGGCCTGCTGGTCGCGACGATCACGCCGCCGACGTACACGGCGCACGCGTTCGTCCTGATCACCAGCACCGGCGACACCACGGACGTGTCCGCCGGCGACATCGCGCAGGCGACGGCCCGGGTCGCGACCAGCGACAGCGTGCTCGCCGAGGGCGACTCGTCGCGGCGGCTGCTGGTCGCGGCGGACGACGACCGGCTCACCGCCAGTGCGTCCCCCGACGCCCCGCTCGTGGACCTGTCCGCCTCGGCGGCCACCCCCGCCGCCGCCGCCGACCTGGCGAACGCGCTGGCCGCGGCCGTCGACGCGCACGTGACCAGCATCGGTGTCGACGCGGACGTGCGGGCCAGCGTCTTCGCGTCGGCCTCGCGACCGAGGCGGCCGACCTCACCCAACCCGGTGGTCGACGTCGCCGCGGGCGTCGCGCTGGGCGTGCTGCTCGCCGCGGTGGCCTTCGTGCTCCGCCGGCGCGAGCGGCAGCCGGCCGGTCTGCGCTGAGCGCAGCATCAGCCCGAGCAGCACGGAGTACATCACCGCGGTCCCGCCGGACAGGTCGCCGTACGACAGGTGCACGGCGTACCAGACCAGCCAGCCGAGCGAGACCAGCCGCAGCACGTCGCGGACGTCGCCGCGGGGCCGGTCGCCGAGCATCGACAGGTGCCGAGCGACCAGCACCAGCACGAACAGCAGGTAGCTGCCGAGGCCGATCACGCCCTGCTCGCTGAGCAGCAGCAGGTACTCGTTGTGCGGGCTGAGCAGCTCGCCGCGCTCGTAGCTGGTGGCGGTCTGCAGCTCGCTGCCCGAGGACAGCCCGAGCGGCGCGTGGCTGTCGCGGTACGCCGGGAACTGCTTGATGCCGACCCCGGTCACCGGCGAGACGTGCCAGATCGAGATCGCGGTGCTCCACAGGTTGTAGCGGTCCTGCACCGACGAGTCGGGCTGCGCCGCGCTGTCGCCGATCGAGGCGACCCGCTGGACCACGGTCTGGTCGAGACCGCCGGTCACGCTCAGGCCGAGCACCAGGACGGCGGCGAGCACCAGCCCGACGCCGAGGGCCCGGAGCAGCCCGGTGCTGAGCACCATCACGCCGGCCGCCACGATCGTGGCGAGCAGCGCGCCGCGGCTGAGGCTGAGCAGCAGCGGCAGGGTCAGCGCGAGCACGCCCACCGCCGCCCACACCCGCCGGCGGCTGCCGCTGCGCAGCGCCACGCCCAGCAGCACCAGCTGCGCGCAGGAGACCACGGTGGCCATCGCCAGCACGTCGGTGACGCCGAAGGTGCCGATGGCGCGGATGGTCTGGCCCTGGTAGCCCGCCCCGGTGCCGGTCGCGGACTGGAAGACCCCGAGTGCGCCCTCGCCGGCCCCGAGGACGACCAGCGCCCCGAGCACGATCGCGACGTCGGTGCGGTCGCGGACGGCGAGCAGCACCGCCACCGGGACGAGGCAGAAGATCTCGGCGTAGCGCGACACCGCGACCAGGCTGAGCACCGGGTCGGTCGACCACCACGTGGAGACGATCGCCGCGACCAGCATGGCGACCGGGCCGATCAGCATCTTGTCGCGCAGCGGGCCCAGGTCGCGGCCGCCGAGCACGGACAGCCCGACCGCGCCGACCAGCAGCACGGCGCCGAGGTCGGCGGCGGTGACGCTGGCCAGCCGGACGCCGGTGGCGTGCTGGGCGTCCGGGACAGCGACCAGCAGCACGGTGAGCGCGACCAGCAGCGACGGACGGCGGAGCAGGCCGCGACGGGGTGCGGCGACCGGAGGCGGGGCCTCGGGTGCGAGCACGACCATGTGCGGAGCTCCTTGGTGCGAAGGACGAACCGCGCGCGTCGTCCTCGGCTATCGTAAGGCGATCCGCCGACCGATAAGTCCCACTTGCCGGACGAAGCCGATGAGAGGGAGCGGGTGACGACAGCCGGGCGCCACGTGATCGTCGCCGACGAGGGCCGACCCCACGGTCGCACCGCGCTGGCCACCGTCCGGGCCCTGGGCCGCGCCGGCTACGCGCCGGTCGTGACCGTCGGTCCCCGCCCGACCCTCGCCCAGGCGTCGCGCTGGTGCGCCGGGGTGCTGCCGGTGCCCGACGACGTCGAGGGTTGGACGACCGCGGTCACGGAGGCGGCCGCACGGCTCGACGCCCTGCTGGTGATGCCCGCCGGCGACGCGGCCGTGGTCGCGCTGGGTCTCCCGGGAGCCGACCTGGTGGACAAGCGGCTGGTCCGGGCCCGCGCGCTCGACGCCGGGCTGCGCGTGCCCGAGGAGCAGTCGTACGACGGCCGCGAGGCGCTGCTCGCCGCCGCGGCCACGCTGCCGTTCCCGGTCGTCGTGAAACCCAAACGGCGCACGTCGCTGGTGCCGTTCGAGGCGATGCGCGCCGACGGGCCGGGCGACCTGGAGCGGGTGCCCGCCGGCGGGCCGGTCGTGGTGCAGCCGTTCCTCGGCGGCGGGCTGACCGCGTTCGCCGGGGTGGTCGCCGACGGCCGGCTGCTCGCGGCAGTGCACCAGCGCTACCAGCGGATCTGGCCGCCCGGGGCCGGCGTCTCCTGCGCGGCCGTCACGGTGCCGGCCGACCCGGACCTCGAGGAGCGGCTGCGGCACGTGCTCGCCGACCACGAGGGCATCGCCCAGGTGCAGCTCGTCGACGGCCACCTGATCGACGTGAACCCGCGACCCTACGGCTCGCTGAGCCTCGCCGTACGAGCCGGGGCGAACCTGCCGGCGCTCTGGTGCGCGGCCGCCGAGGGCCGGCCGCCCGCGACCACGGTGCGGGCCCGCGAGGGGGTGCGCTACCGGTGGCTCGACGCGGACCTGCGCGCTGTCTGGCGGCAGCTGCGCACCGGTGAGACCGGGCTGGCCGGGGCGGCCGCGGCGCTGGCCCCGCGGTGGGGCACGGCGCACAGCATCGAGGACTGGGGCGACCCGCGGCCGGCGCTGCGCCGCTACGGCACGGGCCGGTCGTCCTGACCGCTACCGCTGCCAGGCGCGGACGTAGTCGACCTGCTTGCGGCCGACGGTGCCGGGGGCCGGCGGGATCTGCGAGTACACGAACATGTCCACGATGATGTTCGTCATCCCGGTCGAGGTGCCGGCCGCCGAGCACACCTTCCGGCCGTCGACGTAGAACGCCGTGCCCGTGGGGGTGATGTCCACGCCGTACGTGTGGAAGCCCTGCGACGGGTCGAAGCCCAGCGTGCTCAGCGAGCAGCCGCCGCCCTGGCCGGAGTGCTGCGTGACGTACAGGCGCTTCGGGTTGTCGGAGTAGTACTCGTAGGCGTCGGTCTCGGTCCAGGTGTTGTTGCCGTCGGCCTGCCAGGTCCAGAACGCCGGCCAGAAGCCGCGCTGCGAGGGGAACTTCGCCCGCGTCTCCATGTAGCCGTAGCGGAACGCGTAGCTCGGCGACGACGACAGCAGGCACGACGACCAGTCGTAGTGCTGGCCGGACGCCGACCGGATGTCGTCGGGCTTCGCGGTGATGGTGAGCAGGCCGTCGGCGACGCTGCAGTTCTTGCCCTGGTTCCACTCGAGCTGCTGGTTGGTCAGGTTGCCGTGGCCGCCGTCGGCCTCGGCCGACGAGCGGTCGGACCACTTCGCCCAGTCGACCGCGGTGCCGTCGAACTCGTCGGCGAAGGTCAGCCTCCAGGCGCCGGTGGGACCGTTCGGCACCGGCGCGACCGCGGTGCTCGGGGCCGGCGTGGTGGGCGCCGGCGTCGGCGTGGGCGTCGGCGTCGGGGCCGGGCGGCGCTGCTTGAAGGCGACCGTGAGCGTCGGGGCGTAGCGGGTCTCCGAGGCGGCCACCGGCACGGTGACGCCGCGCCGCGACGAGCGGGCCGCGAAGGCGACCTCGCCCGCGGTCAGCCCGGAGGTGAGCGTGGAGGCCGGCACCCGCACGCAGGTACGCCGACCCGCGACCGCCCGGGCCGCCGACACACCGACGTACCGGAACAGCGCGGGACGGGACCGCCAGGTGGTGCTCGCGCTCCAGCGCCGCGACGCGGTCAGCACCGCGACCCGGGCGGCGGCGCCGCGGACCGGGGTGACGCAGAGCCGGCCGCCGGTGACGGTCGCGCCGACGGGCACGCTGGGCCGGAACGCGAGCAGCCCGAGACCGGCGCGCGGAGCGCCGAGGGAGAGCGTGCGGTGCGCGCCGAACGAGCGGAACGGCAGGCTGCGGCGCACGAAGGTGTCGCGGACGGGCTGCAGGGTGCGCTGCCCGGCGACCACCTCGTAGGCGGTCGTCTCCGCCGCGTCGGAGCGGCCGGCCAGCACGGAGACACCGAGGCCGAGGACCAGCGCGACGACGAGCATCGCTCCGGTGACCGCGCCCGCTTTCGGGCGCGCGACAGCGCCGTTCGGCCCCATGCCGACTCCTGAGGTGGTGGTGGATGCTCCCTGGAAGGGGGACACCTGGAATGTCGACATCCGGGGACCCGGACATAAGCCCCGGAACGGAATCGACGTTAAAAATCGAGGGACCGGGTGCCGCAATGGCACCCGGTCCCTCGGTCGCTCAGCCGGTCAGAGGCTGACCGTCACCTCCGCGACGACGCCCTTCTGGGCGACCACCTTGCTGTCCACGGCCTCCGTCTTCGGGGCCAGCGTGCGCAGCGTCCACTCGCCGGGCGCGGCGAAGAACCGGAAGTGCCCGGTCGCCGACGTCGGCACCTCGGCGGTGAACTCGCCGGTGCGGTCGAGCAGCCGCACGTAGGCGTTGCCCACCGGCTCGTCACCGCGGGTGACGACGCCCTGGATCACCGACTCCTTGGCGACGTCGATGCCGTCGAGCGACAGGCCGCCCTTCGTTCCGCCGCACATCAGGCCTCACCCGGCTCGTCGCCGAGGGCCACCGGCACGCCGACCAGCGAGCCGTACTCCGTCCAGGAGCCGTCGTAGTTCTTGACGTTCTCCTGGCCGAGGAGCTCGCGCAGCACGAACCAGGTGTGGCTCGAGCGCTCGCCGATGCGGCAGTAGGCGATGGTGTCCTTGCTCCAGTCGACGCCGGCGTCGGAGTAGAGCTGCTTGAGCTCGTCGTCGGACCGGAACGTGCCGTCGTCGTTGGCCGCCTTGCTCCACGGCACGTAGGCCGCGGTCGGGATGTGGCCCGCGCGCTGCGCCTGCTCCTGCGGGAGGTGCGCCGGGGCGAGCAGCCGGCCGGCGAACTCGTCGGGGCTGCGGACGTCGACCAGGTTCTTGGCGCCGATCGCCTCGACGACCTCGTCGCGGAACGCGCGGATCGTGGTGTCCTGCTCCTGCGCGGTGTACGACGTGGCCTCGCGGCTCGGCGCGTCGGCGGTGAGCTCGCGGCTGTCGAGCTCCCACTTCTTGCGGCCGCCGTCGAGGAGCTTGACGTCCTGGTGGCCGTAGAGCTTGAAGTACCAGTACGCGTAGGCGGCGAACCAGTTGTTGTTGCCGCCGTACAGCACGACGGTCTGGTCGGTGCCGACCCCCTTGCCGGACAGCAGCTCCTCGAACTGCTGCTTGTTGACGAAGTCGCGCCGCACCTGGTCCTGCAGCTCCGTGGACCAGTCGAGCTTGACGGCGCCCCGGATGTGGCCCTTGTCGTAGGCCGTGGTGTCCTCGTCGACCTCCACGAGGACGACGTTCGGGTCGTCGAGGTGCTGCTCGACCCATTCGGCGTTCACGAGTGCGGATTCGCGGCTCATGGTGTTCCTTTCGTTGCCCGGTCGGTCCGGACGGTTCGTCGTGATCTGGTGTGGGTCAGGAGGTGGTCAGGCGCTTGCCCAGCAGGTAGAGCTCGCAGCCCAGGCAGAAGCCGAAGACCGCGTTGAGGAAGGCCGCCGCGAGGGCGAAGCCCGCGGCGACGGCACCGACCAGGTCGGCGCCGGCCAGGTACCCCACCAGCGCGACCACGCCGAACCCGAGGCCGACGGCCTGGGCGAAGCGCGGCGGCGCGGCGTCCTCCAGCTCGCGCGGAGCCCCGAGCCGGGGTCGCACGACCGTGCGGAACAGCCAGGAGTACGGCGTCCGCTGCACGCCGAAGGCCGCGCCGATGCCGAACACCACGACCTGGACCGCGAGCAGGACCACCGTCAGCGCCGACGGGGCGGTGACCAGCGCGACCGCGAGGACGAGCGTGGTCACCGCCGCTGCGAACCGGGCACCCCGCGGGTCGATCCGGGCAGGCGTCGTCGTGGTGGTGGGCGACGCCGTGGACCGCGCGGTGCTGGGCATGGGAGGTGCTCCTGGAAGGGGGAAGGGACCTGACCTGGGGCACGGGTACGTCGGTGGCAGCCGGAGGATCCCGGCGCACGCGCACAACCGCCATCGGTTCGGGTCGACGCTGCGGTCGACGGGAGGGAGGTTGCGACGTCCCCGTCAGCGCATCCGACACAGCGCCGAGCGCACGCGGCAGTGGTCCACTGCGCGCCGGCGGGTCAGGTGGGTCGAGGACATGCGTGAAGCCTACGCAGACGGACGAACCGTCCCCCACCGCCCGTCTCGCGATGCGGACGAATGTCTTGTGGAATGAGACGCCTCAGCCGAACGCCCGCTCCAGGGCGACCAGCACGTCGGCCCGGGTCGGCGCGCCGGTCGCCCGGGACACCTCGCGGCCGTCGGCCCCGAGCACCAGCGTGGTCGGCGTGCGCACGATGCCGAGGCGGCGTACGACGTCGAGGTGGTGCTCCGCGTCGACCTCCACGTGCGCGACCCCGGGCACCACCGACGCCACCTCGTCGAGCACCCGGCGCGTCGCCCGGCACGGCGCGCAGAACGCGGAGGAGAACTGCAGCAGGGTGGCCCGCTCACCGGGCTCGGCGGCCAGGCCGTGCAGCGGCATCGTCTCGGGAGCGGGGTCCGGTGCGGGCGCTTGGGGGGCGCGGACCCGGTGGGTGCCGCGGAACCGGCCGTCGCGGCCCGCGCGCAGCACCCCGAAGCCGCTCGCCAGCACGAGGGCGACGACGACGACCCAGGCTCCGGTGCTCACGTCCGGACCCAACCCGCCGGCGGGCGCGGACATTCCGCCGACGAACCTCGAGGCGGTCCCCCTGGGAGGTGACGGACCGCCCCGAGGCCGCCTGTCCGCCGGTCGACGTGCCGACCGGCTGAGGCCCTGTATAGCAAGGGATCCGCCGATTTTCTGTCAAGGATCCTGCGACCGGGCGGCGGGTGCCCGCCGTCCCCGCTCACCCGCCGGCGAACGGCGGCAGCAGCTCCACCACGTCGCCGTCCGCGAGCCGCACCTCGTCGGGAGCGGCGGTGCCGACCGGCCGGTCGCCGACCAGCACCGAGCACACCGCGACCACCTCGCCGAGCCGCGGCCGGTCGGGGTGCAGGGCCCGCACCGCCTCGAGCACGCCCGCGAGCGTGCCGTCGGCACCGAGCGGGACGTCGTCGCTGGCGACGCCCGCGGCCGCCCGTGCGGCGGCCCAGTAGCGGACGGTGACCCGGCCTCCGGCTGAGACGGAATCGAGAGCGGCCCCGGACATGTCCGGTATCCTGCCCTATCGCGAACGTCGGGTTCATGCCCCGGCACATCGCGGGCCAGCGGCTCAACGGCGAGTCGGCAAGACCCCCTCACCGGGAGGTGCGATGAGCACCCTGCTGCTGCTGACGAACACCACGCAGCCCTCCGCCGAGGTGCTGCCGGCGCTGGCCCTGCTCCCGCACCAGGTGCGCATCCTGCCCGCCGAGGGCAGCGCGCTCCTCGAGGCGCCCGACGTCGACGTGGTGCTGGTCGACGGGCGCCGCGAGCTGGCCCAGTCCCGCGACCTGTGCCGGTTGATCCGCACCACCGGCTCCGTCTCCCCGGTGCTCCTCGTCGTCACCGAGGGCGGGCTCTCGGTGGTCGCCGCCGACTGGGGCATGGACGACGTGCTGCTCGACGCGTGCGCACCCGCCGAGCTCGAGGCCCGGCTGCGGCTCGCGGTCGGCCGGCTGCAGGCGCAGCGCGACGCCGACGACCCCGAGGCACACGTGATCCGCTCCGGCGAGGTGACGGTCGACGAGTCGACGTACACCGCGAAGCTGGGCGGGCGGCACCTCGACCTGACGTTCAAGGAGTTCGAGCTGCTGAAGTACCTCGTGCAGCACCCGGGCCGGGTGTTCACCCGCGAGCAGCTGCTGCAGGAGGTCTGGGGCTACGACTACTTCGGCGGCACCCGCACCGTCGACGTGCACGTACGCCGGCTGCGGGCCAAGCTCGGCCCCGAGCACGAGACGCTGATCGGCACGGTGCGCAACGTCGGCTACCGGTTCGTGCTGCCGCCCAAGGAGTCAGCCTCCGAGCGGGAGCCGTCGAGCCGCTAGGGCGCCCTGGGGCACCGAACCGTCGACCACCTCGACCGCGGGTGCGGTGCGCTGCTCGGGGATGCGCACGACGACCGGCACGGGGCGGCGCACCGGCATCGCGAGGATCGGCGGCGGCGCGGGTCTGCGCCGGGAACGCTCCACGTCGCGGTGCAAGGTGTCCTCGAGCTCGGCCAGCCAGAGCAGGAACACGAGCACGAGCACAGGGAACACCAGCGCGCCGGCCAGCATGAGCAGCGGTGCAGCCATCGTCCCTCCCCGTCGGCTGACTCTAGGGTGACGTCATGGAAGCCGCCAGCCTCGTCTCGCTCGCCGGCGAGTCCTCACCCGAAACATACGAGTCACTGGACCGCGTGGTGGTTGCATCGACCTCCGAGGACGGTGCGGCACCCCTCGACGAGGCGGCGACGCTGGCGTTGCGGCACGGCCTCGACGGCACGTCGCTGTGGGTCGCGACCGACGGCGACGAGGTGAACGGCTTCGCCTGGCTGCACGGTGGCGCGCTCGACCTGGTGGTGCACCCGCAGGCCCGCCGGCAGGGTCGGGGCCGGGCGCTGCTCGACGCGGCGCTCGACGCGGCCGCGCGCGACGTGACCGCGTGGTCGCACGGCAACCACCCCGCGGCGGCGGCGCTGGCCCGGGCGACCGGGTTCGAACGCGTCCGCGACCTGTGGGTGATGCGGCGGTCCCTGCACGACCTGCCCGCGCTGCCGGACGCCGACGGGGTCGACGTACGGCCGTTCCGGGTGGGGGTCGACGAGGACGCCTGGCTCGCGGTGAACCGTGAGGCGTTCGCGCACCACCCGGAGCAGGGTGGCACCACCCGGCGCGACCTGGAGGAGCGGGAGGGCGAGCCGTGGTTCGACCCGGCGGGGTTCTTCCTCGCGTGGCGCGGCGACGAGCTGGTCGGGTTCCACTGGACGAAGGTGCACGAGAGCCCGCCCGTCGGCGAGGTGTACGTCGTCGGCGTCTCGCCGCGCGCGCAGGGCGGCGGGCTCGGCCGGCTGCTCACCCTCACGGGGCTGCACCACCTCGCCGCGCGAGGGCTCGACGACGTGCTGCTGTACGTGGAGTCCGACAACGCGCCGGCGGTCGCGGTCTACGAGCGGCTGGGGTTCACGCACGCGCCCGAGGACACGCACGTGCAGTACTCACTGCGCGGGGACCAGGGCGGCGCGTAGCCGGTCGGCGATCTCCTCGACGTGGGCGCGCGACGTGCGCCCGACGCCGACCACGTTGAGGAACCCGTGGATCTGGCCCGGGAACCGCTTCAGCTCGACGTCGACGCCGGACTCCGCGAGCAGGTGCGCGTAGGCCTCGCCCTCGTCGCGCAGCGGGTCGAAGCCGGCGGTCACCACCAGCGCGGGCGCCAGGCCGACGGGCACCGCCTCGACCAGGCCCACGGACACCCGCGGGTCGCGCCGGTCGCCGTCGCCGAGGTAGAGCTCCTCGGCGAGGTCGATGAACCGCTGGGTGAGGTAGTAGCCCTCGCCGAACATCCGCCGGCTGTCGCTCTGCTCGACCCAGTTGGTGACCGGGTAGACCAGCAGCTGGAACGCGCACGGCATCCCGTCCTGCGCGGCCTGCAGCGCGACGGCCGCGCTCAGGTAGCCGCCGGCCGAGTCACCCCCGACCGCGAGGCGGGCCGGGTCGGCGCCCAGCTCGTCGGCGTGCTCGACCGCCCACCGGTAGCCCGCCAGCGCGTCGTCGAGCCCGGCCGGGAACGGGTGCTCGGGCGCCAGCCGGTAGTCGAGCGACAGCACCCGGACGCCGGCCCGCTCGGCGAGCACCCGGCACACGGCGTCGTGCGAGTCGAGGCTTCCGTAGACCATCCCGCCGCCGTGCAGGAACACCAGCAGCGGCGAGGTCGCGGGCGCGTCGTCGGGGACGTACAGCCGTGCGTGCATCGGGCCGTCGGCCCCGGGCACGTCGAGGTCGCGGACCTCCCCGATCGGCTGCTCGCCACCGACGTACGACGTCTGCCGCAGGATCTCCCGGCGACCGTCCTCGATCGGCAGCGTGGCGACGTCGGGCTCGCGCCGCATCCGCTGGATCCGCAGCATCCACTGCACCTCGGGCTCGAGGAGCTGGCCGTCGTGCAGCTCGCCGCGTCCCGCCAGCCACCGGACGGTGGCCGGCGGCAGGCCCATCATCGCCCGCAGCGCGAGCGCCTCCCAGCGGCTGCCGTGCGACGTCATGGCGGCAAGGTACCGGGCCGCCGTCGCTACCCCGCGTTCACCTCCTGGTGGGACGATGGCGGGCATGACGACTGACGCCCCCGAGACCGGCGCCCTCGCGGCGCACGTCGGCGGGCCCGCCGAGGACGGGCCCACGGACCTCCGGGCCGTGCCGTCGGAGCCCTTCGACGTCGAGCCGCCGTACGACCTCGCGGCACCGGACCTGCCGCCGGACCGGTTCCTCGACCGGGAGCTGTCGTGGCTGCACTTCAACACCCGGGTGCTCGAGCTCGCCGAGGACCCGAACCTGCCGCTGCTGGAGCGGGTGCGCTTCCTGGCCATCTTCGCCTCGAACCTGGACGAGTTCTTCATGGTCCGGGTGGCCGGCCTGAAGCGGCGGATCGCCGCCGGCGTCGCCGTACCCGCCGCGTCCGGGCTGCTGCCGCGCGAGGTGCTCGAGCAGATCTGGTCGACCACGTCGACGCTGATGGAGCGGCACGCGCGGGTGTTCCGCGACGACGTGGTGCCCGCCCTCGGCAAGGAGGGCATCGAGCTGGTCCGCTGGGACGACCTCGACGCCGAGGAGCAGAAGGCCTGCAAGAAGCTGTTCAAGAACCGGGTGTTCCCGGTGCTCACCCCGCTCGCGGTCGACCCGGCCCACCCGTTCCCGTACATCTCCGGGCTGTCGCTCAACCTGGCCGTGCTGGTGCGCAACCCGAAGACCTTCAAGGAGCACTTCGCCCGGGTGAAGGTGCCGCCGATCTTCGCGCGGTTCGTGCCGCTCGGGAACCAGCGGTTCGTGCCGCTCGAGGACGTCATCGGCGAGCACCTGAAGAAGCTGTTCCCGGGGATGGAGATCCTCGGCGTGCACACCTTCCGGGTGACCCGCAACGAGGACCTCGAGGTCGAGGAGGACGACGCCGAGAACCTGCTCGCCGCGATGGAGAAGGAGCTGCTGCGGCGCCGGTTCGGCCCGCCGGTGCGGCTCGAGGTCGAGGAGTCGATGGACGAGCACATCCTCGACCTGCTGGTCTCCGAGCTCGGGGTCTCGCGCGGCGAGGTGATCCGCCTCCCCGGCCCGCTCGACCTGACCGGCCTGCACGACATCGCCGACCTCGACCGGGCCGAGCTGAAGTACCCCGCGTTCGTGCCGTC
>JABFXA010000438.1 GCA_013361955.1 Nocardioidaceae bacterium
GCCAGCGCGACGTCGCCGCGGTCGAGCCGGTCGCAGAACTCCTCCCGCTTGATCGGCAGCCCGCTCAGGTCGATCCGCGGCGTGGGGGATGAGGCCGAAGGGGACGGTGAGGCGGAGGAGCCGGTCTGCTGGGGGGTCTGGCCGCGGTACCCGACGTACACGACCCCGGCGGTCACCGCGACGGCCGCGAGCAGCATCCCCAGCCGGCGGGCCCGGCGTCCGCGGCGGGCCCGGGCGCGCGTGCCACGGCGGGCACCGGACCGGGGAGACATGGCGCCAACCTAACCGCTGGCGAAACACCGACGAGGGGAGGTGGTCGGCCCTCTCAGGATCGTCACCTAGACTCCAATCGGCCGGATGCCGGATCGCCCCGTGACCCTCGGGCGTCGACTCGCGCATGCATCCCCTGTTGTCCCCGAGCCCGGCCATCCAGTCACGTGATCCGTTTCGAGAGTGTCACCAAGCAGTACGGCGGTCAGAACCGCGCTGCCCTCGACGACGTCAACGTCGAGGTCGAGAAGGGGGAGTTCGTCTTCCTGGTCGGTGCGTCCGGCTCCGGGAAGTCCACGTTCCTGCGCCTGGTGCTGCGGGAGTCCCGGCCCAGCACCGGCCGGGTCTACGTCGCGGGCAAGGAGATCAACCGGCTGGCCAGCTGGAAGGTGCCCGGGCTGCGCCGGCAGATCGGCACCGTGTTCCAGGACTTCCGGTTGCTGCCGAACAAGACCGTCACCGAGAACGTCGCGTTCGCGCTGCAGGTGATCGGCAAGCCCCGGTCGATGATCACCAAGGTGGTCCCCGAGACCCTGGAGCTGGTCGGCCTGGAGGGCAAGGGCGAGCGGATGCCGGACGAGCTGTCCGGCGGCGAGCAGCAGCGGGTGGCGATCGCCCGCGCGTTCGTGAACCGGCCGATGATCCTGATCGCCGACGAGCCCACCGGAAACCTCGACCCGAACACCTCCGTCGGGATCATGAAGCTGCTGGACCGGATCAACCGCACCGGCACCACGGTCCTGATGGCCACCCACGACGCGGGCATCGTCGACCAGATGCGCAAGCGCGTGATCGAACTGTCCAACGGCTCCGTGGTCCGCGACCAGTCGCGCGGCGTCTACGGCTACCAGCACTGAGCGGCGAGGGGACCTCCGACCCATGCAGCTGACCTACGTTTTCTCCGAGCTCGGCAACGGGCTCCGACGCAACCTGTCGATGACCGTCGCGGTGATCGTGACCATCTTCGTGTCCCTGACCCTGGTGGGCATGGGCCTGCTGCTCAACGCGCAGGCGAACAAGGCCGAGGACTACTGGGGCAGCAAGCTCCAGATCACGGTGTTCCTCTGCAACCAGAACTCCAACACCGCGAACTGCGTGAACGGCGAGGTCACCCCCGCCCAGAAGCAGACCATCGAGAAGACCATCAAGGGCAACCCCGAGGTCGCGTCGTACTACTCGGAGAGCAAGCAGAAGGCGTACGACAAGTGGAAGACGGCGTACGTCGCCGACGACGCCAGCAAGCAGCGCGTCTACGACAACATCAACGCCTCGGACTTCCAGGAGACGTACTGGATCCAGCTCAAGAACCCCGAGCAGTTCCAGGGCATCAAGAGCGCGCTGCAAGGACTGCCGGGCGTGAACACGGTCCGCGACCTGCGCGGCGTGCTCAAGCCGATCTACCTCTGGATGGGCTGGATGAAGTGGGGCGCGATCGGCATCGCGTCGTTCCTCGTCATCGCGGCGATCCTGCAGGTCGGCAACACCATCCGGCTGGCCGCGTTCGCCCGACGCCGGGAGATCGGGATCATGCGACTGGTGGGCGCGTCGAGTCTTTACATCCAGCTGCCGTTCCTGATGGAGTCGCTGGTCGCCGCCCTCGTCGGTGTCGCACTCGCGGGCGGGGCGCTGATGGCGTTCATGTGGCTGGTGATCTACCAGACGCTCCGGCCCACCTCGAACATCGTCGCCTGGATCGACTGGCGCGACGGTGCGTGGGCGCTCGGCTGGATCGCGATCATCGGTCTCGCCCTCACTTTGATCCCGACGCTCGTGATGACTCGGAAATACCTCAAAGTGTGACCAACCTGGGTTACCTTCGATCTGCCTCTTCCCCCGAAGCAGACAAGGCAGCCCGGTGTTTCGCACCTTCCCCAGCACCTCGCCGGCCCGTGCTCTGGCAGCCCTCGTGGCGTGTGGCGTGCTCGCGTCGATCGCGTCCGTACCCTTTGCCGCCGCTGACGACCACGGCCTGAAGCAGAAGAAGACGCACGCCCTCAAGCACCAGAAGAACCAGGTGCAGAACCGCATCAACGGCGCCAACCACGACCTCGACGAGTCCAGCGCGCAGCTGCGCCAGGCGACCGCGCAGCTGCAGCACGCCCAGGCGCAGCTGACCGCGGCCCGGGCGCACCTCGCGAAGACGCAGGGCGAGCTCGCCGCCGCCGAGGCCCTCGACCAGGAGATGCAGGCCAAGCTCGACGCCGCCGTTCGTCGTCTCCACCAGGCGCGTGCCGACCTGACCAAGGGCCGCAAGAAGGTGGTCCACCAGCAGGACGACCTCGGCCGCATCGTGGTGCAGAACTACCAGGCCGGCGACCCGTCGCTGATGGGGCTGTCGATGGTGCTCACCAGCCAGGACCCGGCCCAGCTGTCCGGCCAGCTCAACTCCGTGCAGAACGTCATCGACAAGGAGTCGGTGGTCCTCGACCGGCTGCAGGCCACCAAGGCGCTGCTGATCGTGCAGGAGAACCAGGTCGCGAAGGCCAAGCAGCAGGTCGCCGTGCAGCGCAAGGCGGCTGCCGAGAACCTGGTGCGCAAGCGCGAGCTCAAGCAGCAGGCCGAGGACGCCGAGGCCAACGTGGCGAACCTCGTGTCGCTGCGCGCCGACGCCGAGCAGGAGGCCGAGAAGGCAAAGGCCGCCGACCTCGCCACGCTGCGCAGCCTGCAGCAGGAGCGCACCCGGATCTCCGGGATCCTCGAGCGCCGGGCGGAGGCGGCTCGTCGCCGCGCGGCGGCCGCGGCCCGACGCGCCGGCAGCAGCATCGGCGACAGCGGTCCGACGCGCTCGAACGGCTTCCTGGACTACCCGGTCAACGCGCCGGTCACCTCGCCGTTCGGCTGGCGGATCCACCCGATCTACGGCTACCGCTCGCTGCACGACGGCATCGACTTCGGCGCCGGCTGCGGCACCCCGATCCGGGCGGCCGCCGCGGGCAAGGTGATCTCGGAGTACTACCAGACCGCCTGGGGCAACCGGATCATCATCGACCACGGCTTCCACCGCGGGGTGGGCCTGGCCACGATCTCGAACCACCTCAGCGGGTACGCCGTGCACACCGGCCAGCACGTCCGCCGCGGCCAGATCGTCGGCTACGTCGGCACCACCGGCTGGTCCACCGGCTGCCACCTGCACTTCACCGTGATGCAGAACGGCACCCCGGTGAACCCGCAGAACTGGTTCTGAGTGGTTGGTCGAGGTGCGAGCGAAGCGAGCGCCGGCCCCCGCTGGTTGAGGTGCGAGCGAAGCGAGCCTCGAAACCGTCGGTGACGTGACCGCTGACCTCACGTCATGGTTTCGAGGCTCGCGGTGGCCCGCTCGCACCTCCACCAGCGGTGCGAATCCGAGTTGCCCCGGCTGAGAGGATGACCCTCATGGCCAAGCAGCAGCAGGAGGGGCGCAAGATCGTCGCGCAGAACAAGAAGGCGCGGCACGACTACCACATCGAGGACACCTTCGAGGCCGGCATGGTCCTCCAGGGCACCGAGGTGAAGTCGCTGCGCGCCGGCCGCGCGTCGCTGGTCGACGGGTTCGCCGAGGTGGACGGCCACGAGGTCTGGCTGCACGGCGTGCACATCCCGGAGTACTTCCAGGGCACCTGGAACAACCACGCCGCCCGCCGCAAGCGCAAGCTGCTGCTGAACCGGGCCGAGATCGACAAGATCGAGAAGCGCGTCACCGAGAAGGGCCTGACGATCGTGCCGCTGTCGCTGTACTTCAAGGACGGCCGCGCCAAGGTGGAGATCGCGCTGGCCCGCGGCAAGCGCGCCTACGACAAGCGGCACGCGATCGCCGAGCGGACCGCGAAGCGGGAGGCCGAGCAGGCCATCGGGCGTCGGCTCAAGGGCCTCGAGTGACGCTGGGCCGCCCGGCGGACGAACCCGTCGAGGAGGTCCGGGAGTTCTGGCGGCGGCTCGGGCTGCCCGGCCTGTTCGACGTGCACGTGCACTTCCTGCCGGAGAACGTCCAGCGCCGCGTCTACGAGCAGTTCGACCAGGCCGGCCCGAAGATCGGCCGGGCCTGGCCGATCCGGTACCGCGGCAGCCACCGGGCCCGCGTCGAGCTGCTCCGCGACCTCGGCGTACGCCGGTTCAGCGCGCTGCCCTACGCGCACCGGCCCGGCATCGCCGGCTACCTGAACGACTGGGCCCTCGCGTTCGCCAAGGAGTTCCCGGACTCGCTGTGGTCGGCGACGTTCTACCCCGAGCCCGAGGCGGCGGCGTACGTCGGCGACCTGGTCGCCGAAGGGGTCGAGGTGTTCAAGGTGCACGTGCAGGTGGGGGAGTTCCACCTCGACGACCCGCTGCTCGACGGCGTCTGGCAGACCCTGGAGGAGGCCGGCACCCCGATCGTCGTGCACGCCGGCTCCGGCCCGGTCGGCAACGCCTTCACCGGCCCCGACCCGCTGCGCCGGGTGCTGGCACGGTACCCGCGCCTGGCTGTCGTGGTCGCGCACATGGGCGCGCCGGAGTACGCCGAGTTCCTCGCGCTCGCCGAGGCCCACGAGCGGGTGCACCTGGACACCACGATGACCTTCACCGACTTCTTCGAGGGGGAGGCGCCGTACCCGAGAGAGCTGCTGCCGAGGCTGGTCGACCTGCAGGACCGGGTGCTGCTCGGCAGCGACGTGCCGACCATCCCGTACCCGTACCTGCACCAGCTCGAGAGCCTGCGGCGCCTGGACCTCGGCGACGCCTGGTTGCGGGCGGTCTGCTGGGAGAACGCCGCGCGGCTGTTCGGCGTACCGGAATAGCGGGAGCGCGCCGGGGGTTGCGCTCTGTAGACTGCTGCTTGCAGCAGGTTGACAACTCAAGAGGGGCTGATCGGTTTCGACTTGGGACGTTCGTCCCAGGGGAAGCGGGTCGAGGATCCAAGGTCATCTCGTAAACGATCCTTGGGAACCAATAACTGCCAACACCAAGCGCAGTTCGCTCGCTCTCGCCGCCTGACGGCGACTAGCGACGGGTCAGGCTGGGCATGCCTCCGTCCCAGACCCTGGCCTCATCAAGGAGGCTTGCTGACGAGCCCGGGCCGCTAGGGCTCGTCGGGACTTCCAAAGCGGCTGAGTCCGTCGGCGACCTGTTCGTGGGAGCGCCGGGACTGAGAAGACGACACCACGGACTGCACCCGGAGAAGCCCTGGCACAGCGCTCGAGGACGCGGGTTCGATTCCCGCCAGCTCCACCAGCCCACACGACGGCTCCACCCGCACTGCGGGTGGAGCCGTTTGCATGGATCAGCTCCCCGGCCGCGCGCCACGGCGTCTCGATGAGCCGGGTCTCACTGCGCCGGGCGGCCGCCCGGCCGCTCTGCACCTGACGGGTGACCGGCGCTTATCCCCGCGCTCCAGGTGCGGAAGCCGCCGTCGAGGTTGACTGCGTCGTACCCGGCCTGGCGCAGCATCCGCACCGCGACGTGCCCGCGTGCGCCGACCGCGCAGTGCACGACGAGGCGGCGGTCGGGGAGGTCGGCCATCCGGTGACGGAGCTCGTCGACCGGGAGGTTCACCGCGCCGGGGATGCGGCCTCCCGCGTGCTCGGCCGGTGAGCGTACGTCGACCAGCAGCGCGCCGTCGGCGACCTCCCGTTCGAGCTCGTGCCACTGCACGGTCTCGGTGAGGCCCGCGTGCAGGTTGTCGGCGATGTAGCCGAGCATGTTCACCGGGTCCTTGGCGGAGCCGACCTGCGGGGCGTAGGCCAGCTCGAGGTCGGCGAGGTCCGACCCGGTCAGGCCCGCCCTCATCGCGGTGGCGATCACGTCGATGCGCTTGTCGACGCCCTCCCCGCCGACGGCCTGCGCGCCCAGGATCCGGTCGGTGGCCGGGTCGAGCAGGAGCTTGAGCGCCATCGCCTCGGCCCCGGGGTAGTACCCGGCGTGCGAGACGGGGTGCGTGTGGATCGCGCGTGCGTCGCGACCGGCGGCGCGCAGCCGCCGCTCGCTCCATCCCGTCACGGCCGCGGTCAGCCCGAGGACGCGCAGGATCGCGGTGCCGAGCACCGGCCGGCTGGGGGTGGCCCGGCCGGTGATGACGTCGGCGACCAGACGCCCGTGCCGGTTCGCGGTCTGGGCGAGCGGCACCAGCGTCGTGCCTCCGACGACGGCGTCCCGCTTCTCGGCGACGTCGCCGACGGCGAAGACCGCCGGGTCGCTGGTGCGCTGCTCGTCGTCGACGACCATGCCGCCGCGCTCGCCGATGGTGAGGCCGGCGGCGCGCGCGAGCCCCGACTCGGGGCGGACACCGACGGCCGAGACGACCAGGTCCGCGGCGACCATGGTGCCGTCGGAGAGCTCGACCTTGTCGTCCTCGACGGCCACGGCCCGCGCGCCGGTGTGCACCGCGACGCCGTGGGAGGTGAGACGGTCAGCGACGAGCGCGGCCAGCTCGGGGTCGAGCGGCGGGAGGACCTGGTCGGAGAGCTCGACGACGGAGACCGCGAGACCGCGCGCAAGCAGGTTCTCGGCCACCTCCAGGCCGACGAAGCCCCCGCCGATGACCACCGCGCTGCGCGGGCCGTCCGACAACGCGCCCTGGATGCGGTCCATGTCGTCGATGTCACGCAGCACGTGCGCGCGCTCGGCGCCGACCATCTCCGGGGGAACGGGAGCGGCCCCGGTCGCGATCACCAGTGCGTCGTACCCCAGCGAGTAGTCGGTGCCGGGGACGAGGTCGCGGACACGGACGGTGCGGGCCTCGCGGTCGATGCCGACCACCTCCTGGCGGACCCGTACGTCGATCGCGAACCGTGCGGCGAGGGACGCCGGGGTCTGCTGCAGCAGGTCGTCGCGGTCCTCGATCACGCCGCCGAGGTGGTAGGGGAGACCGCAGTTGGCGAAGCTCACGTGCGGGCCCCGTTCGAGGACCACGATCCGGAGGTCCTCGTCGTTGCGGCGCAGCCGGGTCGCGGCGGACATGCCGGCGGCCACGCCGCCGACGATCACCACCGTGCGCGGGGAGGTCACGTCAAACCTTCCTGCGCCGCAGTCCGAACCTGCGCGCCGGCGGCCGCTGCTCGCAGGTGCAGCGCTGGTCGGCCGGGACGCCGCGCATCACCTCGGACTGGTGCATGCCGCATCCGCTCCACGTCGTACCACCGCACGTCCTGCACCCGACCGGTCTGCACATCTGGCACCTCCTTCTGATACCCCCCGGGGTATCTGTTCGATGGCGTCACTGTATACCCCGGGGGGTATAGTGGCCACATCGCGACCACGGAAGGAACCACCCCCATGCAGCTGTCCGACGAGACCACCGCTCCGGTGACCAAGCGCCTGAAGCGCGCGCAGGGGCAGCTGGCCGCGGTGATCCGGATGCTCGAGGAAGGTCGCGAGTGCGAGGAGGTGGTCACCCAGCTCGCCGCGGTGAGCAAGGCTCTGGACCGGGCCGGCTTCAGCCTGATCGCCGGCGGCCTGAAGCAGTGCCTGGCCGAGGAGGGCGACGCCGCGGACGTCGACGCCGACAAGCTGCAGCGGCTCTTCCTGTCGCTGGCCTGACCGGGCGAGGAGGGGTCAGTCGGCCCGGCGGAGGTCGGCGTCCATCGCCCAGTACGTGACCGGTTCGGGGCCGCGCGACGGGGACGGCGGGACCACGTTGTCCATCCGCCAGCGCAGCACGTCGGGCTCGTCGGCGGTCAGGGTGATCCGCCACTCCCAGCCCTCGGCGTACGAGAAGCCGACGGTGAGGGTGTCGTCACCGGCCGACCCGCGCAGCTGTGCGGCAGCGGGCTTCTGGTGCCAGGAGTCGCCCCACAGCGCCAGCACCTCGCCGGGCACGTCGCCCGGCCCGACCATCAGCAGTCCGTCCTGCGGGCCGTCGACGGCGTGCGCCCACGTGTACGCGAGCGTGGCGACGTTCCCACCGGCGCCGACGGTGAGCCGTGCGGTGGCGTCCGCCTCCGCCGGCGCGTCGTCCGGCATCAGCCGGAACCGGTTGGTGCCCACCCACGTCCCCGCGTGCCGGGTCAGCAGCTGCATCGCTCACGCTCCGCTCGTCGGTCGGCCCCCAGCGTACGAGCAGGTCATTGCGGAGCGTGCCGGCGCCAGCGGCGACGAGCGGCCACCTCCTCGTTGACCTGCTCGACGAGGCGGTACGCCGCCTCCGACTGGTGGCGGGCGACCTTCACGGCGTACGGGTCGTGCCGGTGGTCGTCGGTCTGCTCGGCCCCGGTGACGCCGACCCGGACGACGGCGCGTCCCTTCCGGGTGGTCCGGACCTCGGCGCCGGTGACGTCGTCCCACTCGACGCGGACCCGGCGCGGAGTCGCTCGACGGGCGGCGTCGGACTCCGACCGGGTGAAGGTCACCCCGTCGACCGAGATGTCGATGCGTGCCTTGCGGCCGTAGACGTAGGTGACCGGCACGTGGCCAGTGCAGCACACGTCGGTGAACGAGGCACCACCAGTGGCGGACCTATACTCAGCCATGGCCCGATTCGAGGCCTGCGAGGAGTCTCCCGAGGTCATCGCCGGAGGCACCGGGCGCGAGTGGCCCTCGGCCTGGAGCTCGGTGCCGGTCAGGCTCGTCACCATGGGCGTCCTGGTGCTGACGCTGGCGGCCCTCGGCGGCTACTACGTCGGTACGACGCGTGTGCCGCCTCAGCCCCCGGAGGTCGAGCACGTCACCGTGCTGCCGCTACCGGGTGGGCGGCCCTCCGGGGCGGGCTTCGCTTTCGGGTCGATCTGGGTGACCACGTGGGACGGCTCCGTCGTCCGCGTGGACCCGCGGACCCGCCGCGTGCAGGACCGGATCTCCGTCGGCAAGCAGCCGCTGGCCGTGCGCGAGGGCTTCGGGTCGGTGTGGGTCAGCAACGGCCTCGACGGGACCGTGACCCGGATCGACCCCGAGGACGACTCGGTCCTGGCGACGATCCCGGTCGGGCCGGTGCCCTACCAGCTCGCGGCCGCCGGAGCCGGGATGTGGGTGGCCACCCAGGAGGCTGCGGTCAAGATCGACCCGAGCACCAACACGGTGGTCAAGCGCACCCGGTTCCCGATGGCCCGCGGGGCCGCGACGCCCAGCACGGCCGGCGTCGGCCTGGCCGCGGACGACCGCGCGGTGTGGGTCAGCACCGCGACCGGGACGGTGCTCCGGCTCCGGCCCGACGACGGCCGCCTGGTCGCCACCATCCGGGTGCTCCCCGACGCGCACACCTCACCGGGGGCGGTGGTGCTGGACGGCGACGACGTCTGGGTGTCGGCCTGGGCCATCGACGGCTCGCTCGGTCCGGGGGCCGGTGAGCCGAGGCTGGGCCGGACCGTGGGCGTGGTCACCATCGACGCCACCACCAACGAGATCGTCGAGCGGGTCTCCAGCGCCGGCTACCCGGTCAGCGGGATGCTGCCCGAGCGCGGCCGCCTGTACATGGTCGGTGGCGACTACCGGAACCACGAGAGCGTGCTGATCCGGACGGACTGGCCGTACCGCGTGCTGCGGTCCGTGCGGCCGGTCGGGGGCAACTCCTTCGACGTGGTGGCCGCCGACAACGCCCTCTGGGTGCCGAGCTGGGACGACCACGCGATGTACGTGCTCCCCGCGGCTCGTGGCGGGACCCGCTGACCGGTGGTCTCGACCGGTGGGTGCTGCCCCGGAGGAGGGGTAGAAGCCTTCTGCCCGAGTCGATCAACGGGGGTAGGAGACGCAACATGAACACTCCGCGTACGACCGGCATCCTCGCGACCGTGACCTTCCTGGTCGCGGCCCTCGCCACCACGCTGCTGCTCGCGCCGCCGGCGCAGGCGGCCACCACCCTGACCCGCGCCGACCTCAGCGGGACCACCGTTCGCATCGAGGGCACCGGCGCGATCCCGAACGCCACCCTGACCGTGAACGGCGGTCCGCTCACCGGACGCGCCGACGCCGGCGGCGGCTTCCGCATCGAGAGCGGCAGCTTCGCCAAGCCCGCCGACTGCCGGGTGACCGTGAGTGACGGCTCGACCTCGGCGTCCCGGACGCTGAACGGCTGCACCGTGTCCCAGCCGCCGCCGCCCCCGCCGTCGTCGACCGCTCCGACCCTGACCGCGCTCAGCGTCACCCCGACCGACGTGGTCGGCCCGGACCCGGCCACCGGCACCGTCACGCTCTCCGCGGCCGCCCCGGCCGGCGGCTTCGTGGTCGACCTGCAGAGCGACAACACCGCCGCAGCGACCGTGCCGGCCAGCGTCACCGTGCCCGCCGGGGCCACCCGGGCGAGCTTCCCGGTGACCACCGCGCAGCTCGCCAACGCCCAGTCCGCGGTGATCATCGGCACCGTCGGCGGCGTGTTCAGCACCGAGAAGCATGCGATCATCACCGTGTGGGACGCGTTCCACTTCTCGCACGGCAGCGTGTCGGTGTTCCCCGGCGGCACCGGCTCCGGCCGGGTCACGTCGTCGCCCGCGGGCATCGACTGCCTGATCGCGAACGGCGGCGGCTCGGGCACGTGCAACGCGTTCTTCACCGTCGGCACGGTCGTGCGGCTGACCGCCGTGGCCGGCGCGGACTCGAAGTTCGTCGGCTTCGCGCCCAAGCCCGGCTGCATCGACGCCTCGCGGATCACCGTCGCCCGCGGCACCAACCACGCGTGCCAGGTGGGCTTCCAGCTTCGGTGACCCCGGGGACCTGTTCAGGGTCTTCCCCGATGTGCCGCCGCGGGTCGCGACCGTAGGTTCGCCGTGGGCCTGGGCACCACGTCGGAGAGGACCGAGATGGAGATCATCGGAATCATCGTGGCGGGCTTCATCATCGGCCTGCTCGGCAAGCTCGTCGCCCCACGCGACAAGGACAACATCCCGATCTGGCTCACCCTGCTGTGCGGCATCGGCGGGGTGCTGCTGGGCGGCGCCATCTACGCGGCGTTCGGCGGCGACGGCAGCCCCGGGATCGACTGGACCCGCTGGGTCGTCGCGGTCGCCACGTCCGCGGGGCTGGTGGTGACCGCCTCGACGGTCACCGGCCGCAACACGGGGAGCAAGCGGATCACCCGCTGAGCCCCGGTCCTCAGAGCTGCAGGACCGTCGCGGAGACCAGGTAGGCGCGCGACACCGCCTCCGGGTCGTGCAGGTCGCCCGGGTCCTGCAGCGTCGCCGCGGAGCGGGCCTGCACCGCGGCCGCGGGGTCGGGGGCGACGAGGTCGGCGCACAGCCCATCGACGACGGCACCGGCGTCGTGCTCGTCCAGGCCGTCGAGGGCCAGGCCGTGGTCGAGCCTCGTGGCGACCTCGAGGAACACCTCGCGGGCCATCTCGAGGTCCACCTCGGGCCGCTCCCGCGCCACCGCCTCGGCGGTCGCCAGGAACCGGTCGAACGGCGGGCGCACGGCGTCCTGCGGCATACCGCCGAGCGTCGCAGCGGCTGCACCCGGCGGCAACCGGGTTTCAGCGGTCCTGCAGCGCCTCGACGTCCAGCCGCGCCAGGTCCTCCGCAGAGACGGGTACGCCGGTGTACGCCTCGACGAGGGCGAGGCCGGTCGCGTGCAGGTCGGCGTCCTCGTCGCCGGCGGACTCGAACAGGTAGCGCAGCTCGACCGGCAGGTCGACCTCCTCGGCGTACGCCGGGTCCTCGGCGTCGTACAGGTCGACCTGGCCCGCGTCCTCGCCGCCGGCGGCGTACGTGAAGGCCCTCAGGTCGTTCACGTTCCAGAACACGCTGGCGGCCCGGCCGGTCGCGGAG
>JABFXA010000254.1 GCA_013361955.1 Nocardioidaceae bacterium
GTCGTGCTCGCCGGGCCGGACCTCGACGAGGCCGTCGGCCTCGAGGCCGCGCAGCAGCCGGCTCAGGTAGCCCGAGTCGAGGCCGAGCACCCGGCGCAGCTCGCGGAGGTCGCGCTCGCCGGAGCCCACCTCCCACAGCACCCGGGCCGCGCCGAGGGACCGGTCGCGGGCGAGGTACTGCTCCTGGAGCGCGCCGACCCGCTGGGTGACGGTCCGGTTGAAGGACCGGACCCGCGCGACGTCCTCGGAGCGCATTCTCTGACCTTAGTCAGAGAATTGGCCGGCGTCGAGGGTCAGCGGTCCGCGAGCCGGCGCACGAACTTCAGCCCGGACCAGGTCTGGTCCACCGCGGCGACCTTGACGTCGACCACGCCGAGATCCAGGCCGATCCGGCGGACCACGTTCTCGTCGAGGTCCGTGGCAACCTTCGCGGCCTTCTTCGGCCAGCACACCCAGACCATCCCGTCGGTGACCGTGCGCCCGACCACCAGCGGCAGCCGCTTCTCCAGCCGGGAGCGCTCGGTGCTGAACAGCAGGGTGACGTCGGCGCGCTTCGGCAGCCGGGTGGTGTACGGCGTCCCGCCGAGCAGCTCGTCGGTGTGCGGCGGTCCGCCGTCGACGTACACGACGTGCCCGGGCTTGAGGCCGAGCTTGGCCGGGAGCGGCTTGCCGGAGTACCCGGCGGGGGTCGTCACGGGGTCGATTGTGCCTGCGTGTCACTATCGACGGCGTGATCCGCCGTGTCCTCGCACCACTGCTGTCCCTTGTCTGCCTCGTCGCGCTCGCGTCCTGCAACGACAGCGGGGGCGGCAGCGACGCCCCGAAGACCGTCGACGGCATCCCGGCGTACGCGGCGGCGAACACCGAGAAGGGCGCGCAGAACTTCGCCCGCTACTGGGTCGACGTGCTCAACAAGGCGACCGTCACCGGCGACACCAAGAAGCTCGAGAGCCTGCAGAAGGACAGCTGCGAGGGCTGCAAGGTGTTCACCGACCGGCTGAACGCGATCTACCAGGCGGGCGGCCATGTCGAGACCAAGGGCTTCAACGTGAAGACCCTGCTGACCGACTCGAGCATCCCGAAGCCGGGTGCCGGGGTCAGCGCGACGCTGACCGCGACGCCGCAGACCGTGGTGGAGAAGAAGGGCGCGAAGCCGACCAAGCGGCCCGGCGGCGACGTGCGGGTTCGGCTGATCATGGTGCGCGAGAACGACCACTGGGTGATGGACCGCATCGACCTCGGGTGAGCTAGGTCCAGGTGGTGCGCAGCACCGTCGTGACGTCGAACGGGTCGCTGCCCCGGTGTGTGACCAGCACCCCCTCGCCCTCCGGGCTGCGGGTGTAGAGCGGCGGCCCGCCGCCGACCCAGCGGTCCCAGCCGCGCGCGAACGCGCGCGCCCGCTCCCCCGTCGTCCCGAGCACCGTGGGCTCGCTGTGCCAGACCTCGCCGTCGGGACGGAGCACGCCGAACGCGGCCCTGAACCCGTCCGCGTTGTCGACCGGGTGGTCGAGGACCCAGCGCGGTACGACGTACCGCGGGTCGACCATCGGCGAGACCACCTCGTCGAGCGCCGTCGCGAAGGCGGCGGACACGTCGGGGGCGACGCCGTCGAGGGAGCAGCGGTACTCGCCCTCCTCGTCGAGGCTGACCCGGACCGCCTCCGCGCCGTGCGGGGACAACCCGGCGTCACGCATCCCGTCGGCGACGGCGGCCGCGACCTGGTCGACGCCGGGCGCGCGGGCCAGGTCCTCGGCGAGCACCCGGCCACGGTCGACGGCGACCGTCACCTGGATGCCGAGGATGGTCGCCACCGCGATGCCGATGACGGCGGCCGGGGTGAGGTTCAGCAGGAACGCCAGCGCGCCCAGCACGATCCCGACCGCGATCATCGGGTGCGGCCGCCACGGCGCCGGTCGCTTGTCACGCACCGCGACGTCCTCGTCGTGGAACGCCACCGGGGCCGCGGCATCGGCCTGCTCGAGCTCCCGCGAGCGGGTGATGCGGACCGTGTGCACGAGCGTGTCGTCGTACGGCGCGCCGACCTGCCACGCCTCCCGGATCGACGGGCGCTGCTCCGACCGCTCGGCCATCCGCGCGTTGACCGCGGCGAGCTCGGCGACCGGCGGCGGGGCGAACGGCGAGAACGCCGGGTCGACGTTGCCGACCCCCGCGACCACCTCGCCGTCGGCGTCCACGCCCCAGAACCCGGCGTGCTTGCGGACGAACCGGTCCCAGTCGTTGCCGCCCCGCGGGTGCTCCTCGCTGACGCAGACCACGCTCCAGGTGAGCGCGACCTTCTCCGGCCACCCCGGGTCGAGCCGGAGCGCGCGGCCGCGGGTCTGCACGACGGCGGTGCTGGTGGTCGCGGTGGTCAGGTCGACGAGGCCGGTGATCGCGCGTGCGTCCCAGCCCTCGCCGAGCAGCGCACGCGTGCCGACCAGCACCCGGCAGTGGCCGGCCTCGAAGAACCGGGTCACCCACGGCACCCAGTCCCTGCTGGTCCACGGGCCCTCGAGCCGGCCGTCGGCGACGGTGAGGTCGGCCCGGCCGACGTACTCCCGGAGGGCGTGGAGGGTGGCCGTCGTGCCCGCGACCGTGCGGCCGGTGACGAGCAGCGGGTCGAGGTCGGGGTGCGCGTCGCGGAGCCGGTCGAGGGCGAGCTGCGCGGACCCGGCCTCCTCGTCGAGGACCCCGTCGAGGTCGACGGGGAGGGTGGCGGTGGCGCGTTCGTGGTCGCAGAGCACCAGCATCCGCATCCGGTCGCCGAGGTTGCGACGTTCGGCGTCGACGATCTGGACCAGCCCGTCGGTCTTCGCCTCGCTGCAGGCCAGCACCCGGTCGACCGGGCTGCGTCCGCGCCGGAGGCCGCGCCGGGTGAGCTGGTACCCGACGCTGGGCAGCGCCGCCCGGACCCGCTCGACCACGCGCTCGTCGGCCGGGTCGTCGGACTCGAGCAGGTGCCGGCGCAGCCAGTCGTCGAGCAGCACCACCCAGTCGTCGGCGGAGGGGTCGTGCCGGTGCCGCTCGGTGAGCCGGGCGCCGTCGGGCTGCGCGAGGAGGCCGGCGTGCACCATCCGCAGCGCGGCGTCCGCCCATGCGGGCTCGTCGGTGGCCAGCCGTCGCCAGCCGACGTCGCCGTTCGCGCGGCGGTCGAGCCAGGTGAAGAACGGGACGCTGCCGTACGCCGGGTCGGCCAGCACGGTGGTCAGCTCGGCGAACCGGACGCCCTGCTCGGCGAGCCAGTCGTTCTCGCGCGGCGTCGGGGTGGTCAGCCAGGCGAGCTCGGCGAACGGGGCCAGGTCGCCCTCGCGCACCACCGCCGGGATCGACACCTCGAACACCGTCTCGCCGAACAGGTCGTCGACCAGCGCAGCCTGCTCCTTGGTCATGGTCGCCGGCGGGGTCGCGGTCAGGCCGAGCACGTACGCGTCCGGCAGCTCGTCGAGCACCTCCTGCAGCAGCCGACCCCAGACCTCGAGCAGGTGGTGGCACTCGTCGAGCACCAGGGTCAGCTCACCGACCTCCTTGAGCCGCTCGACCAGCGCGCGGCCGTTCGGGTGCAGGGCCTCTAGCAGGCTGCGGTGCTCGTCGCCCTCCTCGTCCACCTCGTCGTCGACGTCGAAGGTGGCCAGCGACTGGTAGGTGAGCGCGGTGAAGTACCCGTCCACCTCCCGCGACGTGCCCGCCTGCTCGGTGGATCCGAACGCGTCCCACCCGCGCGCCCACTGCGCCTGGATCGCGGTGTTCGGGCCGAGCACGACCGTCGGCCGCGCCCGGCGCCGCGCGACCTCGAGCCCGACGAGCGTCTTGCCGGCGCCGGGCGGCAGCACCACCCAGGCCCGACGCGCGGTTGGCTCGTCGAGGGCGTCGAGGGCGCGCTGCTGGTGCACCCGGAACGGGTACGGCGCCCGCGCGTCGCGCAGCACCTCGTCGTACCCGGTCATCGGCCCTCCGTCCTCATCCACAGTCCCCCGAGCGGGTCTAGCCGAGACGCACGGTGCTGGGTAGGTTGCAGGAACCTGTCCGCTTTGTCCACGGACTCTCGATGATCGGGGGTCGACACGGTGACTGTTCTCGGAAGCCGCCGTCTCGTCGCGTCGGCCTTCGTGCTGCTCGCGCTGCTGTCCGGGTGCACCGACAACGCGGAGCCGAAGCCGCTCCCGACGCCCAGCCCGAGCACGCCTTCACCTTCCCCGTCGCCGTCTGTTTCGGCGCCGACGCTGCCGGCCGAGGCGCAGGGGGTGTCCGCGAAGTCGGCGGAGGCGTTCGTGCGGTACTACGTCGAGACGATCAACTACGCGAGCGCCACGGGGCATACCGCTCAACTTCAAAGCGCGTCCGACGAACGGTGCGTCTCGTGCGCAGCAGTGCAAAGCGCCATCGAGACGGTCTATACGACAGGTTCACGGCTGGAGGGCGAGGGTTGGGTGGTTGGAGCCGTTGAACCCGTTCCTCAGCAGCCGCGAACGCGTCCAGTGCTGCAGACCTCAATTCGGATTAGTCCGCAGACTCGCATATCCAAAGACGGCCATCATCAAACGAGGTCGGGCGGTCGTCAACTCATGATTTTCACGCTTCACAGAGGCGCAGACAACTGGCTCGTTGCGAAACTGGAGCGGTCGCGATGAGCCGAAACAGCGTCCGGTTGCCTGTCGCAACTCTTGCGTTGCTCGGGTTCTTGATTGTCGTGGATCAACCGGCGCTCGCTGAGTCCTGCGTTGGCGGAGGTGGCGCTCAGGACGACTTTGTCAGCGTCGCTGTTTCCTGCCAGAGCGGACCGACTGGCGGACCTCGCAATGAAGCCCCCAACACTATGGGGAGTTCAAGAGGCGAGCCAGCGTTCCTTTCGTACAAATGGGGCTCGCCGTGCGTGAAATTCTCCGCCCAAAGGGAGGTAGGCGCCGCCCCCGACTGCGCGATTGCCCGCGCCTGCCCAGACCCGAAAGCACGTTCGTGGCAGCTCTGGGGACTCGATGCTGGAACGCACGCCTGGAGGTACATCGCCTCTCAATGCTTTGGCGGGATCCACCCTCCGCCTCCCGCCGCAACGCCTCGTCCCCAGGTGACACCCGGCCTCGTCCTGACCGCACTGCGACGCATCGGTCTCCCCGCCCTCGAAGCCCACACGCAGCCGGCCGACAAGACGCTGGTGAACTTCGCGACGATCTTCTACACCGACCCGCAGCCGTTCGCCCGGACCCTGACGCTGCTCGGCCGACGGGTGCAGGTGCAGGCGAGGCCGGCGTCGTACACCTGGCACTACGGCGACGGCACCTCGACGACCACGGCGACACCGGGTGCGCCGTACCCGGCCAAGGACGTCACGCACAGCTACACCGACGCGCACATCACGGTGCAGGCGAGCGTGGACGCGACGTACACCGCACGTTTCCGCGTCGGCAACGGCGGCTGGCAGGACATCGCGGACACCGTGACCATCACCGGCCCCGGCTCCGCGCTCCGGATCAGCGAAGCGACGGCGGTGCTGTCGGGCGACTACTGAGCCCCCTACGATGCCGCTCATGGCGACCCCGAGCGTGCGAACCCTGGGCCTGACGCTGGCGTACGTCGGAGTGGCGACTGCGGACACGCTCCTCGCCGGACGGACCACGACGTCGGCGCGACGGCTGCGCTACCTCACCAAGCCCGCGCTGATGCCGCTGCTGAACGCCGCCACCCGGGACGCCCACGGCGACGACGTCCTGGTGCGTCGCGGCCTGACGACCGCGCAGGCGATGTCGTGGGCGGGTGACGTCGCGCTGCTCGGGAAGGGTCGGAACGCGTTCCACGGCGGTCTCGGCGCGTTCGCGGCCGCGCACGTCGCGTACGTCGGCACCTTCCTGGCCCGCCGGGGCAAGCTCGGCGAGACCGGCACGGCCGGCATCAAGGCCGCGGCGGCGTTGCTGGCCGCGACCGCCCCGGTGATGAGCGTCGCCGCGGGCCGCCAGGACAAGGAGCTCGCGGTACCGGTGGCGGGCTACTCCACCCTGCTCGCCGCGATGTTCGCGGCCGGCAGCGTGCTCGACCCGGAGCTGTCGGGACCGGGCCGGCGGCTGCTGCAGACCGGCACCGTGCTGTTCCTGGTCTCGGACACGCTGCTCGGCGCGCGGGAGTTCCTGCTGAAGGACGAGCAGCCACAGCTCGACGCGGCGGTGATGGCGACCTACACCGCCGGGCAGGCGTTCATCGCCATCGGCGCCACGCACCTGTAGACGACCCCGGACAGTCGTCAGGTGCGGGCCGCTGCTTCGCGAGCGCGGACCCGCGCCTGCTCCTTTCCCCAACATGCCGTCGACCCGGGTCGAGGAGGTCGTCGGCAAGCTCGTGACGCGGTCAGCCCACGGGCACCGCGATCTCCTGCCCCACGCTCAGCCCCGAGGAGTCGAGGGCGTTGAGCTCCTGGATCTGGTGCACTATCGCGCGGGTCTCCCCCGGCTCGGCGACCGTGCCGGCGATGTCCCACAGGGTGTCGCCCTGGCCGACCACGACCGTGCGGGTCTGCACCGGGGTGCCCGCCTCGCCGGTGGCGGCGGAGTGCGACCCGAAGACGGTGAGCACGGCCAGCAGCACCCCGAGGAAGAGCAGGGTGGCGACGATCCGGCCCCGCCGGGTCAGGCGGACCGGTGCCGCCGGACGGCTCGGCCGCGCGGTGCGGACCGCGGGCCGCCGACGGGGTCCGGTGCGGGTGAAGCCGGGGTGGATCGCTGCGGTGCTCATGTGAGACCTCCTGGGGAAGAAGTCGGTCCGCTGGGGGTGCTGCCGGGTGTCCATGGCCCGAGTTCTATCGGGGGCCTCCGACAGTTTTCGAGGAGCGAGCCTCGAAAGCCTGTTCGATCGAACACATGTACGAAGTTAGAGCATGTGTTCGAACGAATCAAGCACCAAGCGAACGAGTGTTCGAACGCCGGTCAGCGCCGCCGCATCACCCGGCGGCCGACGGCCTCGAACACCGCGAACGCACCGCCCGTCTGCGAGGGCAGCAGCTGGCTGCCGCGGACCAGCCCACCCCGCCAGGCCGGCACGGTGCGCACCACCCGCCGGCTCCCGACCAGGTCGGCGGCGGCCCGCGCGATCTCCGCGACGGTGAGCAGCCGGCCGCCGGAGTGCACGATGGCCTTCGCGCGCCCCTGCATGGCGTCCACCATCGCGGTGTCGACGCCGTCCGGGCAGAGCGCGTGCACGCGGACCCGCTTCGGCGTCTCCACGTGCGCCGACATCGACACCGACACGACGGCGGCCTTGGTCGCCGCGTACGCCGACAGCCACGGCACCGGCCCCAGCCCGGAGACCGACGCGACGTTGACCACGTCTCCCCCGACGCCCCCGAAGGCCCCGAAGGCCCCGAAGGCGGTGCGCATGCCCCAGAGCACGCCTTTGAGGTTCACGTCGACGAGGGCGTCCACCTGCTCCGACGTCAGCGACTGCAAGGTCCCGTCGTAGCCGACGCCGGCATTGTTGACCCACACGCGCAGCTCACCGTGCCGCTCGGCCTCGGCGAGCACCGCGGCGTGCGACGCCTCCTGCCGGACGTCCTGGGCGACGCCGGCTGCGGCGCCGATCTCCTCCGCGGTACGTCGGGCGGCGTCGCCGTCGAGGTCGGTGACGACCACGGCGTACCCGCGCTCCACCAACAGCTCGGCGATCCCGCGGCCGATCCCGCGAGCGGACCCGGTGACGACAGCACTGTGCATCCGCCCAGCCAACCAGAGCCGAACCCCCGGCGACACGCCGTTCGAACAAACGTTTGAACCCGGGACTGCGCCGGGTCTAGCGTGGGCCGCACCACGCCGCCGGATCCGGGCCGCGGCACGACGATCGAAGGGCGGAGCCATGGGCGACAGCACGCGCAAGGGCAAGGGAGAGGTCGCCGAGCTCCCCGACGGTCCGCCCGACGCGCGAGGGCTGACCCCCCGCCAGCAGCGGGTGCTCACCGTCATCCACGACTCGATCGAGCGACGCGGCTACCCGCCGAGCATGCGCGAGATCGGCGAGCGGGTCGGGCTGACCAGCTCCTCGTCCGTCGCTCACCAGCTGCGGGTGCTCGAGGAGAAGGGCTACCTGCGCCGCGACCCGAACCGGCCGCGCGCCCTCAGCGTGGTCAACCCGAACGCCGACCCCGAGGCGGCCGCCGACGAGACGGGCGTCGGCGACGCGATGCCGGCCGCGACGTACGTGCCGATGGTCGGCCGGATCGCCGCCGGTGGACCGATCCTGGCCGAGGAGCAGGTGGAAGAGATCCTGCCGCTGCCGAAGAGCCTGGTCGGCGAGGGCACCCTGTTCCTGCTCCAGGTCGTCGGCGACTCGATGATCGACGCCGCGATCTGCAACGGCGACTACGTGGTGGTGCGCCAGGAGCAGACCGCGGAGAACGGCGAGATCGTGGCCGCTCTTATCGAGGGCGAGGCCACCGTCAAGACCTTCCAGCGCAAGGACGGCCGGGTCTGGCTGCTCCCGCACAACGAGTCGTACGAGCCGATCGACGGCACCAACGCCACGATCCTCGGCAAGGTCACCGCGGTCCTGCGCCGGGTCTAAGGCAACGGTTCGGCGAACACCCGCCGGTTCCGCACACCCCCCGGGGGTTTGCCCGTAGAGTGCGAGCGACCTTTTCGCACCACAAGGAATTCGGGGGAACCTCCTGTGCTTCTACGGCCTCTCGTCGTGGCGCTGCTCGCCGCCAGCCTGCTCGCCGTCACACCCGCCGACGCCGTCCCGCTCCCGGGTCACGCGGCCGTTTCGACCGGCTCCGACCCGTCCACGGTGCAGCGCAGCGAGACGGCGGCGAGGACGACGACCTCCACGACCCCGCAGCAGACGCTCGCCGCGGCCAAGGCGCTGTTCTCGGCGTCCGCGCGACGCCGGCTGGCGGCCAGCGGCGTGGCGGTCCCCGACGGGCGGGACGCCTCCCTGGTGCTGCGTGACCTGCGGCAGTCCCTGGACCGGCTCTCCCCCGCGGACCGGGCCACCGCCCGGCGGATCCTCGCCCGCCCGACAGTCGGCGGCACGCTGGTCGACTCCACGCTCGAGCACAACTACACCGTGGCCGAGGAGGCCCCGGTCTGCGACGCCGACCGGATCTGCGTGCACTACGTCACGTCAACGGACGACGCCTCGACCCTGGCCCAGGCCCAGCTCACGCTCGCGACCCTCGAGGACGTTTGGGACAAGGAGGTCGGCGGTCTCGGGTACAAGAAGCCGTTGCCCGACGGGGACCTGGTCGAGAACGGTGGCGACTCGAGGTTCGATGTCTACCTGCAGAACCTCACCTCACCCGACGGCGCACTGTTCGGCTACTGCATCCCCGACACCGACCAGGTCACCTCGCCGGGCTACTGCGTGCTCGACAACGACTACTCGCCGGCTGTCTACGGCACGGCGCACACTCCGCAGGAGAACCTGGAGGTGACCGCCGCGCACGAGTTCTTCCACGCGGTCCAGTTCGCCTACGACTCCTACGAGGACGCCTGGTTCATGGAGGGCACCGCGGCCTGGATGGAGGACGAGGTCTACACCACCGTGAACGACAATCGGGTGCACCTGCCGATCAGCCAGATGCGGATGGGCTTCTTCCCGCTGGACACGACCGTCTTCCCGGGCGAGATCTTCGGCGAGCCACAGCCCGTGTACGAGCCGTACGGCTCCTGGGTGTTCTGGCGATACCTCTCCGAGTCCGCTACTGCGTCGAAGGCCACCGCGTCCCCGACGATCGTCAGGCAGGTGTGGGAGAAGGCCGCCGAGGCGGGCTACTACTCGACGAAGGCGCTGTCCGCGGTGCTCCGTGCGAAGGGCACGTCGTTCGCCGCCAAGTACGCCACGTTCACCGTGTGGAACCGCGACCCGAAGAAGTACTTCCAGGAGGGTGCGGCCTACCCGAGGTCCGCCCTGGACAAGTCCTTCGTGCTGACCGCGCGCAAGCCGAGCTCCGGTGGCTGGCGGATCGACAACAACGACCACATGTCGTTCGGCGTTGCTCGCTTCACGCCGGGCACCACGCTGACCGGTCCGCGCCGGCTGCGGATCGCCGTCGACATGGCCGACCGCTCGCGGGGTTCGGTGGCCCGGGTCGTCGTGCACGGTCGCGGCGGGTCGGCGACCAGCTACGCGGTCACGCTCGACCGGCTGGGTCGCGGCGGCAAGACGGTCAACTTCCGGCGTAGCACGGTCGCCAACGTGGAGCTCATCTACAGCAACACCAGCACCCGGTTCACCTGCAACCGCAACACGCAGTACTCCTGCGCGGGCACCGGTACCGACGACAACCGCAGCGTGAACTTCGCGGCCAGGGCGATCCGCTGACCCCGACGGCGGGCGGCTCAGTCCAACCGGACCAGCAGCAGCGGCCCGCCGTCGTAGCGGCCGCCGTCGATCGCGACCACGTGGCCGTCGGCGTAGGAGATGGGACCCTCGATCTCGGGTGAGGGTACGTCGATGAGGGTGCCGATCATGCTGTGGCCGTGCACGATCACGTCGCCGCCGTACGCCTCGAGGACCCGGCGGGCCGCGTCGGCGCCGCCACCACCGGCGAAGTCGTAGCGGCTGGTCAGGGCCGCGAACACGTCGAAGTGCTGGTCGGCGTCGTCGCCGGCGAGCACCTGGGAGACGGTGGCGTTGACGGTGTCCACGTCCTCGCCCCAGCCCAGGTAGTCGGTGGTGTCGGAGTGCACCAGCAGGTGGCCGCCGGAGCGGCCCATCGCGGGCAGCGTCCGCAGCCAGCCGAGCTCGCCGTCGGTGAGGCCGTCCTGGTCGGAGTCCAGGCCGCCGTTGATGGCCCAGACGTCGGTGAACCGGCTGCCGGGGAACAGCCGCTGCCCGATCATCAGCGACTCGTGGTTGCCGAGCAGCACCCGGACCCGTTCGGGGGCCTGCTGCTGCAGGCCGCGCAGCAGCCGGATCACGCCGATCCCGTCGGGGCCGCGGTCGACCATGTCGCCGAGGACCCAGAGCGTCGCGTCGTCGCCGCACCAGCGGTCGCCGTCGGCCACGAGCCCGGCCCCGCGCAGGGCGGCACGCAGGTCGTCGAGGTGGCCGTGCACGTCGCTGACGACGTAGGTGCTGCCCATGCGCACATCCTTCCAGCCGGGAGTGCGGCGGGCGCGTCCTAGGTCGTGTTGGCAAAGTCCTCGTCGGCTGCGCGCCGCCAGGCGCGGCACCTCGCTGCGTCGTCGGAGACTCGACGATGCCCGCATCGCCTTCGCTCCTCCGCCTGGCGATGCACCGCACCTGACGACGCTCGCTTCGACGATCCCTTCACCAACACGCCCTAGGGGTGCGAGACGGCCGGCGTGTGCGCGGGTGCGCTGCCCGGGTCGCGCTCGTGCGCGGCGAAGAGGACCAGGACCAGGCACGCGAGCACGAGGAGCGCGACGGTCCACGGGTGGCGCTGCATGGCCACGACGGTAGCGACGGGACCTGAGAGGAACCTGACCTCAGGCCGCCAGCCGCTTCAGCGCCTTCAGGACCACGTCGCGGTCGGTGGTCGACCACATCGGCGGCAGCGAGGCACGCAGGAAGCCGCCGTAGCGCGCCGTCACCAGCCGCGGGTCGAGGATCGCGACCACGCCGCGATCGGTGCGGGTGCGGATCAGCCGGCCGGTCCCCTGCGCGAGGAGCAGCGCGGCGTGGGTGGCCGCGACCTGCATGAACCCGTTGCCGCCGGACTGGTCGGCGGCCCGCTGCCGCGCCGACATCAGCGGGTCGTCGGGGCGCGGGAACGGGATGCGGTCGACGATCACGAGCTGGCAGGTGTCGCCGGGCACGTCGAGGCCCTGCCACAGGCTCAGGGTGCCGAACAGGCAGGCGTGCGGGTCCTCGACGAACAGCCGGGCGAGCTCGGGCAGCTGCGCCTCGCCCTGCGCC
>JABFXA010000234.1 GCA_013361955.1 Nocardioidaceae bacterium
GTCGCCGCGCTCGAGCGCGGGCACCACCAGCGTCGGCCCGGCGTGCGGCGTGAGCACCAGCAGCGTGAGCCGCTCGGTCGCCGCCGTGGGCCGGTAGCCGGTCAGCCAGACCAGGTCGGGCCCGGGCCCGACCAGCAGCCCGTCGAGCCCCGCGGTGGCGGCGTCCTCGACCGCCCGGCGCATCCGCGCCGCGTAGTCGTCGACCGTGAACGGGACGGCGCTCTGCGTGCTGGTCATGGGTGCTCCTCCCGCTCGTGGCCGAGGTCTCCCGGGCAGCGGACACGTGCCGAGGCGGCTCTGTCCCCGCCCGAATCGTGTGACCTGGGCAACGTGGCGCTTGCACCGGCTACCCATGGGTAAGATACTGGTGTTACCCGCGAGTAGCACCCGGTCGGCGAACCCCTGGCCGATCGGAGACCCCGAGTCCGAAGGTGGAGCAGTGAGCCACTACAAGAGCAACATCCGCGACATCGAGTTCAACCTGTTCGAGGTGCTGGGTCGCGACGAGGTGCTCGGCGCCGGCCCGTTCGAGGACGTGGACGCCGACACCGCGCGGTCCATCCTCGGCGAGGTGGACCGGCTGGCCCGCGAGGAGTTGGCCGCGTCGTTCGAGGAGAGCGACCGCACCCCGCCGGTGTTCGACCCCGAGACGCACTCGGTGACGATGCCCGAGGCGTTCAAGAAGAGCTACCAGGCGTGGATGGACGCCGAGTGGTTCCGCCTCGTGACCGACCCCGACCTCGGCGGCCAGCCGGTGCCCAGCACGCTGGCCTGGTCGGTGGCCGAGATGGTGCTCGGCTCCAACCCGGCCGTGTGGATGTTCGCCTGCGGCCCCAGCTTCGCCAACATCGTCTTCCGCAACGGCAACGAGCGCGACCGCAAGATCGCCCAGCACATGGTCGACCGCCAGTGGGGCGCCACCATGGTGCTCACCGAGCCGGACGCCGGCTCGGACGTCGGCGCCGGCCGCACCAAGGCGACGCTGCAGGACGACGGCACCTGGCACATCGAGGGCGTGAAGCGGTTCATCACCTCCGGTGAGCACGACATGTCCGAGAACATCGTGCACCTGGTGCTGGCCCGCCCGGTCGGCGTCGAGGGGCACGGCGGCCCCGGCACCAAGGGCCTCTCGCTGTTCGTGGTGCCCAAGCACCACTTCGACGTGGAGACCGGCGAGCTGACCGGCGAGCGCAACGGCGCCTACGTCACCAACGTCGAGAAGAAGATGGGCATCAAGGTGTCCACCACCTGCGAGGTGACCTTCGGCGACCCGGCGAACGGCGGCCCGGCCAAGGGCTGGCTGCTCGGCGAGGTGCACAACGGCATCGCACAGATGTTCCAGGTCATCGAGAACGCCCGGATGATGGTCGGCACCAAGGCGATCGCCACGCTGACCACCGGCTACCTGAACGCCCTCGACTACGCCAAGGAGCGGGTGCAGGGTCCCGACCTGACCCGGGCCTCCGACAAGACCGCGCCGCGGGTCACGATCACCCACCACCCCGACGTACGCCGCTCGCTGATGACGCAGAAGTCGTTCGCCGAGGGGATGCGCGCGCTGGTGCTCTACACCGCGTCCTGGCAGGACAAGGTGATGCTCGCGAACCACGCCGGCAAGCGCGACGAGCTCGCCGAGCGGGTGAACGACCTGCTGCTCCCGATCGTGAAGGGCTACGGCTCGGAGCGCTCGTGGGTGCTGCTCGGCACCGAGTCGCTGCAGACGTTCGGCGGCTCCGGCTTCCTGCAGGACTACCCGATCGAGCAGTACGTCCGCGACGCCAAGATCGACACCCTCTACGAGGGCACCACGGCGATCCAGGGCCAGGACCTGTTCTTCCGCAAGATCGTGAAGGACCAGGCCCAGGCGCTCGGCCACCTCAACAACGAGATCGAGGCGTTCGTGAAGAGCGAGGCCGGCAACGGACGGCTCAAGGTCGAGCGCGGCCTCCTCGGCACCGCGCTCGAGGACGCCCAGGCGATCGTCGGCGCGATGATCAACGACCTGATGTCCGCGGACCCCAACGCCGAGAACGGCGACATCCGCAACGTCTACAAGGTCGGCCTGAACACCACGCGCCTGCTGATGGTGCTCGGCGACGTGGTCTGCGCGTGGCTGCTGCTGCGCGGCGCCGAGGTGGCGCTGCAGAAGCTCGGCAGCGACGTCTCCGCCAAGGACAAGGCGTTCTACGAGGGCAAGGTCGCGGCCGCGAAGTTCTTCGCGGCGACGGTGCTCCCGCGGGTCTCCGCGGAGCGCGCCGTCACGGAGGCCACCGACCTCTCGCTCATGGACCTCGACGAATCGTCGTTCTGAGCCGACAAACCCGACCACGGGGCCGCTCCGCCGGTCGGCGGGGCGGCCCCTTTTTGTCCTGAGCGCCCGATTGACACTACGGTCGCCCGGGTATCACTTGACCGGAGCGTGCGAGCCGTGTGCGCTCACCAGCGGCCCTCGAGGCCGTGCAGATGCAAGGAGAGAACATGGGTATCGGACTCGGCGTCGTGTTCGTGGTCCTCGGCCTGATCCTGACCCTCCGGGTCGTGGAGTTCGACATCAGCTTCGTCGACGACGTGGCGCTCGGCTGGATCCTGCTGATCGTCGGGGTGCTGTCGATCATCCTGGTCCTCGTGATGAACAGCCAGCGGTCTCGCACCCGGCACGTCGAGGAGCGGCGCTACGACGGTCGCTGACTCACCGCCGTACGGTCGAAGGGGCGTCGACGACGAGGTCGGCGCCCTTCACTGTGTCCGGGGTCAGCCGCGGCTGCGACGGCGACGGTCGGTGGCGGCCCACCGGGCCTTGCCGGCGGTACGCCGCTGGG
>JABFXA010000393.1 GCA_013361955.1 Nocardioidaceae bacterium
GGGCCCCCCGCAGGAGCCGGGGCGCTCCCGGCGGCACGATCACCACGACGGGATCGGCAACGACGAGCTGCAGCCGCTGCTCGCCGGGCTGACCGCGGTCCGGGACGGCGACTTCACGATCCGTCTGGCGACCGACGCGCCCGACCTGAGCGGCGACATCGCGGCGGTCTTCAACGGCATGGTCGAGCAGCTGGCCCGGTTCACCGACGAGGTGACCCGGGTGGCGCGCGAGGTCGGCAGCGACGGCCGGCTCGGCGGCCAGGCCCAAGTGCGCGGAGTCGGCGGCGCATGGCGCGACCTGACCGACTCGGTGAACGCCATGGCCGACAACCTCACCGGACAGGTGCGCAACATCGCGCTGGTGACGACCGCGGTCGCCAACGGCGACCTGACCAAGAAGATCGACGTCGACGCGCGCGGGGAAATCCTCGAGCTGAAGACGACCATCAACACGATGGTCGACCAGCTGTCGTCGTTCGCCGCCGAGGTCACCCGGGTGGCGCGCGAGGTGGGCAGCGAAGGCCGGTTGGGCGGACAGGCCGAGGTCGAAGGCGTGTCGGGGACGTGGAAGCGCCTGACCGAGAACGTCAACGAACTCGCCGGGAACCTCACCCGGCAGGTGCGCGCGATCGCCGAAGTCGCCAGCGCGGTCGCGGAAGGCGACCTGACGCGGACCATCGCCGTCGACGCGTCCGGCGAAGTCGCCCAGCTCAAGGACAACATCAACACGATGGTCGGGTCGCTCCGGGAGACCACCCGGGCGAACCGCGACCAGAACTGGCTCAAGTCGAACCTCGCCCGGATCTCCGGCCTCCTGCAGGGGCGCCGCGACCTCGCGGTGGTCGCCGACGTGGTCATGGACGAGCTGACCCCCCTCGTCTCCGCGCAGTACGGTGCGTTCTACCTTGCCGAGGAAGGCCCCTCCGGCCCGCGGCTGCGGCCCATCGGCGCCTACGGCGCCCGCGTCGCCGACCTCCCGACGCTGGCGCCCGGGGAGTCCCTCGTCGGGCAGGCCGCGCGCAGCCGCCGCACGATCACCGTCGACGCGGTGCCCGCCGGCTACCTGGTGTCCTCGGGCCTCGGGCACGCCCCGCCCGCGGCGCTCGTCGTGCTGCCCATCGTCGCCGAGGACCAGGTCGTCGGCGTCATCGAACTGGCGTCGCTGTCCTCGTTCACCCCGGTCCAGCACGCGTTCCTCGACGAGCTGATGGAGAGCGTCGGCGTCGCCATCAACACCATCCTCGCCAACACCCGGACCGACGAACTCCTCGACGAATCGCAGCGGTTGGCCGTGGAACTGCAGGCCCGCTCGGAGCAGCTCCAGGACCAGCAGGACGAGCTGCGCCGCTCCAACGACGAACTCGCCGACAAAGCCGGGCTGCTGGCCGAGCAGAACCGCGACATCGAGGCCAAGAACCGGCAGATTGAGCAGGCCCGCCAGGAACTCGAGGACCGTGCACGCCAGTTGACCGCGACATCGAAGTACAAATCGGAGTTCCTGGCCAACATGAGCCACGAACTGCGCACACCGCTCAACAGCCTGCTCGTCCTCGCCCAACTCCTCGCCCAGAACGCCGCCGGGAACCTGACGGCCAAGCAGGTGGAGTACGCGGGCATCATCCACTCGGCCGGCTCCGACCTGCTGCAGCTCATCGACGACATCCTGGACCTGTCCAAGGTGGAGGCCGGGAAGATGGAGATCCATCCCGAGCCGGTCGCGGTGCGCGAGCTGCTGGACGACCTGGAGGCCGCGTTCCGGCCGATGACCGCGCAGAAGGAACTCGACCTCACGTTCACGCTGGCGCGCGACGCCCCGGCGGAACTCGTCACCGACGGCGCCCGGCTGCGCCAGGTCCTGCGGAACCTGCTGTCGAACGCGGTGAAGTTCACCGAGAGCGGCGGCGTCGCCATGTCCGTCGACCGGCCGTCCGCGGAGGAGACGCCCGAGGACATCGGCACGCCGGGCGAGGTGGTCGCGTTCCGGGTGCGGGACAGCGGTATCGGCATCCCACCGGACGAACTGGACTCCATCTTCGGCGCGTTCCAGCAGGCGGACGGCACCACCAGCCGCAAGTACGCCGGCACCGGCCTGGGCCTGTCCATCAGCCGCGAGATGGCGCAGCTGCTCGGGGGAGCGCTGGCCGCCCGGAGCACGCCGGGGCAGGGCAGTGTCTTCACGCTGTACCTCCCGGTCACCCCGCCCTCGGGCGGCGGCCCCGCTTCCGGTCACCCCGCCCGTGCCGCGGAGGGTACCCAGCCCGCGCCGGAGGCGGCTCCCGCCGCGGCGGCGACGGGCGGACCGCTGGCAGGGCGGACCGTCCTCGTGGTGGACGACGACGCCCGCAACCTGTACGCGATCAGCACCGCCCTCGAGCTGCACGGCGCCCGCGTCGTCGCGGCGTCCGACGGGCGCGAGGCCGTCGCCGAACTGGCCCGGCACCCGGAGACCGACCTGGTGCTGATGGACGTGATGATGCCGGACATGGACGGCGACGCGGCGACCGCGGCGATCCGCCGCATGCCCGGATACCGGGACGTCCCGATCGTCATGGTCACCGCCAAGGCGATGCCCGGCGACCGGGAGAAGAGCCTCGAGGCCGGTGCGGACGGCTACCTGACGAAGCCCGTCGACACCGACGACCTGGTCGCGCACGTCCGCCGGCTGCTGGCCGGGCGCGCCCCGCGTGCGGAATCGTGAACCCGGCACCCGACCCCCGGCCTCCGGCGGCGCCCGGGCCCCCGAGCCCGGCCGACACGGCCCGGCTGACCGCGACCGTGGCCCGGCTGCGCGAGGAACTGCGGGCGGCCGGTGCCGAC
>JABFXA010000423.1 GCA_013361955.1 Nocardioidaceae bacterium
TACGAGCGCGCCCTGCGTCGCCACGGGATCGAGCCGATCGCCGGCGTCGACGAGGCGGGCCGCGGCGCCTGCGCCGGCCCGCTGGTCGCGGCCGCCGCCGTCCTCCCCGACGGCAAGCGCGGGCAGGTGCCCGGGCTGGCCGACTCCAAGCTGCTCACCGCGAAGGCCCGGGAGAAGGCGTACGCCGAGGTGCTGCGCCGGGCGCTCGCCTGGTCGGTGGTGGTCGTCGAGCACGACGAGTGCGACCGGCTCGGCATGCACGTCGCGAACGTCGAGGCGCTGCGCCGCTCGCTGGCGCGGCTCGACGTCCGGCCGTCGTACGTGCTCACCGACGGGTTCCCGGTCGACGGGCTCGAGGTGCCCGGGCTGGCGATCTGGAAGGGCGACCGGGTGGCCGCCTGCATCGCGGCCGCGTCCGTGATCGCCAAGGTCACCCGGGACCGGATCATGACCGAGATGCACGACCGCTACCCGGTCTACGACTTCGCGACGCACAAGGGGTACATCACCCCGATCCACACCGCCGCGCTGGAGGAGCACGGGCCGTGCGAGATCCACCGGCGGCGGTTCGTGAACGTGCGACGGGCGGAGGGCGAGCCGCTGACCGGCTTCGACGTCGAGGTCGGCGAGAATGTGTCCGTGGAGGTCATGGGATGAGCGCGGAGGATCTCGAGAAGTACGAGACCGAGATGGAGCTCCACCTCTACCGCGAGTACCGCGACGTGGTGGGGATCTTCAAGTACGTCGTGGAGACCGACCGGCGCTTCTACCTGTGCAACCAGGTCGACGTGAAGGCGCGCACCGAGGCAGGCGACGTGTTCTTCGAGGTGTCGATGACCGACGCGTGGGTGTGGGACATGTACCGGCCCGCGCGGTTCGCGAAGAACGTCAAGGTGCTCACCTTCAAGGACGTGAACGTCGAGGAGCTCAGCCCGACGGACATCGAGCTGCCCAAGACCTGAACCTTTACCTTCCAGTCGCGTCATGGGCCGGCACCGGGCCCGTCTCATCAGCACTACGGCGGCGCACCACGTCGCGGTTGTCCTGAGGGCGGGACAGGTGGCTCATGGGAGGGGCCACCTGTCCCGCCCGTTCCCGTCCACAGGCGGCGCTGACCCCTGGTTGTCCACAGCCGCCGCCCGCTCGCACCCGTAGCACCGCGCCCGCCGCCACGCTGTGCGGCATGACCTCGCCTCCCTCCTCGCCTCCCTCCTCGACCGGCGCCGACCGGCAGGCCCTCGGCGCCTACGGCGAGCGCTACGCCGCGCGGCGGCTGACCCAGCGCGGGCTCGTGGTGCTGGACCGCAACTGGCGCTGCGACGCCGGCGAGATCGACCTGGTGCTCCGCGACGGGCCGGTGCTGGTGGTCTGCGAGGTCAAGACCCGGCGCAGCACCGCGTTCGGCTCGCCGGTCGAGGCGGTCTCGGAGGAGAAGGCCGCGCGGCTGCGGCTGCTCGCCGAGCGGTGGGTCGAGGAGCACGGCCTGCGGCCCGCTGAGATCCGCATCGACCTGGTCGGCGTGCTGATGCCGTGGCAGGGCACGCCGAGCCTCGAGCACGTGGTGGGGGTGGGCTGATGGGGCACGCCACGGCGCGGACGATCTCGCTGTTCGGCGCGACCGGCCACCTGATCGACGTACAGGTCGACCTGGCGCACGGGGTGGTCGCCACCGCGATGGTGGGCCGGCCCGACGCCTCGATCCACGAGGCCCGCGACCGCTGCCGGGCGGCGGTCACCAACAGCGAGTTCGAGTGGCCGAGCACCCGGCGGGTGACGATCCTGCTGTCGCCGGCGGACCTGCCGAAGAGCGGCCCGCACTTCGACCTCGCGATCGCGGTGTCGGTGCTGGCGGCCGCCGGCAAGGTGCCCCGCCGGGCCCTCGACGGCGTGGTGTTCGTCGGCGAGCTGACCCTCGACGGCCGGCTCCGCGCCGTACCAGGGGTGCTGCCGATGACGATGGCCGCCAAGGCCCGCGGGATCACCTGCATGGTGGTGCCCGAGCCGCAGGCCGACGAGGCGGCGCTGGTGCCCGACATGGCGGTGATCGGCGCCCGCTCGCTCCGGCAGGTGGTGGCGCACCTGCGCGGCGACGAGGTGCCCGTCGCGCCTCCGGTCGAGCCGCTGGCCAGTGCCTCGCTGCTGACCTGGCGCGGCGACCAGCGCATCGACGACCTCGACATGGCCGACGTCGTGGGGATGGCCGACGCCCGCTACGCCCTGGAGGTCGCCGCGGCCGGTGGCCACCACCTGATGCTCAGCGGGCCGAAGGGCTCGGGCAAGACCACGCTCGCCGAGCGGATCCCGAGCCTGCTGCCCGACCTCTCGCTGGAGGAGTCGTTGGAGCTCACCGCGATCTACTCGCTGTCCGGCGGGCTGCCACCGGGACGCACGATGATCACCCGGCCCCCGTTCCGGGCACCGCACCACTCCGCGTCACGCACCAGCCTGCTCGGCGGCGGCAGCGGCCGGGTCCGGCCCGGCGAGCTGAGCCGGGCGCACACCGGCTGCCTGTTCCTCGACGAGTTCCCGTTGTTCAGCGCGGACATCGTGGAGGCCCTGCGGCAGCCGCTGGAGAGCGGCGAGGTGACCATCGCCCGCGGCGAGGAGTCGGCGACGTTCCCGGCCCGGACGATGGTGGTGATCGCCTGCAACCCCTGCCCCTGCGGCGACTACCACCCGACCAACCGCGACAACCGCTGCACCTGCACCGAGGTGCGCCGCCGCGACTACCGCAAGAAGCTCAGCGGGCCGGTCGTCGACCGCGTCGACATCACCCGCCACGTC
>JABFXA010000002.1 GCA_013361955.1 Nocardioidaceae bacterium
AGGTACGTCGCAGCAGCGCGCCGGTACGCCGCCGCAGGCCGGCGCCGTCGGCCGCGAGCACGTCGGCGGGAGCGCCCTCCGTCGCGGCGCGCACCTCGGCGGTGAGCCGCGACGCCTCCTCGTGCAGGTCGGCGGCCTCCGCCCTGCTCCTCACCTCGGCGAGCAGCCACAGCAGCTCGTGCAGCCCGCGCAGCACGCCGAACACGTCGAACATCTCGCGCGGGTCGACGTCCTCGTCGCGCCAGCTGCGGCCGCCGTACACCTGCTGCACCGTGTGCTGCCCGGCGCCGAAGCAGTCGTAGACCGTGCAGCCGGCGAACCCCAGCGGCCGCAGCCGGTCGTGCACGCCGCAACGGAAGTCGTCGAGCAGGTTCGGGCAGGGCACCCCGGCCGGCTTGTCGATCGCGAAGTCGCTGGAGGCCGCGAACGCCGGTGCCACGCAGCACAGGGCCGCGCACCGGGAGCAGTCGGCGCGGAGGGCGAGTCGCTCGTCGGGCACCGGAGCAGCGTAGGGCGCGTCAGCGGAGTCCTCGTCGGCGATCCCTTCACCGACACCCCCTAGGCTGCGGAGCATGGCCGACCAGACCCTGCGCCGGGTGGACCTGACCCGGCTGTCCCTCGGCCGCTACCGCGCCACCAGCGCGAGCGGCGCCACCCTGGACCTCGGCGAGGGCGACGACGTGTTCAGCCCGGTCGAGCTGCTGCTCGCCGCGATCGCGGGCTGCAGCGCCGCCGACGTCGACTACATCACCGTGAAGCGGTCCGAGCCGGCGCGCTTCGAGGCGACCATGACCGGCGACAAGATCCGCGACGAGCACGGCAACCGGATGACCGGCCTGACGCTCACCTTCGACGTCGCGTTCCCCGACGACGAGGCGGGGCAGGCCGCCCGCGAGGTGCTCCCGCGGGCGATGCAGCAGTCGCACGACCGGCTCTGCACGGTGAGCCGCACCGTCGAGACCGCCTCGCCGATCACCGTCACGGTGCGATGAGGTTCCACTCGTACGCCGGGTCGACCGAGCGGATGCGGCTGCGGCCGTACGCACCCGACGACTTCGACGCGTTCCTCGACCTGCACGGCCGCGACGACGTCAGCCGGTACCTGCCGTGGGAGACCCGCGACGAGGAGGCGGCCCGGGCCGCGCTCGAGCGGCACCAGCAGCTCGACCTCGAGGTCGACGACCAGGGCGTGACGCTGGCCGCCATCGACAAGGAGTCGGGGCGGCTGGTCGGCGAGTTCGTGCTGTTCCTGCGCAGCGTCGAGCACCGGCGCGGCGAGATCGGCTACGTGCTGCACCCGGACTTCTGGGGGCGCGGCCTGGCGGTCGAGGGCAGCCGGCACCTGCTCGGGATCGCCTTCGACCGGATGAAGCTGCACCGGGTGATCGCCCGCATCGACGCCCGCAACCTCGCGTCGGCCGGGGTGCTGCGCAGGCTGGGCATGCGGCACGAGGCGCACCTGGTGCAGAACGAGATGTTCAAGGGCGAGTGGACGGACGAGGACGACTTCGCGATGCTGCGTTCGGAGTGGGACGAGCTGCGATGAGGTCGGTGAGGGCATGAGCAGGGTCAGGGCACGCCAGGTCATCAGCATCGACGGCTACGCCGCCGGACCGCGGCAGAGCCTCGAGCACCCCTTCGGCGAGGGCGGCCTGCGGCTGCCGCAGTGGCAGCTGCAGACCGACCGGCCGGGCCGTGAGAACGACGCGCAGGTGCTCGCCGAGTCGGTCGAGAACGTCGGCGCCTACGTGATGGGCCGCAACATGTTCGGCCCGGTGCGCGGTCCGTGGTCGAGCTGGGACGGCGAGTGGCGCGGCTGGTGGGGCGAGGAGCCGCCCTACCACGCGCCGGTGTTCGTGCTCACCCACCACGAGCGCGAGCCGCTGGAGATGGACGGCGGCACCACCTTCCACTTCGTCACCGACGGGCTGCTCGCCGCGCTGGCGCTGGCCCGGGACGCGGCGGCCACCGCCGACGTGTGCGTCGCGGGCGGCGTGAGCACGATCCGGCAGGCGCTGTCGGCCGGCGTGCTCGACGAGCTCACCCTGCACGTCGTGCCGCTGGTGCTGGGGGAGGGGGAGCGGACCTTCGAGGGCCTCGCCGGCCTGGAGCTCGAGCCGGACCGGGTGCTGGCCTCGCCGACCGTGACCCACCTGCGCTACCGCTTCCCCTAGCCTCGGCCCTCCTCCGCCTGCTGGCGGTCGATGCGCTTCTTCATCCGGGAGATGCCCGGGACCTGCGCGAGCATGTCGTTGAGCTCGCGGGAGACGTCGAGCAGGTCGTGCAGGTCCGGCGCCACGCTGTTCAGGCTGTCCAGGATCGGCAGGATGTCGGTCTCCATCTTGTCCGCGATCCGCGGCAGGTGGTCGATCAGCTGCACCATCGCGTCGACCTCGTGGGGGTCGGTGGTCTCGGCGAGCCGCTGGAGCGTCGGCTGCAGCTTCGTGAGCGACGGCTCGAGCGAGTCGAGCAGCGCCACCAGCCGGTCGTTGGCCGGAGTGACGGCGTCGACCAGCCCGTCCGTGCGGGTCACCACCGCGTCCGCGCGGGCGCGGGTCTGCTCGATGTCGTCGAGGAGGACGCCCACGCGGACCAGCATCCGCTCGGCGTCGTCGACGAGCGCGACCAGCCGCGGCACCACGGCGAGCAGCTGCTCCACCGACGCGGCGCCCCGCTCGAGCACGGACAGCAGGTCGCGGGGTCCGGGCACGGCGAGGCGCATGCCCGTCACCGTAGCCGGTCGACCAGCTCGGCCATCCGCCCGAACGTGCGGGCCCCGGCCGCTGCCAGCTCCGGCTCGGCTGTCAGCCCGCCGGCGTACCCGTGCACGGTCATCCCGGCCGCCACGCCGGCGCGCACGCCGTACACGCTGTCCTCGACGACGACGCAGTCGGCGGGGTCGACGCCCATCCGGGCCGCCGCGTGCAGGAACAGGTCGGGCGCGGGCTTGCCGTGCGTCACCTCGGTGGCGCTGAAGATCCGCCCGACGAACCGCTCGTAGAGGCCGGTGAGACCGAGCGTCAGCCGCATCCGGTCGTGGGTGCCGCTGGACGCGACGCACGTCGGTACGCCGGCGGCGTCGAGCTCGTCGAGCAGGTCGGGGACGCCGTCGACGGCGGTGAGCTCGCGGTCGAACGCGGCCCGCACCTCCTCGGAGACCAGCTCGTCGAAGCGCCGGGTGAGCTCCGGGCCGAGGTGCGCCTCGACGTCGGCGAGCTGGGCGGCGGACGTGCGGCCCATCCAGCGGGTGACCACCTCGGCGGCGGTCATCGGCCAGCCCAGCGAGGTCAGCACCCGGGCCTCGACGCCGACGGTGAGCCGCTCGGTGTCGACCAGCACGCCGTCGCAGTCGAACACCACCAGCGCCGGGCTCACGTGTTGGCCCCGCGCGCCGCCACCCGCCAGGTGTCCACGACGGCGCCACCGCGGACGACGACGAGCTCGTCGACCAGGTTGACCGCGGTGCACACGTGGTTCGGCACCACCCGCATCGGCGTACCCCGCTCGGGCAGGTCGTCGTGCGGCCAGGCCACGACGGCGTGGTGCTCGGCCAGCAGCGTGATGCGGGCGTCGGGGTGGTCGAGCAGCCGCCCGTGCCCGGAGCTGTACGGCGCCCGGTCGGCGCCGAGCACCTTGCTGCCGGTGTCGAGCAGCACGTGGCCGCCGGCGTGGCTGACCACCGTGCCGACCGCGGTCAGCGCGACGGACTCCGGCGGCACCACGCCGAGCTCCCACTGCTGCGCGTCGTTGAAGACGTAGACGCCCGGCCGGATCTCGGTGAGCACCGACCCGTCGGTGTCGGCGGCGCTGGGGGTGGAGCCGCCGCTGACCACCGCCGGCTCGACGCCGTGGTCGGCCAGCGACGCGGCCGCCTCGCGGAGGGCGGTGGCCTCCTGCGCGGCGACCGACTGCTGCGCTCCCGGGGCGTAGCTGTGCCCGGGGAACGTGAACACGCCGAGCACGTCGAGCCCGCTGTGCGCCGCGGCCTCGGCCAGCGCACCCGCCTCGCCGGCGGGCACGCCGGAGCGGTGCTGCCCGCTGTCCACCTCGACCAGCGCACGGGCCCCGGGCAGCTGTGCCGCCATGGCCCGCGCGGACTCCACGGAGTCCACGCCGAGGGTCAGCGCTGCCTGCTCCGCCAGCGCACGCAGCCGCGCGCCCTTCGCCGGGTCGACCCACAGCGGGTAGGCGACGAACAGGTCGTCGACCCCGGCGGCCGCGTAGACCTCGGCCTCGGCCACGGTCGCGACGGTGAGCCCGGTCGCGCCGGCGGCGAGCTGCAGCCGCGCGACCTCGAGCGTCTTGTGCGTCTTGGCGTGCGGGCGGACCGCGAGGCCGTGCGCCGCGGCGTGCTTGGCCATCGCGGCGACGTTGGCCTCCAGCACGTCGAGGTCGACCTGGAGGTACGGCGTCGCCCGCAGCTCAGCCACGGCGGAACACCGCGCGCAGGACCACGCCGAGCACCAGCCCGACCACGATGCCGACGCCGGCGAAGCCGACCGCGGAGGCGTCCGGGTTCAGCAGCCCGAGCCCGACGCCGAGGAGGGCGCCGACCACCATGCCGGCCGCTGGCAGCGCGCCGACGAGGTCCTCGCGGACCCGGCCGGGTGCGAACGGCGTGTTGCTGCCGCGGTTGCCGATGCCCCTGCCCACGACGCCCAACCTAGACGGCTACGCGAAGGCCGCGCGCAGCCGGTCGGTGACCACGCGCAGCGTCGCGTGCGCGCGGGCCGGGTCGTTGCCGTCGAGGAAGTAGTGGTCCCGCCCACCGACCACGTGGTGCAGCACGTCGACGCCCGACTCGCTGAGCCGCGCGGCGTACGCGTCGCCCTCGCGCCGGAGCACGTCGTACTCCGCGGTGAGCACGAGCGCGTCGGCGACGCCGGTGAGGTCGGGGGCGCGCAGGGGAGAGGCGTACGGCTCGACGCGGCGCGTCGCGTCGCGGAAGTACGTCGAGCGCACCAGCGTGAGCAGCTCCGGCGTCACCGTTGGGTTGAGCAGCGGCGACGTCTTGCGCGAGACGTCCTCGGCCACGTCGAGCGCCGGCACCCCGAGCACCTGCAGCACCGGCGCGAACGACCCCTCGTCGCGGGCCCGCAACGCCGTCGCCGCGGCCAGGTTGCCGCCGGAGCTGAAGCCGCCGACCGCGACCCGCCGGCCGTCCACCCCGACCTCGGTGCCGGTGGTCGCGATCCACGCGGCGACGTCGTGGGTCTGCTCGTGCGCGACCGGGTAGCGCACCTGCGGGGCCGCCGCGAAGTCCGGCAGCACCACGGTCGCCTCGCAGCGGGTCGCCACGAACCGGCCCAGGAAGTCGTCCATCACCGGGTGCCGCAGCATGAAGGCGCCGCCGTGCAGGTGCACATAGCAGGGGAGCGGGGTGGTCGGTCGCGCCGGCCGGTACACCAGGCAGCCCACCGACCCGTGCCGCGTGGGCACCCGGACCCGGCGCGGGGCCGGCAGCTCGGTGCCGTCGAGCTGCAGGGTGCGCCCGTAGCGCGCCGTCCACCGGGCGGTCTTCTGCAGCACGTACGCGGTCACGTCGGCGCGCAGGCTCACGGGCAGCATTCGACCACGGCCCGCGCACGGCGGGGCTACCGACCCGCGGCGAGTCGCTCCGCCAGCCCGCGCCCGAGCAGCCCGACCGTGGCCGCGTCCATCGCCCCGCCGCCGTACGTCGCGAGCGGCCCGGCGGGCTTGCCGAGGTCGAGCCGGAGCCGCAGGTGCAGGTGCGTGGTGGCACCCGGGTCGCCCGGCGGGCCGTCGGGGCAGAGCACCAGCGCCCAGGTGAGCCGCATGGGCGGCCGGCGGCGGTCGCGACGCGGCCGCTCGGACCAGTAGACGAGGTGCGTGGGCGGCTCGATCTCGAGCACCTCGAAGGTCGGGTCGCCCGGTCCCCAGTCCGGGACCCGGTCGCCGACCCGCAGCCCGAGCAGCCGCTCGTCGACATGCCGGACCGCGCGCCGTGCCGGCGGGACGAACCGCTCCACGCTGCGGGGCAGGTACCAGCCGGCCCGGCCCTTGCCGAGCTGCTCGACCCACGGCCACACCCGCCCCGGAGGCGCGTCCAGATGCAGGTGCCGGTCCATCACCGGGTCGGCCCCGGGGATCACGTCGTCGCCGGGCAGCCGGGTCATGGCCCTCACGCTACGTCCGGGCGGAAATAGCCCGGAGTGACCATTCAGGCTGACCGAGCGTGCACACTGCTGCGCCGGACGCCGCGAAATCGGACATTTCGGGTCCCCCGCGGCCTAGTCTGAGCACACACCGGAGCAGTCGCCCGGTGCCGGATCGAGAGTGGCTGAGGGGTAGTTGGATGCGGTGGTCGTCGCGCAGGAGCAACCGCACGGCCGGCTCGCACCCGGCGCGTGACGAGGTCACGGGGCTGGTGCCGTACGCCGCGTTCGTGCACCACGTGGCCGACGCGGTCAACGTGCGCACGCCCGGCTACGAGCCCGCGGTGCTCCTGGTCGACCTGGAGGGGGTCAGCGAGGCCGCCGACGTCGACGGTCACCACGGTGTCGACGAGGTGATGCGGGTGATCGCGACGCGCGCGACCCGCGAGGTGAACAACCTCGGCATGGTCGCCCGGATGTCCGACCACCAGATCGCCGTGCTCTTCCCGACGCTCTCCGCACCGGCCGTGGCGCTCGACCTGGCCTACCGGATGGTCACCGCGGTCACCACGCCGGTGGTGCTCGCCAACCAGCGCCGCGTGCAGCTGGCCACCAGCTGCGGCCTGGTCACCTGGGAGTCGATGGGCGCCCGGGCCACCGCCGACGACCTGCTCCGCGGCGCCGGCCTGGCCGTCCGCGAGGCGCGGCGGCAGGGCCGCAACAGCATCGAGGTGTGCACCGCCGACCTGATCGCGGTCGCCGACGAGACCCTGGCCATCGGCAAGGACCTGCGCCAGGCGCTCGACGAGAAGGGCCTGCGGGTCTGCTACCAGCCGATCGTCGACCTGGCGCACGGCAGCGTGACCGGCTTCGAGGCGCTGGTGCGCTGGAGCCACCCGGTGCACGGCGCGATCTCGCCGGCCCGGTTCGTGCCGGTCGCCGAGGAGTTCGGCCTGATCTCCGAGCTGGGCCGGATGGTGCTGTCCACCGCCGCCGCGCAGGTGGCGCAGTGGTCGGCGACGTTCCGGATCCCGCTCACCGCGCACGTCAACGTCTCCGGCGTCGACCTCGCGCACCACGACTTCGTCGCGATGGTCGAGGAGACCCTGCAGGCCAGCGGTCTGCCGGGGGAGCAGCTGGTCCTCGAGGTCACCGAGTCCGCCGTGGAGCCCGCGCTCGAGGTGGCCCGGACCCGGTTCGACGGGCTGCGCGACCTCGGCGTCCGGGTGGCGCTCGACGACTTCGGCACCGGCCGCTCGGCGCTGTCCTACCTGCAGACCCTGTCCGTCGACATCCTCAAGGTGGACCGGTCGTACCTCGACTCGATCGAGGGGGAGCGGAGCGACGACCTGCTGCGCGGCGTGATCGGCCTCGGCCAGGCGCTCGGCATGGAGGTGTACGGCGAGGGCATCGAGGACGAGGCGCAGCGGTACCGCCTGGAGCGCAACGGCTGCGCCGTCGGCCAGGGCTACCTGTTCGCGCGGCCGCTCCCGGCCGAGGACGCCGCCGCGTACCTGCGCACCCAGGCCAGCCCGGCGACCGTCACCACGCTGCCGGCCTGACCGAGGGCCCCACTTCACAAAGGGGCAAGGTCGGAGGACGCTGGTCCTGGGTGGGCGTGGAGGGACGGCCGCCCAGGGGAGGCGGCCATGACTGCGACCATCACCAGGTTCGAAGCGGCGATCGCGCCCTGTGGGCGGGCCACGGACGGGACCCGGACCACCACCGAGGACCACCTCGGCCTGCTCACCGAGGAGGTCAGCTACGAGTGCGGCTGCCGGACCTCCCGGGAGGAGTTCCACGACGGCAGCGTGCACCGCACGGTGGTGAACCACCACGGAAGGGTCCTCGTCGACGAGGAGCTCCGAGGTGAGTGACGGCGGGTTCACCGCCACGCACGACGTACTCGTGATCGGGGGCGGGGGAGCGGGCCTGCGCGCCGCCATCGCCCTCGCCGACGCCGACCCGGTCCTCGACGTGGCCGTGATGTCGAAGGTGTACCCGATGCGCAGCCACACGGTCTCCGCCGAGGGCGGCGCGGCCGGCGTGATCGCCGAGGGCGACACGGTCGAGGAGCACATCTACGACACCATCTCGGGCAGCGACTGGCTGGGGGACCAGGACGCCATCGAGATGTTCGTCGACGAGGCGCCGCGCGAGCTGCTGCGGCTCGAGCACTGGGGCTGCCCGTGGAGCCGGCAGCCCGACGGGCACGTCGCGGTCCGCGCGTTCGGCGGCATGAAGAAGATGCGCACCTGGTTCGCCGCCGACAAGACCGGGTTCCACATGCTGCACGCGCTCTACCAGACGTCGCTGAAGCACGACGACGTGACGAGGTACGACGAGTGGTTCGTCACCCGGCTGCTCGTCGACGACGGCCGCGTGCACGGCGTGGTCGCGGTCGAGCTGATGACCGGCCGGATCCGGGCCGTCGCGGCCAAGGCCGTGGTGCTGGCCACCGGCGGCTGCGGCAAGGTGTTCCCGTTCACCACGAACGCCAACATCAACACCGGCGACGGGATGGCGCTGGCGTACCGGGCCGGGGCGCCGCTCAAGGACATGGAGTTCGTGCAGTACCACCCGACCGGGCTGCCGTTCACCGGGATCCTGATCACCGAGGCCGCCCGCGCCGAGGGCGGGTGGCTGCTGAACAAGGACGGCTACCGCTACCTGCAGGACTACGACCTCGGCACCCCGTCGCCGACGCCGGTGCTGCGCAGCATGGAGCTCGGCCCGCGCGACCGGCTGTCGCAGGCGTTCGTGCACGAGGTCGAGAAGGGCCGGACCCTCGACTCGCCGTACGGCCCCATCGTGCACCTCGACCTGCGGCACCTCGGCGCGAAGGTGATCGACGCGAAGCTGCCGTTCGTGCGCGAGCTGTGCCAGAAGTACGAACGCATCGACCCGGTCACCGAGCTGGTCCCGGTGCGCCCGGTGGTGCACTACATGATGGGCGGGGTCCACACCGACCTCGACGGCGCGACTCCGGTCGCCGGGCTGTACGCCGCGGGGGAGACCGCGTGCGTGAGCATCAACGGGGCGAACCGGCTCGGCTCCAACTCGCTGCCGGAGTGCCTGGTGTTCGGCGCGCGGGCCGGCCGGGCGGCCGCGGAGTACGCCGCGACCGCGGGTCCGGCACCCGCCGCGGTCGCCGCGCAGGCGGCCGACGAGGAACGACGACTCGAGCACGACCTGCTCGGCCGGGCGGGCACCGAACGCGTCTCGGCGATCCGCACCGAGATGCAGTCGACGATGGAGGAGAGCGCCGGGATCTACCGCACCGGACCGTCCCTGGCCAAGGGCGCCGACACGCTCGCCGAGCTCCAGCAGCGGATGGCCCGCGTCGGGGTCGCGGACCGCAGCCGGTCGTTCAACACCGAGCTGGTGGCGGCGCTGGAGCTGGCGAACCTGCTCGACGTCGCCGAGTGCATCCTCAGGTCCGGGCTGCAGCGGCAGGAGTCCCGGGGCGCGCACCAGCGCACCGACTTCCCGGCCCGCGACGACGAGACGTTCCTGACCCACCTGCTGGTCCACCGCGAGCCGGACGGGTCGTCGCGCGTCGAGCGGCTGCCGGTGACGATCACGCGGTGGAAACCGGGCGAGCGGGTCTACGGGAGGTAGCGATGCCGGACGAGGCAGGCACGATCGGGCTGCGGGTGGCGAGGTACCGGCCGGACACCGACTCCGAGCCCGGCTGGCAGGAGTACGACGTCCCGCTGCGGCGGGAGTGGACGGTCCTCGACGCGCTCAACCACGTGAAGAACGAGGTCGACCCGACGCTGTCGTTCCGCTGGTCGTGCCGGATGGGGATCTGTGGCAGCTGCGGGATGGACGTCGACGGCACGCCCCGCCTGACGTGCGGCACGTTCCTGGCCGACTTCGCGCCGGGCCCGATCCGGGTCGAGCCGCTGTCGAACTTCCCGGTGGTGCGCGACCTGGTCGTGGACATCGACGACTTCATCCAGAAGCTGCCCCGGGTGAAGCCGTGGATCATCCGCGACGAGGAGAAGTCGGTCGACGAGGGGGAGTACCTGCAGTCGCCGGAGGAGCTCGACGCCTACAAGCAGTTCAGCATGTGCATCAACTGCATGCTCTGCTACGCGGCCTGCCCGGTCTACGGCCTCGACCCGGACTTCGTCGGTCCCGCGGCGATCGCGCTGGCCGAGCGCTACGACCTCGACTCCCGCGACCAGGGCGCCCGCGAGCGTCTCGACGTGCTGATCGAGCACGAGGGCGTGTGGGGCTGCACGTTCGTGGGCGAGTGCACCCGGGTCTGCCCCAAGCACGTCGACCCGGCCGGTGCCATCCAGCGCTACAAGCTCAAGGCCGCCCGGGAGTCGGTGAAGGCGCTGCTGCTGCCGAGGGGCGCGCGGTGAACGGCGTACGCACCTACCGGCGGCCGATCTCGACCTGGTGGTGGGTCGGGAAGCGGACCTACTTCGTGTTCGTGATGCGCGAGCTGAGCAGCATCTTCATCGCCTGGCTGGTGGTGTACCTGCTGCTGATGATCGCGGCGATCGGCCGCGGGGCGGACGCGTACGACGACTTCCTCCGCTTCGCCGCGAACCCGGTCGTCGTGGTGGTCGACCTGGTCGCGCTCGCGTTCGTCGTGCTGCACACGATCACCTGGTTCGGCCTCACCCCGAAGGCGATGGACGTCCGTGCCGCCGGACGCCCGGTGCCGGCCGCGGCGGTGATCGCCTCGCAGTACGTCGGTCTCGTCGTGGTCTCCGCGTTCGTGGTCTGGCTGGTGTCCCGATGACCAAGCGACGCGTCGAGCCGTTCGTCTGGCTGATGTTCAGCGGCGGCGGGGTGGTCGCCGCGGTGTTCCTGCCGGTGCTCGCGTTCCTGTTCGCGCTGGCCTACCCGCTGGGCTGGCTCGACCCGCCGGACCGCGACCACCTCAGCGCCGTCGTCGGCAACCCGCTGACGATCCTGGTGCTGCTCGGCCTGTTCGTGCTGATGCTCGTGCACAGCGCGCACCGGTTCCGGTACACGCTGTACGACGGGCTGCAGGTGAAGGCGAAGACCACCGTCGCGGTGCTCTGCTACGGCGCCGCCGCGGTCGGCTCGGTCGCGACCGTCGTGGTGCTGGTCGCGGCCGGGTTCACCTCGTAGGGGACCGAGCGCACCCGCCCCGTCTCCGTCAGTTGACATAATGTCGGTTATCGGCGGTACGGCGGAGCGCGGGGAGCGGGGCCGGGTCAGTTCTGGACGTCGCTCTGGAAGTCCTGCTGGCACTGCTGGATCTTCGCCTGGTCGCTACCGGCGTCGGCGAGGCAGTCGCGCAGGTTCGAGAAGTCCTCGCCGCCGAACAGCGCGCCCAGGAACGTGATCACCGCGATCGACCCGAGCAGCCCCAGCACGCCGAGGATCGCCCCGATGATCGCCATCCCGCGCCCGCGGGCCTGGCCCCGCTTGGCCCGCCCGGACGCGACGATCCCCAGGATCAGCGCCAGGAGGCCGAACAGGATGCCGCCGAGGACGGTCCAGAAGAACACCACCGCGATGATCCCCAGGACCAGCGCCGCGACCGCCAGGCCGGACCCCTTGGTGGGCTGCTGCGGCGGCGGTGCCGCCTGCTCGTACCGCTGCGGCGGTGGTGCGTCGTTGCTCGGGTTGTCGGACACGGCGGTACTCCCGGTTGTCGGTATCAGTGGCGTCGTGCGCACCGAAGCATGCCGTCGCGGGCGAACCGGGTCAATCGGACCTTTCGTCAGGTTTCACAGCCGGCGGTCGCGCAGCCGGCCGTTGATGCCGCGCCCGCGCATCAGCATCGCGGCCTCGGTGCGGCCGCGCGCTCCGAGCGCCTCCAGGATCGCGCGGACCTCGCGCTCGACGGTGCGCCCGGACAGCCCCAGCCGCCGGGCGATGGTCTGGTCCTTCTCCCCCAGCGCCAGCAGGCACGCCACGCTCACCTGCCGCCGGGTCAGCGGCGGGTCCTCGCCGGGCCCGAGCAGCGGCCGCGACATCGCCAGCGTGCGCCGCCAGATCTCCAGCACGGGGACGACGAAGTCGCTGCGCGAGGTCAGCCAGGCGGTGGCGAACCCGTCGACGGTGTCCAGGCCCTCGACGACCACCAGCGCCTCGTCGACGATGATCGCCTGCAGGAACACCGGCCCGATCCGGGCGTTGGGGTAGATCGCGCCGAGCAGCGGGTTCACGCCGAGCGTGCTGGCCCGGGTCACCAGCTGGGTGTCGATGCCGCGCGAGATCGAGCTCTCGGTGAGGTCGTAGCCGGGGTCCTCGGGGTCGAAGCTGGCCCGCGGCAGCATGTTCCACACGCTCTGCGTGGCACGCGGCTCGATGACCGAGAGCTCGTCGACCACCGAGCCCACCCCGACCAGCAGCCGCATCCCGTCGGCACCCGCGCGGGCCGCGTCGCCGAGCTCGTCGCGCACGCTGTCGGCCAGGGTCCGCAGCTCGCGGACCTCCTCGGACTCCTCCCAGGCAAGGGACCCCTGACCGACCGTCACGTGTCCCATCCTGGCAGAGCGGGCGGCGTACGCGCTGTTGACGCGAGCCGGGTTCCTCACTTCGATGAGCGCAAGGGAGCGCTTCGTCATCCTGTCTCGGGAGGAAACCATGAGATCCCCACGCCCTCGCCTGCCCCGCGCCGGGCTCGGCGCCGCCGGCGTCCTGGTCGCCGCGCTGGTCGCGGTCGTCCCGTCCGTCTCCGCCGACGCCGGCCCGCCGTCCGCGCGCCAGGGCCGCGGACCCACCACCCACGACGTGGTCGCGAACCTGTGGGAGTGGAACTGGCCGTCGGTCGCGCGCGAGTGCACCGACGTGCTGGGGCCGTCCGGCTACGGCGCTGTCCAGGTCGCGCCGCCGCAGGACTCGCTCAAGCGCACCGACCCCGGCTCCGAGGGGATCCTGCACCCGTGGTGGGAGGTCTACCAGGCCGTCGACTACCAGCTCACCAGCCGGATGGGCGACGAGCGGCAGTTCCGCGACATGGTCTCCACCTGCCGCGCCGCCGGCATGAAGGTGTACGTCGACGCGGTCATCAACCACACCACCGGCCAGGGCAGCACCTCCTACGGCGGGAAGTCCTACGAGCACTTCTCCTACCCCGCCGTGCCCTACGGCTACGACGACTTCCACCCCCGGGGCGCCGAGTGCGACTCGGCCAGCGGTGGCATCGAGGACTTCAACAACCAGCGGCAGGTGTTCCGCTGCGAGCTGCTCGGCCTCGCCGACCTCAAGACCGAGCAGGCCTCGACGCAGCGGACCATCGCGGCGTACCTCAACAAGCTGCTGGGCTACGGCGTCAGCGGCTTCCGGGTCGACGCCGCCAAGCACGTCGGCCAGGACGACCTGGACGCCATCTACGCCCGGCTGCACGACACCCGCGAGGGCAACCGGCCGTTCTGGGCGCTCGAGGTGTTCGGCGGCGGGCCCGGGACGCTGTCCCCGCAGGCGTTCGTGCGCAGCGGCACGGTGCTCGGCCTCGACGGCGTGAAGCAGCTGCGCGACGCGTTCAAGAGCTACCCCGCCGAGCACGTCGGCAGCATCGCCACGCTGGAGACCTTCGGCGAGGGCTCCGGGCTCACCCCGAGCCGGCGCACGCTGTCGTTCGTGCAGAACCACGACACCGAGCGCAACGGCGACGCGCTGAGCTACAAGGACGGCGCCACCAACCGGCTGGCCACCCAGTACCTGCTCGCCTCGGGCTACGGCCGCCCGCAGGTGTACGCCGCGTTCACCTTCGGCAGCGACACCAACCAGTCACCGCCGAGCACGCCCGACGGGATGATCACCGACACCGACTGCGGCTCCGACCAGTGGTCCTGCACGGATCGCGACCCGGGCGTCAACGCCCTGGTGCGCTGGCACGACGCGGTCGGCCGGGCGCCCCAGGCGGACTGGTGGGACGACGGCGGCAACGTCATCTCGTTCCGGCGGGGCCCCGGCTGGGTCGCGTTCAACAACAACGCGGAGCCCCGGCGCGTCACCCTCGACACCGGGCTGCCGCGCGGGCACTACTGCGACGAGGTCACCCGCGCGAACGGCTGCACCCCGGTCGACGTCGACTCGCACGGCCGCACCACGGTGACGGTGCCGGCGAAGGGCGCGGTCGCGGTGCTGCGGTAGCGACGGGCGGTCGCCGATGCCCGGCGCTCAGTCGCCGGGCAGCGGCCCGATCGTCTCCCGGTACGCCTTCTGCGCCCGTTTCGGCGCGGTGCGCATCCACGCCTCCACCAGCAGCTCGCGGACCTCGGTCTCGTCGGCGAACCGCAGCCGCACCAGCACCGCCGGGTAGCCGTCGTAGTGCGACACCGTGAAGTACGCCCGGTCGCCGGAGCTCAGCACCGCGTCCTTGGCGCCGAGGTCGTCCACGCCGACCATCAGCACCTCGCCGTACGGCTCGCCGGTGAGGTCGTCGACGTCGTCGGCCATCTCGCCGCGCAGCCGCGCGAACATCTTCTTGTTCACCCGCAGCGCCGGCGCCCCGCCGTACGACGGGCCGCTGGTGGTCTCCGGGAAGGTGAGCACGTAGCGCTCCAGGTCGGCGAAGGTCAGCACGTCAGGACACCCCGCAGGACCGGTCGAGCACGTCCTGGATCCGGGCCTGCTCGGCCGGCGCCGGCTTCAGGATCACTCGTTGGGTGGGCCGGCCGGCCAGCCGCACGTACGCGCTGAGCAGGAAGGTCTGCGAGCTCTGCCCCAGGGCGTGCGGGTCGCACCGGTTCGCCGAGCCGATCAGCACCGGGACCGCCCGGGTGCGGGTGGTGGTCAGCGGCAGCAGCCCGTCGCGCCGGGTGCGCAGGTCGAGCAGCACGCTGCCGCCCAGGTCGACGACGGTGACCGGGGTGGCTCTCCGGTGCCGCACCAGCAGCGTGCCGGGCAGCTGCAGCGCGCCGTCGACCCGGACCGGCGTCCGGCCCCAGGCCAGCGACACGTCGGCGACCGACGACAGCCGCTGCTGTGCGCAGGCCTTCGCGTGCAGCCGGTCCAGCAGCTGCGGGTCCTCGACACGCAGCGGCAGCCGGACGCCCCTGCCGTCGACCACCGCGACCAGGGTCGGCTTCCCCACCGGCGGCCGGTCGCAGCGCGGTGCGCCGTAGGCGATCGTGAACGCGACCGTCTGCCCGGGCTCGGCGTCCGGGTCGGGTGGCGGCACCGTCGGGAACGCGAACCCGTCCCAAGAGATCGTCGCCGAGCTCACCCGGATCGACCGCTCGCCGTTGTTGGTGACCCCGGCCTTGAGGTTCCGGGTGCCCTCGTCGAACCGGAACTGCGCGACCGAGGCGTCCAGCCGCAGCGCGGGCGACGGCGTGGCGCGCGGCTCCGGCGACGCCGGCGACGTGCAGCCGGACACCAGCACGACCAGCGCCGCGGCGGCGCCGGCCAGCAGCCGACGGACGGCCGGTGTCTCGACCTCGCTCCCGCGCACGTGCGTTCTCTCCCCCGGACTCGTTCCCGACCCGACCCTGGCACCGCCCTCCCCCGCTGTCCATCCCGCGACGGCGGGAGTCCGCCACGCCGAGCGGGCCGCCAAGGTTGCAGGCGGCGCCGGCCACCCGGTACCAAGGACGACACGCCGTCGGCATTCGCCGACGGTTGCTCTATCTCATATATGAGATAGAGTGCGGCTCATGGCTGACGACTACCTCTCTCGGATCGGGAACCTCATCCGCGACGCGCGCAAGCACCGCGGCTGGACCCAGCAACAGCTGGCCGAGGTGCTCTCCACCAGCCAGAGCGCGGTGAACCGGATCGAGAAGGGCCACCAGAACCTCTCGCTGGAGATGCTCGCCCGCATCGGCGAGGCGCTCGACTCCGAGATCGTCGCGCTCGGCGGCGGGCCCACCCACCTGCGGGTCACCGGCCCGACCACGCTCTCCGGCGCGATCGACGTGAAGTCCTCCAAGAACGCCGGCGTCGCGCTGCTCTGCGCCACGCTGCTGAACCGCGGCCGCACCACGCTGCGCAAGGTGGCCCGCATCGAGGAGGTCAACCGGCTGCTCGAGGTGCTGGCCAGCATGGGCGTGCAGACCCGCTGGCTCAACGCGGACAACGACCTCGAGATCATCCCGCCGCGCGACCTCGAGCTGGGCCGGATCGACGAGGAGGCCGCCCGGCGTACCCGCTCGGTGATCATGTTCCTGGGCCCGCTGATGCACCTCGAGGACACCTTCCAGCTGCCGTACGCCGGCGGCTGCGACCTCGGCACCCGCACCGTCGAGCCGCACATGACCGCGCTGCGCCCGTTCGGCCTCGAGGTGAAGGCCACCGAGGGGAGCTACCACGCGACCGTGAACCGCGCGATCAGCCCGTCCCGGCCGATCGTGCTCACCGAGCGCGGCGACACCGTCACCGAGAACGCCCTGCTCGCCGCCGCCCGCCGCGACGGCGTCACCGTGATCCGCAACGCCAGCCCGAACTACATGGTCCAGGACCTGTGCTTCTTCCTGGAGAAGCTCGGCGTCCGCATCGACGGCGTCGGCACCACCACGCTGACCGTGCACGGCCAGCCGGAGATCGACGTCGACGTCGACTACGCGCCGTCCGAGGACCCGATCGAGGCGATGTCGCTGCTCGCGGCCGCGATCGTCACCCGCTCCGAGATCACCATCCGCCGGGTGCCGATCGAGTTCCTCGAGATCGAGCTCGCGCTGCTGGAGGAGATGGGCTTCCGCTACGACCGCAGCGAGGAGTACGTCGCCCGGAACGGCCACACCCGCCTGGTCGACATCGACACCAAGGTGTCCGACCTGCACTCCCCCATCGACAAGATCCACCCGATGCCGTTCCCCGGCCTGAACATCGACAACCTGCCGTTCTTCGCGGTGATCGCGGCGGTGGCCGAGGGGCAGACGCTGCTGCACGACTGGGTCTACGAGAACCGGGCGATCTACCTCACCGACCTGAACAAGCTCGGCGCCACCGTGAAGCTCCTCGACCCGCACCGGGTGATGATCGAGGGCCCGACCCGCTGGCGCGGCGCCGAGCTGGTCTGCCCGCCGGCCCTGCGCCCCGCCGTGGTGATCCTGCTCGCCATGCTCGCGTCCCGTGGCACGTCGGTGCTCCGGTCGGTCTACGTGATCAACCGCGGCTACGAGGACCTCGCCACCCGCCTCAACGACCTCGGCGCCAGCATCGAGACCTTCCGCGACATCTGACCCGGCTCGCTCCGCTTCGCCGGTCCGCCGCGCTGGTCGAGGTGCGAGCGAAGCGAGCCTCGAAACCGGTCGGTGACGGGCGCGGCTACGCGAAGAGGCTCTCGATGTAGCTGCGGGCGGACCGGCGGGGGCTGGGCGGCGGCGCGGTCATGTCCGGGGAGATCCGGGGCAGCGGCTGGGTGAGCGGGCCGGAGTCGCGGTGCCAGTCGTTCTCCGCCTCGACGAGGTTGCCCAGGTCCGCGCGCTCGAGGAAGACGCCTTCACAGGCAGAGCACTGGTGCACCGTCACGTCGCCGGCCGAGCGCGTCGACATGGTGCTCTGGCACTGCGGGCAGGTCCACTCGTCGCTCATAGGCCGACGATAGCCCGCGCGCGACGTACGCCTGAGTAGCAACGCGGATGGCGGACGGGCGGTTCGAGGCGACGATGGAGAGGTGGCGCTGCATACTTCAACCGTGACGCGACCCCGCACGGGCTTCCGGTTCCTCGACGCGGGACGCGAGGAGGGCGCGGTCCTGGCGTTCGCGCACCGCGGCGGTGCGCGGCACCCCGACCTGGTCGGTCTGGAGAACACCCTGACCGCCTTCGAGCACGCGGTGCGGCTCGGCTACACCTACCTCGAGACCGACGTGCACGCGACCACCGACGGTGTGCTCCTCGCCTTCCACGACACCGTCCTGGACCGGGTCACCGACAGCACCGGCAGCATCGCCGGTCTCGCGTACGACGTGCTGGCCGACGCCCGGATCGGTGGGAGCGAGGCGATCCCGCGGATGGCCGACCTGCTCGAGCACTTCCCGCGGGCGCGGTTCAACATCGACCTCAAGGCCGACGCGGCGGTGCCGCTGCTCGCCGCCCTCGTCGACCGCACCCGCTCCCACGACCGGGTGTGCATCGGATCGTTCTCCGACCGGCGGCTGCGCGAGTTCCGCCGGCGGGTCAACCGGCCGGTGGCCACGTCGTACGGACCGGTCGGCGTCGGCCTGAGCCGGCTGGTGCCCGGCACCCTGGCCGAGCGGGTGCTGCAGGGGCGCGGCGCTGCCCTGCAGGTGCCGCACCGGCTCCGCGGCGTGACCGTGGTGAACCGCCGATTCGTCGAGCGCGCACACGCCGCCGGGCGCCCGGTGCACGTGTGGACCGTGGACGACCGCGCCGAGATGGAGGAGCTGCTCGACCTGGGGGTCGACGGCCTGATGACGGACCGCACCGACGTCCTGCGCGACGTGCTGGTCGGCCGCGGACAGTGGACGGGAGCCACCGCATGAGCACGCCGACCATCGCCGACCTGGACGCCTTCGAACGGCTCCGCCAGCAGAAGGCCTGGAACTGGTACGACTGGGCGAACTCCGCCTACTACACGACGGTGCTGAGCGTGATGTTCGCGCCGTACATGATCACCGTGGCCGGGCGCGCCGCCGGGTGCACCGACCCCGACGAGACCTGCAGCCGGACGGTCAGCCTGTTCGGGCTGCACCTCGCCGCCGGCTCGCTGCCGTTCTACCTGACCAGCTTCGCCACCATCGCCAGCGCGTTCCTGCTGCCGGTCGTCGGCGCCTTCGTGGACCGCTCCGCGCACAAGAAGCGGCACATGGCCGGGTTCGCCTGGGCGGGCTCGTTCTTCTGCGCGCTGCTGTTCTTCCTGCGCGACGACGACTGGCAGATCGGCGCGGTGGCGATCGTGATGAGCAGCCTGCTGGCCGGCTGCTCGCTCGTCAGCTACTACGCGATCCTGGTGGACATCTCCACCGAGGAGGAGCGCGACCGGGCCTCGTCGCGCGGCTGGGCGTGGGGGTACCTCGGCGGGGGCCTGCTGCTGCTGGTGAACCTGGTGATGTTCCTCGGCCACGACTCGCTCCGCCTCTCCGAGGAGCTCGCGGTGCGGCTGTCCCTGCTGTCCGCGGCGCTGTGGTGGGCCGGGTTCACGGTCATCCCGGCGGTCCGGCTCCACGACCACCAGCCCCTGCACGTCGTCGAGGAGCGCGGCGGGCTGATGCAGCGCAGCTTCGGGCAGCTCTGGAACACGCTCCGCGAGATGCGGCAGTACCCGATGACGCTGACCTTCCTGGTCGCGTTCCTGTTCTACAACGACGGCATCCAGACCGTGATCGGCGTCGCGTCGACGTACGGCTCCAAGCAGCTCGGGTTCGGCCAGTCGGTGCTGATCGCGACCATCCTGCTGATCCAGTTCGTGGCCTGGGGCGGTGCGCTGCTGTTCGGCCGGCTGGCCGGTCGGTTCGGCTCGTACCGCTGCATCCTGTGGGGCACCTACGCCTGGATGGTGATCGTGGTGCTGGCGATGTTCCTGCCCGCGAGGAACGTCGCGCTGTTCCTGGCGATCGGGATCGCCATCGCGATCGTGCTGGGCGGCACCCAGGCCCTGTCGCGGTCGTTCTTCAGCCTGCTGATCCCGCGCGGTCGCGAGGGCGAGTACTTCGCGCTCTACAACGCCTGCGAGCGCGGTACGTCGTGGTTCGGCACGTTCCTGTTCGGGGTGGTCTTCCAGCTCAGCGGCTCCTACCGGCCGGCGATCGTGGCGCTGATCGTGTTCTTCGTCCTGGGCGCGGCCTTCCTGCTCCGGCTCGACCCGGAGCGCGGCATCGCCGAGGCCGGCAACGCCCGGCCGTCGGTGGTCTAGGCCCCGCCGGACACCGGTCAGGTCCCGTAGACCCAGCCGCCGATCCGCCAGTACTCCCCCGACTCGCGACCCAGCAGCTGCGCGTCGACCAGGTAGCGGCGCAGTGACACGTGGTCGGTCTCGCCGCCCTCGCACACCCCGGTGAGGATCGCGTCGACCTGGCGCTCCGAGTAGCGGACACCGGGTTCGAACAGCTGTGCGACGTGCTCGAGGACCAGCCGGCGCTTCGAGGCCTTGCTCGGGACCCGCCGCAGCCGTCCGCCCGGCATGAACCGCTCCACCAGGCGCAGGTCGTGGTCGTCCATGCCGGCGACGCTACCGCCGGGTTCGGCTCACCCCGGCGTGTCAGGGGTGGCACAGTGGGTACGTGTAGTCGGACACACCGACGCGCGCCCGGGAATCTACGCCCGGCCCGGTTCGTTGTGCAGGTCAGACGTGGACCCGGCGTGCGAACGCCCGCGGCACGTCGGACAAATCGGGGACCACAGACCAGGGAGGTAGCCCATGGGAGAGCGCACACTACGCGGCGCGCGCCTTGGCGGCCAGAGCTTCGAGGACGAGCGCGGCATCGAGTTCGCCGCGCGACAGAACATCGCCTACAAGTGCAAGCACGGGCACGAGTTCGAGATCCCGATGTCGGTCGAGGCCGAGGTGCCCGCGACGTGGGAGTGCCCGCGGTGCGGTGCCGAGGCGATCAGCCAGGACGGTCACGCGCCGGAGGAGAAGGTCGAGAAGCCGGTCCGCACGCACTGGGACATGCTGCTCGAGCGGCGCTCGATCAAGGAGCTCGAGGAGATCCTCACCGAGCGGCTGGAGCTGCTCCGCGGCGGCGAGATCGGCCCCGCGCACCTGCACCGGCCGACCAAGAAGAAGGCCCGGACCGCCTGACCGAGAGGCGGCCGCTCAGTCCACGACCTCGCCCCGGACCACCGAGTCGGTGCCGGGGCGTCGTCGTGTCCGGGCGTCCTGCCGCGCGGCGTACCCGGGAGCGCCCGGGCCGGCCAGGAACTTGCGGGTCAACCACGCGGCGAGGGCCTTGCGCGCGACCGGCCGCGTGAACGGCAGCACGAAGAAGAAGCCGACGATGTCGGTGATGAAGCCAGGCGCCAGCAGCAGCGTGCCGCCGACCAGCACCAGCACCCCGTCGGCCAGCTCGCGGGCCGGCATCCGGCGGTCGTCGATCGCCTCGCGGAGCGCCCGCCAGGCGCGGCCGCCCTCGCTCTTCATCAGCCACGATCCGAGGAAGCCGTCGGCGATCAGCAGCGCCACGGTCCACCAGGCGCCGATCACCTGGCCGACCTGGATCAGCAGGTAGATCTCCAGGACCGGCACCACGATGAACAGCAGCGCCAGCACCCACCAGGGGATCCGTCGCCTCATGTCCGCTCCGTCCTGCTACGTGATCCGTCGTCTCGAGAATACGTCGCGCACCTGGCGGACCCGTTCGCGCAGCCCCCAGGTAGTGATCCGGAGCAGCGACTCGACCGCCACGTCGCGGGACATCTTCGAGTCCCCGCGCACCCGCTCGACGAACTCGATCGGCACCTCGCGCACGGTGAGCCCGGCCCCGACGGTGCGGTAGGCCAGGTCGGTCTGGAACACGTAGCCGGCCGACTGCACCGACTCCAGGTCGATGGTCTCCAGGGTGCTGCGGCGGAACAGCCGGTAGCCGGCGGTCACGTCGCGCAGCGGGATGCCGAGCAGCAGCCGGGCGTAGAGGTTGCCGCCCACGGAGAGCACCTTGCGCGACAGCGGCCAGTTCACCACCGAGCCGCCCGGCACCCAGCGGGACCCGATCACCAGGTCGGCCTCCTCCAGCGCGTCCAGCAGGGCCGGCAGCTGCTCGGGCTGGTGGGAGCCGTCGGCGTCCATCTCGCCGACCACGTCGTAGCCGCGCTCCAGTGCCACCCGGAAGCCGTGCAGGTACGCCGCGCCCAGGCCGGCCTTCTCGGTGCGGTGCACGACGCTCACCTGCGGGTCGCCGGCGGCCAGCTTGTCGGCCAGCTCGCCGGTGCCGTCCGGGGACCCGTCGTCGACGACCAGCACGTCGACGTCCGGCACGGCGCTCCGGACCCGGCCGACGATCCACTCGAGGTTGTCGCGCTCGTTGTAGGTCGGGATCACGACCAGCACCCGGCCGAGCGGCTCACGGGGCATGGACGTCACTCCTGGGTGCGGGTGCGGGGTCGCCGACGATAGCCGATCAGCAGGCCCACCAGGACCGAGACGAGCGAAACCGTCGACACGGCCAGCTCCGGCCACGCGCCCATCGTCACCGCCGGCGTGGTGCGGGTGGTCAGCGGCAGCGTCCGCTCCAGCACCGCCTGCACCCGCTCCGGCGCGCGGGCCACGACGCTGCCGTCGGGAGCGACGATGCCGGAGATCCCGTTGGTGGAGGCCACCACGACCCAGCGATCCGTCTCGATCGCCCGCAGCCGGGACATCGCGAACTGCTGCTCGACCTGGCCGGTGCCGGTGTAGGTCGCGTTGTTGGTCGGGACCACGATGAGGTCGGCGCCGCCCCGCACCACGTCGCGCACCAGCCCGTCGTACGCGACCTCGAAGCACATCAGCACGCCGGCCCTGGCCGGCCCGACCTCGAGCACCCCCGGCCGAGTGCCGCGGATCATGTCGGAGGGGATCTGCGCAAGGGCCGGGATGCGCGGCGCGAGCAGGCCCCGGAGCGGGATGTACTCGCCGAACGGGACCGGGTGGATCTTGTCGTACCACGCCTGCGGCTCGCCCTGCGTGGACCAGACGATCGCCCGGTTGTGCCAGCCTTCGTTGGCCCGGTCGCCGACCACCGCGCCCATCAGCAAGGGCGCGCCCACGGACTGCGCGGCGGCACCGATCGCGGCCCGCGCGCTGGGATCGGTGTACGGGTCGATGTCGGAGGAGTTCTCCGGCCACACCACCAGGTCGGGCCGCGGGGTCTGGCGAGCGGCGACCCGCCGGCCCAGCGCCAGGGTCGCCTCGACGTGGTTGTCCAGCACGGCCCGGCGCTCCGCGAACGCCTCGAGCCCGGTGCCGGGCACGTTGCCCTGCACGGCGGCGACCCGCGCGTGCGGCCGCTCCTGGCCCGGTGTCGCCTGCGGGAACGCGAGGAACGCCGGCGCGCACACCAGCCCGACGGCGACGGCCACGCCGACCACCGAGCGCACCGGCCGGTGCGCGACCCCGACGATGCCCCACGCCAGCGTCACGCCGAGCAGCGCGACCAGGAAGGTGGTGCCGGGCGCTCCGACGTACGCGAAGGCGTTGGCGACCGGGGTGTCCTCGGCGGCGAAGGCGAGCCGGCCCCACGGGAAGCCGCCGAACGGGAACAGCGAACGCCCCGCCTCGACGGCGACCCACGAGCACGCCGCCCACAGCGGCCAACCGGGCAGCCGGCGCACCACCGTGGTGGCCAGGCCGGCGAACCCGTAGAAGAGGCCCTCCGCAACCGCCAGCGGCAGCCAGGCGTAGGCGCCGATCACCTGCACCCAGGGCAGCAGCACCAGCATGAATGCGGTGCCGTAGACCGCACCCAGCCAGAAGCCGGAGCGCGCGGTCCGGTCGAGGCAGACCAGGGTCAGCGCGCACGCGGCGAGCGGGACCAGCACCCAGACGTGGGTGGGCTCGAAGCCGAGCGCCGTGGCGACCCCGGCCAGGGCGGCGACCACCGTGCGGGCCAGCCCGCCGGACGACGGCCGCCAGCTCCTCGTACGCACGCGCCAAATCTATCGACGCGGACCCCGGACAACGAAAAGAGCCCGGACCCTTCGGACCGACCCCGTCCCCGTTGGCTGCGAGGACCGGAGCCGTTGTCTACTGGGCACCGGACTCTTGTTCGTGAACCACCCCGACGCAGTCGCGCCGACCTCCGGGAACCGCGTCGCCCCTGGCTCGTGGTACCCGAACCCGGTTATCGCGGCCGCCTGGACGTCAGCACGATGTGCCGACCTGCTCGATGGACCGCTGGGAAGCCTCGTCGTGTGCGTCCGCCGTGTCAACCGGGTGCTGAGCAGGAGGTTCGCGCAAACGTGCAGGTCACGCGCGTTACCCCGTCACCGCGATTTCACGCCGGATTTTTTCAGTACTCGGCGTGTCGCACCACGACACGCCGAGTGCCTCTCAGTCCGTGGACACCGCTCGAGCCGGCACCACGACCACGCCGGTGGCGGACGTCGCGAGCAGCGGTTCGTCGAGCATCCTGGCAGAGGAGTCCGACAGGTCGGGGCGGCCGCGACCGACCACCACCGCCCGGAACTCGAGGGTGCGCGACCGGCTCCCGACGCGGACCACCTCGGCGGTGATCTCCAGGACGTCGCCGGCGCGCACCGGGCTGCGGAACTGCACGTCGGAGTACGACGCGAACAGGCCCTCGTCGCCGTCGGTGCGGATGCACACCTCGGTGGCCACGTCGCCGAACAGGCCCAGCGAGTAGGCGCCGTCCACGAGGTTGCCGGCGTAGTGCGCGTGCGAGTACGGCACGTAGCGACGGTGCGTCACCGTCAGGCCCTGCATCTGCTCGGGGGTCACCGGGCCACCGCCTCGTGCCTGCTCGTCACCAGTCGGTAGGTGAGGTACGACGCGACCTCGCCGGGCGTCGTACCCCGGGAGAAGACCCGGTCCACGCCGAGGTCCGCGGCCATCGTCTCGTCGAAGCGCGGACCGCCGACCACCATCAGCGGCCGCTTGTCGCTCGGGTAGGACTCCCGGAACGCCGCGGACATCTCCTTGGTGTTCAGGATGTGCGCGTCGCGCTGGGTCACCACCTGCGAGACCAGCACCGCGTCCGCCTTCTCCTCGCGGGCCTTGGCGACGAGCTGCGGCACCGACACCTGCGCGCCGAGGTTCACCACCCGGATCTCCCGGTAGTACTCGAGGCCCTTCTCCCCCGCGAACCCCTTGATGTTCAGGATCGCGTCGATGCCGACGGTGTGCGCGTCGGTCCCGATGCAGCCGCCCACCACGGTGAGCCGGCGCCGCATCCCCTTGCGGATCGCCAGGTTGACCTCCTTCGGCGCGAGCAGCGGGTACTCCCGCTCGACCACCGTGACCTGCGAGGTGTCCACGAGGTGCTGCACGCGCCCGTACACCACGAAGAAGGTGAAGTCGGGGCCCATCGGCTTGGCGTGCACGACGAGCGCGGGCTCCATGCCCATCTTGTTCGCCAGCTGCGCCGCGGCGCCCTCGGCGACCTTGCTGTGCGGCATCGGCAGCGTGAAGGAGATCTGCACCATGCCGTCTCCGGTGGTGTCGCCGTACGGGCGCAGGATGCTCATCGGGTCCCTCTCATCGCTCGCCGTCCAGGATCTCGGTGGCCGGGTTGAAGTAGCCGGCGGCCTTGCGGGCCACGCCGTCCAGACCCTTGCCGCCGTCGGCGGGGCGCTTCATCAGCCCGAAGGTGCCGTCGGCGATCGCGTCGAGGAGGCCGGTGCGGGACTCGTGGGCGAGGATCTGCTCGAGCAGGTCGATCGCCTCGGCGAGCACCTGGTTGGCGCGCTGCACGATGTAGCCGTCGGGGCGTGGCACGAAGTCCTCGTGCAGGTTGCCGGCGGCGTTCATCACGTAGCGGACGTTCTGCAGCGCCAGGTCGCGGTCGGACAGCCACGGCGTCACGACGGCCTCGGTCATCATCCCGACCAGCAGGATGCCTTGTCCGGTGAGCGTGCCGACCAGGTTGAAGAACGCGTCGAGCATGTAGCCGCGGAACACGTCGCCGGTCATGTGCCGGGTCGGAGGCATCCACTTCAGCGGCGCCTTCGGGAAGAGCTCGCGGGCGAGCAGCGCGTGCGCCAGCTCCATCCGGAAGCTGTCGGGGATGTCCGGGTTGATCTCGAAGGCGTGGCCGAGGCCGAGCTGCCAGTCCCCGAGCCCGGCCTCCTTGGCGAAGTACTCGTTGAGCAGCTGGCTGACGGTGACCGTGTGCGCCGCCTCGACGGCGTCGGCGGTGGTGAGGTAGTTGTCCTCGCCGGTGTTGATGACGATCCCGGCACGGGCGTGCACCTGGCGGCTGAAGCGCTGGTCGACGAACGTGCGGATCGGGTTGATGTCGCGGAACAGGATCCCGTACATCGAGTCGTTCAGCATCATGTCGAGCCGCTCGAGGCCGGCCAGCGCGGCGATCTCCGGCATGCACAGGCCGGACGCGTAGTTGGTGAGCCGCACGTAGCGGCCGAGCTCCTTGCTGGACTCGTCGAGGGCGGCGCGCATGAGGCGGAAGTTCTCCTGCGTCGCGTAGGTGCCGGCGAACCCCTCGCGGGTGGCGCCCTCGGGGACGTAGTCGAGCAGCGACTGCCCGGTGGAGCGGATCACCGCGATGATGTCGGCGCCCTCGCGCGCGGCCTGCTGCGCCTGCGGCATGTCCTCGTAGATGTCGCCGGTCGCGACGATCAGGTAGATCCAGGGCTGGTGGTCGGGGTCGCCGTACCGCTTCACGAGCCGCTCGCGCTCGCGCCGCCGCGCGTCGACCCGCTTGATGCCGGCACCCACCTGCCGGCGCGCGGCCGCCCGCGCCCGGACCAGGTCGCGGCCCTCGGGGACCCGGAACCGCACCGAGCCGGCCGACGCCTTCTGGGCCAGCACCGACACGTCGTCGGCCTCGCCGCGCACCAGGGCGTCCCAGACCGGGAGCGCGATGCCGTGCTCGAGGCCCACGTCGCCGCGGACCGCGTCGAGGAGCCGGTTCACCCACGGGATGCCGTCGGCGTCGGCGCCCTGCAGCCCGGCCAACCGCAGCGTGGCCCGCTCCACGGACACCGTGGTGTGCCGCTGGGCGAGGTCGACGATCGGCTTGCCGGCCTTGCGCGCCAGGCTGCGCGCCCGGCGTACGGTCGCCGGGTCCAGGTCGAGCTTCTTGGTCGTACGGCGGCTGGTCGTGGTCACGACAGCGCTCCTTCTGTCTCGAAGGCGATGTCCCCGCGGACGACGGTCATCACGCAGGACGGCAGGTCGGCATCGGGGTGCAGGTCGGGCAGGTGCGGGACGCCGGCCCGCGGGTCGGTCGACCACGCCGCGATCCGGGCGTCGGGGGTCTGCACGACCAGGTCGCCGGGCACGTCCCAGACCGCGACGCTCGCCGGGGCGCCGGGCGCGATCACCCCGCCCTCGTTGCGGCGGGCTGCCCGCCAGCCGCCGCGGGTGTGCGCGTTGAACGCGGCGCGCACGGTGACCCGCTCGGACTCGGTCTGGTGCCACGCGGCCGCGCGCACGGCCGCCCACGGGCCGAACGGGGTGACCGGGGTGTCGGAGCCGAACGCCAGCGCGGCGCCGGCTTTGTTCAGGGACGCGAAGGCGTTCATCGGCAGGGCCCGGTCCGCACCGAGGCGACGGGCGTAGAGGCCCTGGTCGCCGCCCCAGTAGGCGTCGAACATCGGCTGCACGCTGGCGGTCACCCCGAGCGACCCGAGCACCGCCATCTCCTCCTGGGATGCCATCTCGACGTGCTCCAGGCGGTGCCGGGCCTGCACCAGCGCGGGCACGCCGACCTCGTCAGCCGCGGCCCGGAACCCGGCGACCACCTCGGTGACGGCGCGGTCGCCGATCACGTGGAAGCCGCCCTGGATGCCGGCCCGCGTGCAGGCCACCACGTGCCGGGCGACCTGCTCGCGGTCGAGGTAGAGGTGGCCGCTGGTCTCCGCGTCCGCGTACGGCGCGTGCAGCGCCGACGTCCGGGAGCCGATCGAGCCGTCGGCGCACAGGTCGCCCGCGGCGCCGGCGCAGCCCAGGGCGAGCGCGGTCTCGATGCCGTCGAGCTCGCCCCAGTAGCGGACCACCTCGGGCAGCGGCGCCCGCGCGGTCAGGGCGGCCGAGACAGCCAGGTCCTCCGGAGGGCAGATGTGCGGGGCGCCGAGCTCGTGCACCATGCCGATCCCCTGCCGCGCGGCCCGCTGCAGCGCCCGCAGGATCGCGTCCTCGCGGTCGGTGGCCGGCGTCAGCTTGAACAACCCCTCGCGCGCGGCGTGGTGGGCGTCGCGGGCGACGAACCCGGAGACGTCGTACCCCTCGGCGTGCACGACGTCGGGGCAGGCGTCGAGGAACGCCGAGGACACCACGGCCGAGTGCACGTCGACGCGGGACAGCATCACCGCACGGCCACCGCTGGCGCGGTCGACCTCCTCGCGGGTGAACGCCCGACGCTCGGGCCAGCCGGTCTCGTCCCAGCCGAAGCCGAGCACTACCGCCGAGGGGTCGCTGTTCGCGTGCGCCGCGATCGCGTCGAGGGCCTCGCCCAGGGACGCCACCGCCCCGAGGTCGACCGAGGCCGCGGCGAAGCCGGTCTGCGCCAGGTGCGCGTGCGCGTCGACGAACGCGGGCGTCACCAGCCGGCCCTCGAGCTCGACGACCCGGTCGGCGCCCTCCTCGAAGTGCACGGAGGCGTCGTCGTCGCCGGTCCAGACGACCTCGTCGCCGTCGAGGCACAGCGCGGTTGCATGCGGGTCGGCGGGCGTGTGGACGTAGCCACCTCTCAACAGGATGCGCACGCGCTCATCCTCACAGCCGGCGCTCGAAGAGGGCGCGCACCCCCGCGTGCTCACGCAGCAGCGAGATCGCGAAGTCCGCGTGGCCGGGCACGTAGCCGTTGCCGACCAGCATCGTCACGTCGGCGGCCAGGCCCTCGGCGCCCAGGGCCGCGGCGCTGAACGACGTCGCCATGGAGAAGAACACCACGGTCCCCCGGTCGGCGGTGGCCAGGATCGCGCCGCCCTCGCAGCCGGGGACGTCGACGCAGACGACGGTCACGTCGGCGGGGCCGCCGGCGGCGGTCACCGCGTCGGACAGCGCGACCGGGTCGCGGGCATCGGCCACCGCCACCACGTCGGCGATCCCGGCGTCGGTGAGCAGGTCGGCCTCGCCCTGGTGGGGGACGACGCCGATCGTGCGCCGGGCCCCGGCGGCCTTGGCCGCGGCCAGCGACAGCGAGCCGGACTTGCCGGCGCCGCCGACCACCGCGACCACCGGTTCGTCGTAGCCGGCCACCACGCGGGCGGTCAGTGCCGGCGCGCCGCACACGTCCATCACCGACAGCGACAGCCCGGCGGGCAGGTCGTCGGGGATCACCGCGGCGATGGAGCGGCCGAACAGCACGGCGTACCCGTCGCAGGGCACCTGTTCGGACCGGCCGTCCCAGCGCTCCAGGCCGTCCTCGACCACCAGCGGCGTCAGCGTGAGGGAGACCAGCGTGGTCACCCGGTCGCCCACCGACAGCCCGAGCGGCGACTCCGGGCCGACCTCCTCGACGGTGCCGACGAGCATCCCGCCGGAGCCGGTCTCGGGGTTCTGCATCTTGCCGCGCGCGGCGACGATGTCGAGCACCGCGGCGCGGATCCGGTCGCCGTCGCCGTCGTGGGTGCGCTCCAGCTGCCGGAAGGACGCGGCGTCGAGGTTCAGCCGCTCCACGCGGATCCGCACCTCGTCGGGCCACAGGTCCTTGCCGGTGTCCAGCCGCCGCGCGGCCTGCGGCAGCACCCCGGCCGGCTCGAGCACCCGGTGCAGCCCTACCGGGCTGGACGGCTGACGCTGACCCACGGGTCGTCCTCCATGACGTTTCTGGACTGAAAGGAAATCTTGCGGCGCTTCGTTCGACAGGCCGTAGATTCTTTGCGTATCGTGGCACGTGTGGGGTGACCCACACAAACGGACGCGCCCCCGAGCGACGACAGGAACGACGGAGCCGCTGATGAGCATCGAGACCTCGATCGGCCTCGAGACCGGACAGCCCTACCCCTACCGCCGGGTGGAGCTGGTCGAGCCCGACTGGACCCGGTTCCCGGGCTGGAAGCACGTCACCGCCGAGGACTGGGCCTCCGTCCAGTGGCAGCGCGCGCACTGCATCAAGAACGTCCGCCAGCTGCGCAGCCTGTGGGGCGACCTGGTCGACGAGTCGTTCTACGAGGACCTCGAGCGCGACCAGCGCGAGCGGGCCACCATGTCGATGCTGGTGCCGCCGCAGATGATGAACACGATGGCGCCGCGCGAGCTGCCGACCGGCCCCGGCTCGCTGACCGAGGCGATGTACGCCGACCCGGTGCGCCGGTACATGCTGCCGGTCTTCTCCGACCGCCGGCAGGACTGGCCGTCGCACCCGCACGCCACCCGCGACTCGCTGCACGAGCACGACATGTGGGTGGCCGAGGGCCTCACCCACCGCTACCCCACCAAGGTGCTCGCCGAGCTGCTGCCGACCTGCCCGCAGTACTGCGGCCACTGCACGCGGATGGACCTGGTCGGCAACTCGACACCGCAGATCGACAAGCTGAAGTTCCTCGGCAAGCCGGTGGACCGGCACGCCGAGATGCTGGCCTACCTGAGCCGCACCCCGTCGGTGCGCGACGTGGTGGTCTCCGGCGGCGACGTGGCGAACATGCCGTGGCCGCGGCTGGAGGAGTTCCTGACCCGGCTGCTGGAGATCGAGAACATCCGCGACATCCGACTGGCCACCAAGGCGCTGATGGGTCTCCCCCAGCACTGGCTGCAGGACGACGTCCGCGCGGGCGTCGAGCGGGTCGCCACCATCGCCCGCGAGCGCGGTGTCTCGCTGGCCATGCACACGCACGTGAACCACGCCGCGTCGGTCACCCCGATGGTGGCGAAGGCGACCCGGGCGATGCTCGACGCCGGTCTCCGCGACGTCCGCAACCAGGGCGTGCTGCTCGACGGTGTGAACGCCGACCCGCACGCGCTGCTCGACCTCTGCTTCGCGCTGCTCGATGGCGCGCAGATCATGCCGTACTACTTCTACATGTGCGACATGATCCCCTTCTCGGAGCACTGGCGGGTCTCGGTCGCCGACGCGCAGCGGCTGCAGCACCACATCATGGGCTACCTGCCCGGCTTCGCGACCCCGCGGATCGTCTGCGACGTACCGTTCGTCGGCAAGCGCTGGGTGCACCAGCTCGCGGAGTACGACCGGGAGCTCGGCATCTCGTACTGGACGAAGAACTACCGCACGTCCATCGAGGCGCAGGACCCGGAGGCCCTGAAGCGCACCTACGCCTACTACGACCCGATCCACACGCTGCCCGAGGCCGGGCAGGCGTGGTGGCGGCAGCACGCCGGCGACACCTCCCTCGAGGAGGCGGAGCGGGCCGCGAAGGCGTCGCGTGAGGCCGCGGAGGCGCAGAAGTCGCTGGTGTGACGCGGTGTTGTTGGCGCTCGCTCCGCTCGCGCAGACAGCACGGTTTCGAGGCTCGCCCTAGCGGGCTCGCACCTCAACCAGCGGACGTGGCGCGGAGGTTGGTGAGGGTCTCGACGAGGCGGGCGATGGGGCTCTCCAGGTTCCAGGTCTCCGAGAGCCGCACCAGCGCGTCGGGGTGCGCGGGGGTCAGCGGGAGGGTCAGGTCGGGCCTGCCGAGGTCGAGGTCGCGGGCCACCGCCACCACCGGCGGCGCCACCTCGAGGTAGTCGGCCGCCTCGCGGATCTTGCGGCGCGGGCTGGGGGCCATGTTGGAGTCCGGGTCGTCGGCGGCCTCGCGCAGGCCTTGCATGGTGCCGAACCGCTGCAGCAGCGTCGCCGCGGTCTTCTCCCCCACCCCGGCGACGCCGGGCAGCCCGTCGGACGGGTCACCACGCAGGGCCGCGAGGTCGGCGTACTGGTGGCCGTGGATGCCGTACTTGTCGAGCACCACCTGGTCGGTGATCCGCTCGTGCTTGCTGACGCCGCGCGCGATGTAGAGGATCCGGACGTCGTGCTCGTCGTCGACGAGCTGGAACAGGTCGCGGTCGCCGGTGACCACGTCGACCGGCATCCCGGCGTCCTGGGAGAGCGTGCCGATCACGTCGTCGGCTTCGTAGCCGTCGGCGCCGACCACCGCGATGCCGAACGCGTCGAGCACGTCGAGGATGATCGGCACCTGTGCCTCGAGCGGGTCGGGCACCACCTCCACGTCGGGGCCGGCCTGCACGGCGTACTCCACCCGGTGCGCCTTGTACGACGGGATCAGGTCGACGCGCCACTGCGGCCGCCAGTCGTTGTCCCAGCAGCAGGCGAGGTGCGTCGGGTGGTACTCGGAGACCATCCGGGAGATGAAGTCGAGGAGCCCGCGCACCGCGTTGACCGGCCGGCCGTCGGGCGCCGTGAAGGAGTCCGGGACGCCGTAGAAGGCCCGGAAGTACATCGAGGCGGTGTCGAGGAGCATCAGCCGGTCGCCGGGGGTGCGCGTCACGCGGCGAGTCTTGCAGACGACTGCGACAGTTCCGGCTACCGCGCCACTAGGGTGAGGCGCGTGGAAGAGCTCGACCGGCGCATCCTGACGCTCCTGGCCGCCGACGGCCGGATGTCCTTCACCGACCTCGGCAAGGCGACGGGACTGTCCACGTCGGCCGTGCACCAGCGGGTCAAGCGCCTCGAGCAACGCGGGCTGATCACCGGCTACGGCGCGCGCATCGACTGGGACCAGGTCGGGCTGCCACTGACCGCGTTCATCTCGATCCGGCCGATCGACCCGAGCCAGCCGGACGACTCGCCCGAGCGACTGCGCGACATCTCCGAGATCGAGAGCTGCTGGTCGGTGGCCGGCGACGAGTCCTACATCCTCAAGGTCCGGGTGGCCGCGCCGACCGACCTCGAGGACCTGCTGGCGCGGGTCCGGGCCGCGGCGAACGTCGCGACGCGCACCACGATCGTGCTGTCGACGCCGTACGAGAGCCGGCCGGTCAGCTAGCGGTCGCCGACCCGAGCGGGTGCGCGGCCGGCATCGGGCCGCCGAGCGCGGTGTCGCTGCGCATCGTCGACGTGAGCCGGTTCGCCAGCGCAAGCGTGACGTCGAGCGAGCCGAGGCCCACCGCCAGCTCGTCGTACAGCACCGAGTCGGTGACCCGCGGCAGGTTCGCCAGCACGGTCAGGTGCGCGGTGCTCGCGGCGCCTCGGAGCATCTCCACGGCCGCCATCAGCTCGAGCCGCGACCGGGTACGCCGGATCACCAGCAGCTCCTGGGCGACGCCGAGCAGCGTGTGGCAGGTGTCGATGAGGGTGGCGGTCGCGCGCACGGTGCCGGTGAACACGCTGGCCAGAATGCGGGCCCGCCGCGCGGTGTCGGTGCCGGGAGCCAGCGCGTCGTCGGCCCGTCGGGCGAGCACCGCGACGTCCTCGTCGAGGAGCCGGGCCAGGTCGGCGAGCACCAGCGCCTGGTAGCGCGCGGTGCGGACCTTGTCGAAGGTGATGCGAGTCAGACCGGCGCGGTCCTCGGCGACGTGCGCGAGCAGCTCGGCGGCCTGCGCGACCTGACGGAACGGCTGGAACACCTCGTCGCGCAGCATGAACTGGTCGATCCAGCTGCCACGATCGTCGGCGTGAGGCAAGACGGCTCTCTCCTGTGACAAGCGGGCGCAAAACACCCCGAAAAGCCAGGCGGTGTCGTCAGGTTAGGGCATCAGCGGCCCCGCGGCGAGGGCGGGTTGCCGCCCGTGTGGTCCGGGGCGTCCCGGGAGGCGGGAAGTGGTCCGGTCCAGGTCAGTCGGCGACCGAGGAGTAGGCCACCACACCCCGCCGGAGCGCCCCCGCGGTCTCCCGCGCACGGGCCCGCAGGGCGTCGTCGCCGGCCGCGTCGGCGACCTGGTCGGTGAGGTCCAGCAGCTGCTTCATCCACCGCACGAAGTCGCCGGCGGCGAGGTCGGTCTCGGTCAGCACCTCGTCGAGCGTGGCGCCCTCGGCCCAGCGGTACGCCGCCCACGCGAAGCCCAGGTCGGGCTCGCGGAGGAAGTCGAGCTTGTGGTCCCTCTCGAGCCCGTCGAGGTCGCCCCAGAGCTCGACCATGTCGGCGAGCACCTGCCGGACCCGACCGCCGGGCAGCCGCGGGGAGACGGCGTCGTCGGCGCGGCGGGCCTCGAAGACCAGCGCGGACAGCGCCGCGGCCAGCTCGCTCGGAGAGAGCCGGTCCCACAGCCCTCGGACGATGCACTCCGCGGCCACCAGGTCCATGTCGGTGTAGATCCGCATCAGCCGCCGGCCGGCGTCGGTGACCTGGTCGTCCTCGAGGTACCCGAGCGCGGTGAGCACCTCGCAGACCCGGTCGAACTGCCGGGCGATGGTGTTCGTGCGCTGCTCGATCCGGCGCCGCAGCGTGCGGGTGTCGCGGTCCAGCTTGTGGTAGCGCTCCGACCACCGGGCGTGGTCCTCGCGGTCCGGGCAGCGGTGGCACGGGTGCGCCCGGAGCTCGGCCCGGAGCCGGTCCACCTCGCCTTCGCTCTCGGAGCGGCGCCGGTCGTCGTCGCGGCCGC
>JABFXA010000065.1 GCA_013361955.1 Nocardioidaceae bacterium
TGCCCGACGACGGTCCCACCGCGGCGGCCTGGGCGGTCGGCGCGATGGAGCTCGGAGCCACGGTCTGCATCGCGGCAAGCCCGCGCTGCGGCGGCTGCCCGGTCGCCGACCTCTGCGCGTGGCGGGGCGCCGGCTACCCGGCGTACGACGGGCCACCCCGGCGGGGCCAGACGTACGACGGGACCGACCGGCAGTGCCGGGGTCGGCTGCTCGCCGTGCTGCGCGACGCCGACGGCCCGGTGCACCGCAGCCGGCTCGACGAGGCCTGGCACGTCCCCGAGCAGCGCGACCGCTGCCTCGCGTGGCTGGTCGACGACGGCCTGGTCGCGCGGGTCGCCGAGGACGCCTACGCGCTGCCCTGAGCGACCGCGGCGACCGCGTCGACCAGGTCGCGCACCGTCTGCCGCTGCTGCGGGACGCCCTCGTCGAGGGGCAGGTCGAGCATCAGCCCCGTGTACGCCGCGTCGAGCAGCGCGGTGGCCCGGACGGCCCGGGACCGACGTACGCCGGATGCGACGAGGTGGTCCGCGACGGCGCCGATCCACACCTCGTTCGCCTCGCGGACCACGGTGGCGTACGGCTCGCGCCCGAACAGGCCCAGCGCCGCCGCCTCGACGTACATCCGCTGGCAGCGCTGCAGGCTCTCGGTGTTCATCGCCCGCCACAGGTCGCGGACGGCTCGGCGTACGTCGCGGGCGGGCGTCAGCGCGCGGACGGCGGCCACCGACCGGTCGTTGGAGACCCGGAGCAGGGTGGCGACCAGGTCGTCCTTGGTGCCGAAGTGGTACAGCAGCATCCGGTCGCTGGTGCCCAGCGCGGCCGCCAGCGGGCGCAGGCTCAGCCCGATCAGGCCGTGCTCGAGGGCGTGGTCGGTGGCCTGCTCGGCGAGGTCGTCGCGCTTGGACATCCCACCCCTTTCCGGTTCGGCGGACGAGTGTAGCGGGTGCTACATTTGTAGCACCCGCTACACATCACGAGACATCGAGGAGGCGCGTCATGGTCGGCGCGTGGCTGCTGCTGCTGGGGGCGATCGGGATCGAGGTCGCCTCGACGGCCGCGCTACCTCGCACGCAGTCGTTCCGCGACCCGCTGTGGACCACGCTCGTGCTCGTCGGCTACGCGACGTCCATCTGGCTGCTCGCGGTGGTGATCCGGCACATCCCGGTCTCGATCACGTACGCCGTCTGGGCCGGGCTCGGCACCGCCGGCATCGCCGTCGTCGGCGTCCTGCTCCTCGGCGAACGTCTCGACGTCCTCAAGGCCCTCGCCCTCGCCATGATCATCGGCGGCGTCGTCATCCTGAACCTCAACGGCGCCACCCACTGACCCCCGTGCCCCGCCGAAACGTCACCCGCGTCCCGCCGAGAGGTCACCCGCGCCCCGGCCGAGAGGTCAGTTGGTTCCCGCCGAGAGGTCACCCGTGTCCCGCCCAGGGGTCACGCGTGTCCCGCCCAGCCCGAACAGCGACTGCTTGACAGAACACAACTGACCTCTGGCGGGAACCCGAATGACGCCTCGACGGGACACAACTGACGCCTCGGCGGAGCAGGACTGACGCCTCGGCGGGGCAGGACTGACGCCTCGGCGGGGCAGGAGTGACGCCTCGGCGGTGGACGCGAGAAGGGCGCCGATCCCCTGCTGGGAGTCGGCGCCCTTCTCGATGTCCTGCTCTGGTGCCCTGCTACTCGCCGGAGGCGGTCTCGCCGGCGGCGCCGGAGCCGCCGGTGGTGGTCTCCTCGAGGGGCGGGAGGTCGGGGAGCTCGCTCTTGTGCTCGCCCTTGAACGTGAAGGTGGCCTCCACGCCCTCGCCCTCGACGTCGACCAGCACGATCTGACCGGGGCCGACCTCGCCGTACAGCATCTTCTCGGCAAGGGTGTCCTCGATCTCGCGCTGCACGGTCCGCCGCAGCGGCCGGGCGCCGAGCACCGGGTCGAACCCGCGCTTGGCGAGCAGGTCCTTCGCGGCCTGGGTCAGCTCGATGGACATGTCGCGGTCGCGCAGCCGCTTCTCGACGCCCGCGACCATGTTGTCGACCATCGCGACGATCTGCTCCTGCGTGAGCGGCGGGAAGACCACGATCTCGTCGACACGGTTCAGGAACTCCGGGCGGAAGTGCTGCTTGAGCTCCTCCGACACCTTCGCCTTCATCCGCTCGTAGGACCCGGCGGCGTCGCTCGACTGGTTGAAGCCGAGGTTGACCCCCTTGGAGATGTCCTTGGTGCCGAGGTTCGTGGTCATGATGATCACGGTGTTCTTGAAGTCGACCACCCGGCCCTGGGAGTCGGTCAGGCGACCTTCCTCCAGGATCTGCAGCAGCGAGTTGAAGATGTCCGGGTGTGCCTTCTCGACCTCGTCGAAGAGCACCACCGAGAACGGCTTGCGCCGCACCTTCTCGGTGAGCTGGCCGCCCTCCTCGTAGCCGACGTAGCCGGGAGGCGAGCCGAACAGCCGCGAGACGGTGTGCTTCTCGCTGAACTCCGACATGTCGAGCTGGATCAGCGCGTCCTCGTCGCCGAACAGGAACTCCGCGAGCGTCTTGGACAGCCAGGTCTTACCGACACCGGACGGGCCGGCGAAGATGAACGACCCACCGGGACGCTTCGGGTCCTTCAGGCCCGCACGGGTACGGCGGATGGCCCGGCTGAGCGCCTTGACGGCCTCCTCCTGGCCGATCACGCGCTTGTGCAGCTCGTCCTCCATCTTGAGCAGCCGGGTCGACTCCTCCTCGGAGAGCTTCACGATCGGGATGCCGGTGGCGACCGCGAGGACCTCGGCGATGAGCTCCTCGTCGACCTCGGCGACGACGTCCATGTCGCCGGCCTTCCACTGCTTCTCCCGCTCGCTCTTCGCGAGCATCAGCTTCTTCTCCTCGTCGCGCAGCGAGGCGGCGAGCTCGAAGTCCTGCGAGTCGATCGCGCCCTCCTTGCGGCGGCGTACGTCGGCGATCTTGTCGTCGAACTCGCGCAGGTCCGGCGGCGCCGTCATCCGGCGGATCCGCAGCCGTGAGCCGGCCTCGTCGATGAGGTCGATGGCCTTGTCGGGCAGGAACCGGTCGGAGACGTAGCGGTCGGCCAGCGTCGCCGCCGAGACCAGCGCCTCGTCGGTGATCGTGACCCGGTGGTGCGCCTCGTAGCGGTCGCGCAGGCCCTTGAGGATCTCGATGGTGTGCGCGATCGACGGCTCCTGCACCTGGATCGGCTGGAACCGGCGCTCGAGCGCGGCGTCCTTCTCGAGGTGCTTGCGGTACTCGTCGAGGGTCGTGGCGCCGATCGTCTGCAGCTCGCCCCGGGCCAGCATCGGCTTCAGGATCGAGGCGGCGTCGATCGCGCCCTCGGCGGCACCCGCGCCGACGAGCGTGTGCAGCTCGTCGATGAACAAGATGATGTCGCCGCGGGTCTTGATCTCCTTGAGCACCTTCTTCAGGCGCTCCTCGAAGTCACCGCGGTACCGCGACCCGGCGACCAGCGAGCCCAGGTCGAGGCTGTAGATGTGCTTGTCCTTCAGCGTCTCCGGGACGTCGCCGCGCACGATCGCCTGGGCCAGGCCCTCGACGCACGCGGTCTTGCCGACGCCGGGCTCGCCGATGAGCACCGGGTTGTTCTTGGTCCGGCGCGAGAGCACCTGCATCACGCGCTCGATCTCCTTCTCGCGCCCGATGACCGGGTCGAGCTTGCCCTCCCGCGCGGCCTGCGTGTAGTTGCGGCCGAACTGGTCGAGCACCAGGGACGAGGAGGGCGCACCCTCCTGCGGGGCGCCGGCGGCGGCGGTCTCCTTGCCCTGGAAGCCGGAGAGCAGCTGGATGACCTGCTGACGGACCCGGTTCAGGTCGGCGCCGAGCTTGACCAGCACCTGGGCGGCGACGCCCTCACCCTCGCGGATCAGGCCGAGCAGGATGTGCTCGGTGCCGATGTAGTTGTGGCCGAGCTGCAGGGCCTCGCGCAGGGAGAGCTCGAGGACCTTCTTGGCGCGCGGGGTGAACGGGATGTGCCCGCTCGGCGCCTGCTGGCCCTGGCCGATGATCTCCTCGACCTGCGCGCGGACCGCCTCCAGCGAGATGCCGAGGCTCTCCAGCGCCTTCGCGGCAACGCCCTCGCCCTCGTGGATGAGGCCCAGGAGGATGTGCTCGGTGCCGATGTAGTTGTGGCTGAGCATCCTGGCTTCTTCCTGCGCCAGGACGACCACCCTGCGGGCCCGGTCGGTGAACCGTTCGAACATTTCCATCGCTCCTTGCCGAGAAAGCTCTCGCGCTGCGTGCCGAGTTGCTGCGTCAGGGGTGCAGCCGCTCACTGGACACAGTAGCCCCGCGCCGTCGCGGGACGCCCGACCCCCGGTACCCGTGGACCCCCGTCCGACACGGCTGTGGCGGCCGGAGGTGAGCGGCTACGCGAGGGTCAACTCCGACACCGAGCCTACGTGTTCCGGACTCCTCCCGTTAAAGCATTCGCCGACAGCGAACACGCGGTTCATTCGCTGTCGGCGACGGTCTAGCCCGGGGGTCGTCCCGGCAGTGACCCGGGCGGACCCGGCCCGCCCTGCTCGGGGCCTAGTGGGCGGCCGCGAAGGCCTCCCTGACCTCGGCACTCACCCGGCCGCGCTCGGGCACGTCCCAGCCGTTCTCCCGGGCCCAGGCCCGGATGTCGGCCGCGCTCGCGCCGTTGGCGGTGGCGGTCGCCGCCGCGGCAGTGGTACGCCGACCGCCACGACGCCGTCCCCCGACGCGGCGCGCGTGGCCGACGTACAGGGAGAACGCCTTGCGCAGCTGGTCGGCGTGCTTCTCGTTGAGGTCGATCTCGTAGTCGACCCCGTCGAGCGCGAAGCTGACGGTCTCGACCGCGTCGCTGCCGTCGATGTCGTCCACGAGGACGACGTTCACGCGCTGAGCCATGGGGGTGTGCCCTTTCCGATTAACTGGGAATCCCCGGGAAATCCGGGAAGCGCCGCGGAATTCGACGCGAGGGCACGCTATTGCTGCGGAACGAGTTTCCGCAAATCCACGAGAAACGGTGCCCGGAATTGTCTGGACGTTTTATCTCAGAATTCCTCGCGACCGAAAACCGCGCCCGGCAGTAGCCTGCGCGGGTGGACGCCACCGACGACGCCGCGCCGCCGCAGGTGCGGCCGCTCGGACCCGAGGACGCCGTACCCACCCGCAGCCTCGGTTGGGAGGCCTTCGGCAGCCCGCCGAACGCCGACCCGGCCGAGCCCGCGCCGTGGCCGCTGCGGCCGGGGATGCACGGCTACGGCGTCTTCGGGCCGGACGGCGACCTGCTCGCGCGGATGATCGACCGCGAGTACGACTCGTGGTTCTCCGGCGTCACCGTGCCGACGTCCGGCATCGCCGGTGTCACCGTCGCGGCCGAGCACCGCGGCCGCGGGCTGCTGACACCGCTGTTCGCGCACGTGCTCGGTGCCGCCCGCCGGCGCGGGGCGGTGCTGTCCACGTTGTTCCCGACGGCGCCGCGGATCTACCGGCGGTTCGGCTACGAGATCGTCGGGTCGCTCGACTACGTCGACCTGCCGACCACGAGCCTGGCGGCGGTGCGTGCCCCCGACGGGCTCGTCGCGCGGCGGGCCACCGGGTCCGACGTACCCGCGGTCAAGGACGTGTACGACGCGTGGGCGTCGGCGCAGAACGGTCCCCTGACGCGCAGGGGACCGTCCTTCCCGGACTCGGCCGGCGAGCTCCTCGCGGCGTACAGCGGGATCACGGTCGCGGTCGACGCCGCGGGTGGCGTGCACGGCTACGCCTCGTGGTCGCGCGGGCCCGGCTACGGCACCGAGTCGCTGCTCGAGGTCTCCGACCTGGTCAGCACCCGGCACGACGCCGCGGCGGTGCTGCTGCGCACGCTGGGCAGCTTCGCGTCGGTCACGCCGACGACCCGGCTGCGTACGTCGGGCGGGCCGGTCGGCGACGTCGTACGCCTGCACCTGCCGAGCGCCGACTGGCGGGTGGCCGAGCTCGAGCCGTACATGCTGCGCCTCCTCGACCCCGAGCAGGCGCTGACCTCGCGGCGCTACCCGCACCACACGGTGGCGGAGCTGACCTTCACGCTCTCCGACGAGTTCCTCCGCGACCTCGACGGCACGTACCGGCTCACGGTGCGCGACGGCGAGGCGCACTGCAGGCGGACCGGCACCGCCGAGGGACCGTGCTTCACCGGACGCGGGCTGGCGATGCTGTACGCCGGCGCGCAGGGCACCGCGAACCTGCGGATGGCCGGGTTGCTCGAAGGTGACGACTCGCGCGACGCGACGTGGGACAGCCTGTTCGGCGGTCACCAGGTGCACATCCGGGACTACTTCTGAGCTGAGCTGGACTCGGCTCCGCCTCGCGCCACCCGCACACTCCCTCCGGCCGGAGCAGCGGGAACAGGATCGTCTCGCGCAGGTTGGCGCCGGTGAGCATGCCGAGCACCCGGTCGACGCCGATGCCGATGCCGCCGGCGGGCGGCATCCCGAACTCCATCGCCTTCAGGAACACCTCGTCGAGGTCCATCGCCTCCGGGTCGCCACCGGCGGCGAGCCGGGACTGCTCCTCGAGGCGTTCGCGCTGGATCACCGGGTCGTTGAGCTCGGAGTACGCCGCGCCCATCTCGACGCCGTTGATGATCAGGTCCCAGGCCTCGTTGAGGCCGGGCGTGGTGCGGTGCGGCTTGGCGAGCGGCTTGACCTTCGTCGGGTAGTCCATGACGAACGTCGGCTGCACCAGCGTCTCCTCGACGAGCTGCTCGAACAGCTCGACGACGATCTCCTCCTTGCCCCAGCCGTCCTGCAGCTCGACGTCGTGCTTGGCGGCGAGGTCGCGCAGCGCCTCCGCGTCGGTGTCGACGTCGACCCGGGTGCCGACCGCGTCGGAGACCAGGTCGAGGATCGGCGCCTCGCGCCACTCGCCGTCGAGGTCGATGACGCTGCCGTCGTGACCGCGGACCACGGGGCTGCCGACGGCGCGGTGGCCGGCGCGGATCATGCTCTTCGCGAGCGCGATCATCGTGTGCTGGTCGCCGTACGCCTCGTAGGCCTCGAGCATCGAGAACTCGGCGGCGTGCGTGGAGTCGAGGCCCTCGTTGCGGAACGTGCGGCCGATCTCGTACACCCGGTCGACGCCGCCGATCATCGCCTTCTTCAGGTCGAGCTCGAGGGCGATGCGCAGCAGCATGTCCTGGTCGAGGGCGTTCAGGTGGGTGCGGAACGGGCGCGCGGCGGCGCCGCCGTTGGTGAGCTGGAGGATCGGCGTCTCCACCTCGATGAAGCCGTGCTCGTCGAGCGTCGCGCGCAGGCTCTTGAGCAGCGCCGCCTTCTGGCGCACCAGGGTGCGCGGCTCCGGGCGGACCATCATGTCGACGTAGCGCAGCCGCACCCGGGCCTCGTCGGACAGCGGCCGGTGCTCGTTGGGCAGCGGGCGCAGTGTCTTGGCCGCCAGCGACCACTCGCGGGCCTGCACGGACAACTCGCCTCTGCGGCTGGTCACCACCTCACCGCGTACGGCGAGCAGGTCGCCGAGGTCGACGGTGGCCTTGAAGTCGGCGAGCGACTCCTCGCCGACGTCTGCCAGCGACAGCATCACCTGCAGCTCGGTGCCGTCGCCCTCGCGGAGCCGGACGAAGCAGAGCTTGCCGGTGTTGCGCAGGAACATCACCCGGCCGGAGACCGCGACGTCGTCGCCGGTGTGCGTGTCGGGCTCGAGGTCCCGGCCGTCGTACGCCTCGCGGACCTGGAGCAGCGTGTGCGTGCGCGGCACCGTCACCGGGTAGGCCTGCCGGCCCTCGTCGAGCAGCCGCTGCCGCTTCTCCCGGCGTACCCGCATCTGCTCGGGGAGGTCGTCCTCCACGGCAGGGGGCTGCGCCTGGTCGCTCATGGTCCGCAAGCCTAGGCGGTCACGCTCTCGACCCGATATCGGATAGGTATGAGTGACCCCTGGGTCACCAACACCTATCCGATGTCGGGTCTCACTGGTTGCGCTCGAAGACCAGCTCGAGGCCGAGCAGGGTGAGCCACGGCTGGTGCTCGGTGAACACCGTGCACTCCTCGACGACGAGGGGGGCGAGGCCGCCGGTGGCGATCACGGTGAGGTCGTCGGGGGACAGCCGGAGCTCGGCGCGCATCCGGCCGACGATGCCGTCGACCTGGGAGGCGAAGCCGTAGAGGATGCCGGACTGCATGGCCTCGACGGTGTTCTTCGCGATCACCGAGCGGGGCCGGACCATCTCCACCTTGCGCAGCTGCGCGCCGCGGCGGCCGAGCGCCTCGAGGGAGATGTCGATGCCGGGGGCGATCGCGCCGCCGACGTACTCCCCCTTCGCGCTGACCACGTCGAACGTCGTCGCGGTGCCGAAGTCCACGACGATCGCCGGGCCGCCGAAGAGCTGTGACGCCGCGAGCGCGTTGATGATCCGGTCGGTGCCGACCTCGCGGGGGTTGTCCATGAGCACGGGTACGCCGGTGCGCACGCCCGGCTCGACGATGATCTGGGGTACGTCGCCGTGGTACATCCGCAGCATGTCGCGCCACTCGTGCAGCACGGACGGGACCGTGGCGCACACCGAGACGCCACGCAGCGCGGCGTCGACCGGGGAGTCGCCGAGGAGCTGCTTGACCAGCACGCCCCACTCGTCGGCGGTCCGCCGCTCGTCGGTGGCCACCCGCCAGTGGTCGACCACGTCGCCGGCGTCGAGCAACCCGATCGTGGTGTGCGAGTTGCCGATGTCGGCGCACAGCAGCGGGCTCATCCGCGCAGGTCCATCGCCACGTCGAGCACCGGGGCGGAGTGCGTGATCGCGCCGACCGCGACGAAGTCGACGCCGGTCTCGGCGACCTCGCGGCCGCGTTCGAGGGTCAGCCCGCCGGACGCCTCGAGCGTGGCCCGGTCGGCGGTCAGCCGCACCGCCTCGGCCATCTGGGCGGTGCTCATGTTGTCGAGCAGGATCGAGGGGGCGCCGGCGTCGAGCAGCTGCCGGAGCTGGTCGAGCGTGGTGACCTCGACCTGCACCGGGAGGTCGGGGTAGCGGGCCCGCACCGCGTCGTACGCCGCCACCACACTGCCCGCCGCGAGCACGTGGTTGTCCTTGACGAGGGCCTGGTCGGAGAGCGTCGCGCGGTGGTTCACGCCGCCACCGCATCGCACGGCGTACTTCTCCAGCGCGCGCAGCCCGGGCGTGGTCTTGCGGGTGTCGCGCACGCGCGCCCGGGTGCCGGCCAGCACGTCCACCCAGCGGGCGGTGGCGGTGGCGACGCCGGAGAGGTGGCACAGGAAGTTCAGCGCGGTGCGCTCGGCGGTGAGCAGCGTCGGGACGGTCCCGTAGACCGACATCAGCACGTCGCCGCGGGTGACCCGGTCGCCGTCGGCGGCGTGCCGCTTCACCTCCACGTCGAGCACCGTCGAGCGGAACACCAGCTCGGCGACCGGCAGCCCGGCCACCACGCCGCCGCCGCGCGCCACCAGGTCGGCCCAGGCGTGCTCGCGCGGCTCCAACGTGGCCGCGCTGGTCACGTCCTCGCCGGGCTTGTCCTCCTCGAGCGCCTGCCGGACCCGGTCGGCGACCAGGTCCGGGTCGAGGCCGAGGCCGCGCAGCTCGTCGGTCAGGTCGCTCATGCCGGTGCTCCCGTCGGCATCGGTGCGGTCACCGGTGCGGCCGCGAACGCCAGCCGCGGCTCGCCGGTGTCGAGGGTCACGTCGAGGTGGCCGGCCCAGTGCCGGTCGTCGCGGTCCGGGAAGTCCTCCCGCCAGTGCGACCCCCGGGTCTCCTCGCGGGTGCGGGCGGACTCCAGCAGGGCGGTCGCGACGGTGAGCAGGTTGGTGGTCTCCCAGGCCGCGACGTCGGCCTCCTCCGACGTACGTCGGGACAGCGCGGCGAGCTCGTCGGCCCCGAGCGCCAGCCCGTCGCGCGAGCGCAGCACCCCGGCGCGCTCTGTCATGACCTGCTGCAGCTCGCGGCGTACCGACCCGGGCGCCAGCCCGGCCACCCGGCGGTCCGGGGCGGGCTCGCGCCGAGGGGGCAGGTCCTCGGCGAGCGTAGTGGCGATGCGGCGCGAGAACACCAGACCCTCGAGGAGGGAGTTCGAGGCGAGCCGGTTCGCGCCGTGCACGCCGGAGCAGGCGGCCTCGCCGCACGCGTACAGCCCGGGGACCGACGATCGGCCGTGGAGGTCGGTGGCCACCCCGCCCGAGGCGTAGTGGCAGGCCGGGGCCACCGGGATCAGGTCGGTCACCGGGTCGACGCCGTGCTCGCGGCAGGTGGCCAGGATGGTGGGGAAACGGCGCTGCCACTTCGCCTCGCCGAACCCGCGCGCGTCGAGCCAGACGTGCTCGGCGCCGGTCTCGCGCATCCGGTGCATGATCGCCTTCGCGACCACGTCGCGCGGCGCCAGGTCGGCCAGCTCGTGCCGCCCGCGCATGAACGGCACGCCGGCGTCGTCGACCAGCACCGCACCCTCGCCGCGCACCGCCTCGGAGATCAGCGGCTGCTGCCCGGTGCGGCCGGGTCCGAGCCACATCACGGTCGGGTGGAACTGCACGAACTCCAGGTCGCGCAGCACCGCCCCGGCCCGCAGCGCCATCGCGGTGCCGTCGCCGGTCGCCACCGACGGGTTCGTGGTCGCGGAGAACACCTGCCCGAGGCCGCCGCTGGCCAGCACCACCGCGCGGCACAGCACCGCGCCGACGCCGTCGCGCTGGCCCTCGCCCATCACGTGCAGGGTCACCCCGGCGACGCCGCCGTCGACGCCGGGCACCAGGTCGAGCGCGAGCGCGTGCTCGACGACCTGGATGTCGGGGGCCGCGTGCACCGCGGCGACCAGTGCGCGCTGGATCTCCGCACCGGTGGCGTCGCCACCGGCGTGCGCGATCCGGTCGCGGTGGTGCCCGCCCTCGCGGGTCAGCGAGAGCTCGCCGGCGTCGGTGTGGTCGAAGACGGTGCCGAGCTCGATCAGCCCGCGGACCGCGGCGGGGCCCTCGGTGACCAGCACCCGGACCGCCTCCTCGTCGCAGACACCCGCGCCCGCGACGAGGGTGTCGACGAGGTGCTGCTCGGGGGTGTCGCCGGGGCCGAGCGCCGCCGCGATGCCGCCCTGCGCCCACTGCGTGGACCCGGCGGAGAGGTGGTCCTTGGTCACCACGAGCACCGAGCCGACCGAGCGCAGCCGGAGCGCGGCGGTCAGCCCCGCGATGCCGGAGCCGACCACCACGACGTCCGCGTACGTCGTCCAGCCGGGCGCCGGAGCAGCCAACCGCTGCGGGAGTGTCACGCCGGAAGGTTATCCAGCCAGCGCGTCGCCACGGACCAGACCGCTTCCCGGCAGCGCCTCGGCGGGGTCGTCACCGGTGCCGACGACCCGGTTCCCGGCGTCGACGAACACCACGTGCGGGCGGAAGGTGCGGGCCTCGGCGGTCTCCATCTGCGCGTAGCCGATCAGGATCACCAGGTCGCCCGGCTGCACCAGCCGGGCGGCGGCGCCGTTGATGCCGATCACGCCGGAGCCACGCTCGCCGGCGATGGTGTACGTCTCCAGCCGGGCGCCGTTGGTGATGTCGACGATGTGCACCAGCTCGCCGGGCAGCAGGTCGGCGGCGTCGAGGAGGTCCGCGTCGACCGTGACCGAGCCGACGTAGTGCAGGTCGGCCTGGGTCACGGTGGCCCGGTGGATCTTGCTCTTCATCATCGTGCGCAGCATCAGGGCCTGCTTCCGATCGTGACGGGGACGTTGT
>JABFXA010000406.1 GCA_013361955.1 Nocardioidaceae bacterium
CGACGCTCTTCCGATCTCCTGGCCGGCCAGGTCCTCGTGCTCGCGCGGGGCGTCGACCCGGATCGGGTGGTCCGGGTCGACCACCAGCACCGGGGGTACGTCGGTGACCAGCACCCGGCCGACGCGGCGGCCCTCGACCTCGCGGACCACCAGTCGGTGGTCGTCGAAGTCGACCCAGTCGGCGACCTGCGGCAGCCGGCCGAGCCGGGCCATCAGGAACCCGGCGACGGTCTCGTAGGGGCCCTCCGGCAGCTCGATGCCGGTCTCCTCCTCGAAGTCGTCGAGGTTGAGCAGCCCGTCGACCTCGACGTCTCCCCCGCGGTGCACGGTGGTCTCGGCCTCGTCGACGTCGTACTCGTCCTTGATGTCGCCGATGAGCTCCTCGACGAGGTCCTCCATGGTCACGATGCCGGCGGTGCCGCCGTACTCGTCGGCCACGATCGCCAGGTGCATGCCCTCGCGCCGCATGTCGGCGAGCGCGGCCAGGATCGGTCGGGTCCAGGGCAGCACCAGGGTCTGCCGCGCGAGCTCGGCGACGCGGACCGACCGGCCGGCCATGTCCGGGTCGAACAGGTCGCGCACGTGCACGAACCCGATCACGTCGTCGGCCGACCCGCGGATCACGGGGTAGCGCGAGTGCGGCTGGTGGACCGCGCCCTTGGCCGCCTTGAACACCGGCGTCGACGCGTCGATGAAGTCCACCTCGGTGCGCGGGATCATCACCTCGCGGATCTGCCGGTCGCCGGCCTCGAAGACGTCCTCGACGATCCGGCGCTCCTCCTCGCCGAGCGTCTCGTGGGTGTTGACCAGCTCGCGCAGCTCCTCGTCGGACATCTGCTCGCTCTTGGCCTCCGGGTCCCCGCCGAGCATCCGGACCACCGCGTTGGTGAGCACCGACAGCAGCCAGATCACCGGCCGGAAGACCTTGGAGATCTTATCGATCATCGGGCCGAGCGCCATCGCGATGCCCTCGGGGCGCTGCAGGGCCAGCCGCTTGGGGGCGAGCTCGCCGAGCACCAGGGACAGCAGCGAGATCAGGATCGTGACCAGCACCAGGGCGACGGTGTCGGCCACGCCCTCGGACAGCCCGAGGTCGACCAGCACCGGCGACAGCTCGCCGGCCAGCGTCGCGCCACCGAAGGCGGCCGACAGGAAGCCGGCGACCGTGACGCCGACCTGGACCGAGGAGAGGAACCGGTTCGGGTCCTGGTTGAGCTCCGCGACGATCTGGCCGCGACGGCCGCGGCTGGCGAGGGCGCGGGCCTGCCCCTCACGCAACGACACGAGGGCGATCTCGGCCGCCGCGAAGACGCCGCCGACGAGGACGAAGAACACGACCAGGCCGACGTACCCGAGCGTGCTGTTCACGGTCTATGCCCCTCGTCCATGCGCACCACGATAAGGGTTTGCCGGTCACCGTCGGTGTCGGCAGGGTGGCGGCCGTGAGCTACCCCGACGACGTGCCGATCCTGACCGACGGCGTGGTCACCTTGCGCGCCCACCGACCCGACGACGTGGACGCTGTCGTGGAGCAGAGCGTCGACCCGGTCAGCGTGCAGTGGACGACCGTGCCGACGCCGTACCACCGCTCCGACGGCGAGGAGTTCGTCGGCCTCGTCATCCCCCAGGGGTGGGACGACGGCGACCGCTGGGCCTTCGCGGTGGAGGCGCGCGACGACGACGGATCTCCGCGGTACTGCGGCACCGTCGAGCTGCACGACATGGGCTCCGAGCGCGGCGAGATCGCGTACGGGTCGCACCCGTGGGCGCGCGGCCGCGGCCTGATGCACCGGGCGCTGGACCTGCTGCTGGCGTGGGGCTTCGACGACCTCGGGCTGCGCGCCGTCATCTGGTGGGCGAACCGGGGGAACTGGGCGTCGAGGCGTACCGCGTGGCGCCTCGGGTTCACCTGCGACGGCACCGTCGAGCGCTGGCTCCCACAGCGCGGCGCGTTGCTGGACGGCTGGGTCGGGGTGCTGCACCACGACGACGAGCGAGCTCCTCGGGGCACGTGGTACGACGTGCCGCGGATCGTCGGCGAGCGCGTCGTGCTCCGGGCGCACCGGCCCGAGGACGCCGTACGCGTGCAGGAGGCGTGCAACGACGAGCGCACCCGCTACTGGTTCCACGCGCTGCCCGACCCCTACCCGATCGAGGAGGCGGAGAAGTACCTCCTCACCCGGATGGAGCAGCGCGCGAACGGCACCGGCATCACCTGGGCGGTCGCCGACCCGGAGACCGACGTGCTGCTCGCGAACATCTCGATCTTCGACGTCAAGCCCGGCCGCGAGGCCGAGATCGGCTACTGGACGCACCCGGCGGCCCGTGGCCGCGGGTTGATGACCGAGGCATGCGGGCTGGTGGTGAGGCACGCGTTCGTGCCGGAGATCGGAAGAGCACACGTCCTGCAGCGGCTGATCATCTTCGCCGCCGAGCAGAACACCGCGTCCCGGCACGTCATCGAGTCGAACGGCTTCGTCCGGATCGGTACGGAGCGCAAGGGGATCAGGGTGCGGGACGGGTCGCTGCTGAACACGGCGTGCTACGACATGCTCGTCGAGGATTACGCGGCTTCCGCTGGTTGAGGTGTGCGCCCGCTGGCCTGTCGCTACCAGGGGGACTGTGTCTGGGGGTGGGGAATGGTTGTGGTGACCGGGCTCTTGGGTGACCCTGGTTGCTTGCTGGGGGTGCTCCGGGGGTGCGCCGGGCGCTGCGGCGGCGCGTCGTCGACCGCCGTCTTCTGTTTCTGCCCTGGGTCGCGTTCGGTGTCCGGCGGT
>JABFXA010000404.1 GCA_013361955.1 Nocardioidaceae bacterium
TGGCGCACGGCCTCGACGAACGGGTCCACGACCTCCCGGGCGGCGGCGACGAGCAGGATCCGCAGCATCCGGCGCGGGTCCTCGCCCTCGGGCGCCAGCTCCAGCTCCTCGAGCAGGTGGTAGTCGAGGTTCGCGTCCTCCACGGGCATCGGCAGCTGATCCTGGACCTGGTAGCGCAGGGCCTGTCGGAAGTCGGCGGGCGGCATCCAGTCGAGGACCATCTGTCGCACCATCACGCCGGAGTTCGCGACCCCGAGACGGACGTCCTTGGTGCCGAACTTGCCGACCGACCACAGCTCGCGGAGCGCGGCGGTGAGCGCCTCGCTGTCGACCACGGTGCCGGCCCGGACCACGCCGGGGTCGAGCGGGACCGAGGCGAAGCGGCGCAACGACGCGCGGCGTCGGCCCGGGACGAGCTCGGCCGCTCGGACACCGGTGCTGCCGATGTCGAGTCCGACCAGGGTGCGTGCCATCGCGTCCTCACGGGGCTAGGTTCCGATTACCAAAGGTTCGATGGGGTCATCGGCGGCGACGGTCCGGGACTTGACCTTCCTGGCAGGGTTTTCGCAGCACCTGGACCGGTGGGCCGCAGCGGGCGAGCCGTCCCGGCTTTCGGCCGCGTGGTCGGGCGCCGCGTGGTACACAAAGTCCTGGTCGGCACGAGGCCGACTGCCAACGGGGAAGGCAACCAGCCTTGACGCTCCAGATCGCACCGTTCCTGCAGGCCGTCGTGGTCAACAGCGGGTCGGACCTGCACATCAAGGTCGGCGGGCCGCCGAAGATCCGCATCTCGGGCACCCTCGTGCCGCTCGACGTCGACCCGATCACGCCGCAGGGCGCGGAGTCGCTGATCCTCGAGACGATGTCCGACGACGTCCGGGCGCACTTCCTGGCCACGAACGAGGCCGACTACGCGCTCTCCGTGACGGGCATCGGGCGCTTCCGTGTCAACGCGTTCCGCTCGCGCGGCGCCGCCGGCTGCGTGCTGCGGCTGGTGCGCCTCGAGCCGATGACGCTCGAGCAGCTGGGGCTCCCCGACGTGATCCGCCGGCTGGCGCTCGAGCCCCGCGGGCTGGTGCTGGTGACCGGTCCGACCGGGTCCGGGAAGACGACGACGCTCTCGGCGATGGTCGACGCGATCAACCAGGCGCGCCCGGTCCACATCCTCACGATCGAGGACCCGATCGAGGTGGTGCACCAGGACAAGCTGGCCAGCGTGACCCAGCGGGAGCTCGGCACCGACACCGCGGACTGGTCGGTCGCGATGCGCGCGGCGATGCGGCAGGATCCCGACGTGATCCTGATCGGCGAGATGCGCGACGCCGAGACGGTGCGGGCCGGGCTCTCCGCGGCCGAGACCGGCCACTTCGTGATGTCGACGCTGCACACGACCGACGCCAAGGAGACGGTCAACCGGATCATCGACTTCTTCCCCCCGCACGAGCAGAAGCAGGTGCGGCTCGGGCTCGCCACGTCGCTGCGCGGGATCGTCTGCCAGCGGCTGGTGCCGCGCGCCGACGGCGACGGCCGGGCGGTCGCGATGGAGATCGCCGTCAACAACCCGCGGCTCGCGGAGGCGGTGGCCGATCCCGACAAGACCGACACCATCGAGGACATCATCGCCGCCGGCTCGTACGACGGCACGCAGACCTTCGACCAGCACCTGGTGCGCCTCGCGCTCGAGGGCACGGTGTCCATCCGGGATGCGAAGCTGTTCAGCTCCAACACCCACGACATGTCGGTCATGCTCAAGCGCGCCGGTGTCGACCCGGCCCTGGTGGACGAGGCGGTGTGACGCGATGACTCCCGAGGCCGACGCCCGACGACGCTCGGTGGTCTCCACGGTCCCGTCCGAGGAGCTTGCGGGGCTCGACCTGCAACAGCTGCGGGCCTACCGCGGCGAGCTCGAGGCCGAGGAGGACAAGGTGTCCTACTGGCGGCGGCTCGTGCACGCCCGGATCGACGTGCTCGAGGCCGAGTCGGGCACCGCGAACCCGCTCAGCATCGAGGACCTCGTCAGGGTCCTCGGCGACACCGGGTCCGGACGCAGCCGCCACGCGCTGGTCAGCTTCCGGGCGGCGGACCCGTTGCCGGACCTCCCGGTGCTCAGCGAGATGTGGGTGACCGAGGTCGACCCCCACGACGCCGACCAGGTCGAGGACGCCCTGGAGCGGCTCCGCAAGGCCGAGCACCAGCTGACCACCTACCGCCGGGCCCTCCACGACCGCATCGACGAGGCCACCCGCGAGCTCATCCTGCGCTATCGCGATAACCCTCTCGCGGCACTCTCGGTGATCCCGGAGGAGTGAGGAGTGAAGGCTCAGTCCGACCGTCAGACGGTCAACGCTCTCGTCGCCTCGGGACTGGTCACGCCGGCCCAGCTGGACGACGCCGAGCGGACCGCTGCCGGTGACTCGCGCAGTGTCCTGGAGATCCTCCTCGACACCGGGACCGTGCACCGCAACGACGTGGTGCGGACGGCGGCGGCGAGCGTGGGACTGGAGTACGTCGACCTCACCGAGTACGCCGTCGACATGAACGCCGCGGCGCTGCTGCCGGCCGACTTCGTGCGCCGCTCGAGCGTGCTGCCGCTCCGGATCGAGCACGGCGAGCTGGTCGTCGCGGTGGCCGTCCGGCAGGCCGGCAACATCGAGCTCAAGGACGACCTCAGCCGGATGGCGAACCGGCGGGTCCGGTTCGCCATCGCCAACCGCGGCGACATCGACTCGAAGATCAACCAGGTCTACCGCGCCGAGGGCGAGCTCGCCGACC
>JABFXA010000111.1 GCA_013361955.1 Nocardioidaceae bacterium
CCAAGGTGCTCAAGCCGGTGCCGGCCGCGGCGCAGCCGCCCGCGCCTGCCTCGTCGGGCGCCGGCTCCGCGCAGGTGGCCGCACCGGCGCCCGCGGCACCGACGACCACGGCCGCCGCACCACGGTCGGCCACCGACACCTGGTCGGGTGCCGCCGGCACGGTGACCGTGCGCTGCTCGGGCTCGTCGGTCGAGGTGCGGTCGGCGACGCCGAACGACGGGTACTCCGTCGAGGTGCACGACAACGGGCCCGACGAGGCCGAGGTCCGCTTCGAGGGCTCGGACGGTGAGACCCGGGTCACCGCCGTCTGCTCGGACGGGACGGCGCACTTCTCCGTCGAGGGCGACGGCGGCAGCGACGGGGGCAGCGACGGGGGCAGCGACGGCAGCGACGGCGGCAGCGACGGCGGCGAGGGGGGTGACAGCAGCGGTCACCACTGACCCTGTCAGCCCTCGCGGTCGCCGTTCCCGGCGCGTCGCCGGATCCCGCCCCGCCGGGACGCCGGCGCGCCGTCGCCGGTGGCCAGACCGGGCGGCAGCCAGATCTCGATCCGGGTGCCCTGACCCGGCGCGGTCGTGGTGCGCAGCTCGCCGTGGAACCCGGCGACGCTGCGGCGCACGATCTGCAGCCCCAGGCCGGTGGTGCCGCGGCGCTGCCCGTCGAGGCCCTCGCCCGGCACCGTCGCCGGCTCCTCGGCCCGCCGGTCCATGCCCGGCCCCTCGTCGCTGATCGTCAGCACCGGCTGTGGTCCCGGGGTCAGGCTGAGCGCGAACCCGGTGCGCTCCGGCGTGTGCGCGAACACGTTGTCGACCAGGATGTCGACGATGTCGGCGAGCTCGGCCGCGTCCACGGCGACGATCACCGGCTCGTCGGGCAGCCGGCACTCGAACTCACGGCTCTGGTCCTCGGCGAGCGGCGCCCAGAACGCCGCCCGGTCGCGGACCAGGGTGGCCGCGTCGCAGGACAGGTGCAGGCTGTTGCGCACCGGCCGCCGCGCGGCCCGCACGATCGCGTCGATCGACCGCTGCAGGTGCTCGACGTGCTCGCCGAGCCGCGCGGACACCTCCGTGTCGTCGACTGCCTCCACGTCGAGCCGCAGTGCGGTCACCGGCGTACGGAGCCGGTGCGAGAGGTCGCCGACGGCCGCGCGCTCCGCGGCGAGCAGCTCGATGATCCGGTCCGCGAGGCCGTTCAGCGCCTGGCCGAGCTCCTCGGTCTCCGGGCTGCCGGTGGGGGTGGCCCGCGCGTCGAGCTCGCCCTCGCGGAGCCGGTGTGCGACCGCCGCCAGCTCGGTGACCGGCCGGCTCAGCCGGCGGCCGAACAGGTCGGCCACCACGGTCGCGAGCGCGAGCAGCAGCAGCCCGAGGACCACGATCCCGACCCACGCCCGCACGACGCCGCGGTGCAGCTCGGCGCCGCTGACCGTGGTGACCACCACGTCGGTGCCGCCCTCGGTCACCACCGGCACCAGGATCCGGCGGTCGTCACCGCGGACCTCCGTGAACGCCGAGCCCTGCCGTGCCCGGGCGACCGCCGGGTCGTCCACGAGGCCCGCGTCGTCGGCGCCGAGGAGGGTCCCGTCGGCGCCGACCACCGTGGTCCGGGCCTCGAAGCGTGCGTCCACCGCGGCGACCAGGTCGGCCAGCCGGGAGTCGTCGTGCAGGCCGGAGACCAGGATCGCGACGTTGCGCGCCTCCTGGTTCGCGTTGGCCAGCCCGCGCTCCACGGCCATGTTCCGCACCAGCAGGCACAGCGGGATCACGAACGCGAACACCACCGCCGACGTGGTCGCGAGCACCAGCAGGGTGAGTCGTCGGCGCATCAGCCGTCACCGGGGGAGGTGGGGTCGACCATCCGGACGCCGACGCCCCGCACGGTGTGCAGGTACCTCGGCTCGGCGGCGGTCTCCCCGAGCTTTCGCCGCAGCCAGGACAGGTGTACGTCGACGGTGCGGTCGCCGCCGCCGTACCCCTGCTGCCACACCTCGGCGAGCAGGTCGCGTCGGCTGACCACCTGCCCGGGGCGGGAGGCCAGCACCAGCAGCAGGTCGAACTCCTTGCGGGACAGCTCCAGTCGATCGCCGGCCAGCGTCGCGGTCCGCGAGCGGGGGTCGACCACCAGCTCGCCGACCACGACCGGCTCCTCCTCGCCGCCGGTGCTGCCGCCGCGGCGCAGCACCGCCCGCATCCGGGCGTCGATCTGGGCCAGGCTGAACGGCTTGATGACGTAGTCGTCGGCGCCCGCGTCGAGCGCCTGCACCAGCATGGTGTCGTCGTCTTGCGCGGTGATCACGATGATCGGGATCTCGCCGACCGCGCGGATCATCGCGATCACCTGCAGCCCGTCGATGTCGGGCAGCCCGAGGTCGAGCAGCACCAGGTCGGGGCGGGCGTTGACGACCAGCTCGAGGCCGGTCAGACCGGCCGAGGCCACCGTCACGGCGTGGCCGCGCTCGGTGAGCCCTCGCGACAGCGCACTCCTGATCGCCGTGTCGTCCTCCACGACCAGGATGCTGGTCATGCACGAACGCTACGCCCAGCCGGGGCCACCCGCTCAGGGGTGCCGTGCCACAGTGGTGCGGTGCCACGTGGGGTCGTCTTGGGCGTGGTCGCGTGGGTCGGCGTCGTGGTCGCCGGCTCCACGATGACCTGGGCCGCCATCAACACCGCGGGACAGCAGGTGCTGTCCCGCGGCGACGTGCCGACGGCGCGGGCCACGTCGGTCCGCACCACGCACGTCCCCCGTCCCACCGAGGACCCGACCGCCACGG
>JABFXA010000102.1 GCA_013361955.1 Nocardioidaceae bacterium
GGGCGCTCTCGGTGCGGATGCCGCCCCGCACCGGCCCGCTGCAGCCGGCCGACCTCCGGTACGTCGAGCGGGTGGTTCGGACGCTGGCCCGGCGGGTCGGCGTGGTCACCGTGCTGCCGCACTGGGGCACCCAGTACACGCACCGGCCCGAGCCCGGCCAGCGGCTGGTGGCCCAGCGGCTGGCAGCCGCGGGCGCCGACCTGGTCGTCGGCGGTCACCCGCACTGGGTGCAGGGCCTCGACCGTTCCCGGGGCGTCGTCGTCGCGCACTCGCTCGGCAACTTCGTCTTCGACATGGACTTCATGACCGAGACCATGCAGGGCGTGCTGCTGGAGACCACCTGGTGGGGCGACCGGCTCGTGCAGGTGTCGCCGGTGCCGTACCGGCTGGATGCGGGGTTCGCGCCGCGGCCCGTGACAGGACCGGTCGCCCGGGCCATCCTCGACGATGTCTGGTCGACCGGTCGGGGCCCGTTCAGCCGCTGACCCAGGCGAGCGCCAGCCGGGCGCTGCGGCGCAGCTGCGCGGGCTCGACCACTCCCACCCGGTCCGCGGTGCTGTGGTAGGCCGCGTAGGGCGTGCTGCCGACCCGGGTGCCGGGCATCCCGGCCAGCACGAACGACCAGTGGTCGCTGGCGCGGTCGTCGGTCATCGGCGCCACCGGCACGCCTGCCCGCCGCGCGGCCGCGAGCACCCGCGCCCGCGCGGGGTCGGGGGGTCCGGTGCTGGACACGACCGCCACCGGGCCGACCCCGACCCGGTCGAGCGAGACCATCCCGCGTACGGCGCGCCGCTCGGCCGGCCCGAGGCCGGCCACGTAGTGGCGCGAGCCGTAGTGGTGGTGGTCGTCGCCCGCACCCCGCGGCTCCTCGGCACCGAAGGCCACGAACAGCACCGGCAGCCGGGTCCGGCGGCCGGCCACCGCCTCCGCGACGGCCAGCAGCACGCCCACCCCGGAGGCGTTGTCCTCGGCACCGGGTGCCTGCGGGACGGTGTCCAGGTGCGCCCCGAGCACCAGGTGCGGCCGGCGCGGGTCGAACCCGGCCGGGGCCGCGAGCACGTTGGCGCTGCGACCGGCGCCGACCCGGACGCCCCAGGAGACGCCGGCCGGGACCCGGAAGTGCTGTCTGCGGACGTCGTACCCCAGGGCCGCGAGGCGGCGCGCGACCCAGCTCTCCGCGCGCCGGAAGGCCGGGCTGGTCGCGTGCCCCGGCCCGACCGTCCCGGCCAGGTGCCGCACCACCAGCATCGCGGTGCCGGCGCGCAGCGGTCGGGGACCGGTCCGGACCGGTTGCTCGGCCGGTGTCGGGGGCGTCGGGCCCGGCGTCGCGCTGGCCGACACGGGACGGCTCGGCGGCGGCGAGGAGGGGACCGGATCGGCTTCCGGGGCGCCCGTACAGGCGGCCAGGAGCAGCACGGGGAGCAGCACCGCCGCGCCCCGCCGCGGGCGCCGCGACCGGCGCGAGAGGACCACGCGTCCATGCTCCCCGTCGAGGCAACCCGGGAGGCAACGCGGATGGACTGGAGCGGATGTGCCGCAAACCACTCACCGCGCCCGCGGCACCCGTAGGGTGGTCACGTGGACCGCCGGATCTTCGGGATCGAGAACGAGTACGGCGTCACCTGCACGTTCCGCGGACAGCGGAGGCTGTCGCCGGACGAGGTGGCGAGGTACCTGTTCCGCAAGGTCGTGTCCTGGGGTCGGAGCAGCAACGTCTTCCTCCGTAACGGGGCCCGGCTGTACCTCGACGTGGGCAGCCACCCGGAGTACGCGACGCCGGAGTGCGACGACATCGTCGACCTGGTCGCGCACGACAAGGCGGGGGAGCGGGTCCTCGAGGGGCTGCTCGTCGACGCCGAGCGGCGGCTGCACGACGAGGGCATCGCCGGCGACGTCTACCTGTTCAAGAACAACACCGACTCCGCCGGCAACTCCTACGGCTGCCACGAGAACTACCTGGTCAGCCGGCACGGCGAGTTCTCCAAGCTGGCCGACGTGCTGATCCCGTTCCTGGTGACGCGGCAGATCATCTGCGGCGCCGGCAAGGTGATCCAGACGCCGCGCGGCGCGATGTACTCCGTGAGCCAGCGCGCCGAGCACATCTGGGAGGGCGTCAGCAGCGCCACCACCCGGAGCCGGCCGATCATCAACACCCGCGACGAGCCGCACGCGGACGCCGAGCGGTACCGCCGGCTGCACGTGATCGTGGGCGACTCGAACATGAGCGAGACCACCACGATGCTCAAGGTCGCCACCTGCGACCTGGTCCTCCGGATGATCGAGGAGGGCGTGGTGATGCGCGACCTCACGATGGAGAACCCGATCCGCGCGATCCGGGAGATCTCGCACGACATGACCGGGCGGCGCAAGGTCCGGCTGGCCAACGGCCGCGAGGCCAGCGCGCTCGACATCCAGCAGGAGTACCTCAACCGGGCCCGCGACTTCGTCGACCGCCGCGAGCTCGAGACCCCGCTCGTACGCCGGGTCCTCGACCTGTGGGAGCGCGGGCTCAAGGCCGTCGAGTCCGGCGACCTGAGCCTCGTCGAGCGCGAGATCGACTGGGTGATCAAGTGGAAGCTCATCGAGCGCTACCGCAGCCAGCACGGGCTGCCGCTGAGCCACCCCCGGGTCGCCCAGCTCGACCTGGCCTACCACGACATCCACCGTGGCCGCGGGCTCTACTACCTGCTCGAGCGGCGCGGCGCGGTCACCCGGGTGACCGACGACCTTCGGGTGTTCGAGGCCAAGTCGGTGCCGCCGCAGACCACCCGGGCGCGGCTGCGCGGCGAGTTCATCAAGCGGGCGCAGGAGCGCCGTCGGGACTTCACCGTCGACTGGGTGCACCTCAAGCTCAACGACCAGGCGCAGCGGACCGTGCTGTGCAAGGACCCGTTCCGGGCCCACGACGAGCGGGTGCACAAGCTCATCGAAGGCATGTGACGCGCGGAGACCCGGCTCAGGGTTCCCTCAGGCCGTCCGGTTATCGTGGCTGTTCGGCCCGTCCCCGACGCGGCCGTCCCACGCTGCCGACCCGATTTGGGGACCCCCACGTGCGCCGACTGCTCACTCTGCTGATCGCCTGTGTCCTGCTGCTCGCCTCCGCGGCGTGCGGCGGGGGCGGCGGCGGCGGCGGCGAAGCCTCGGGCGACATCGACATGGGGCAGGAGATCAAGGGCCTGTCCGTGAACGGCGACTTCGGCCAGGAGCCGAAGGTCAAGGTCGACCCGGCGGTCAAGGTCGACAAGGCCGAGACCCAGGTGATCTCCGCCGGCAAGGGCAACCCGGTGGTGGCCAGCAAGAAGGTGATGTTCAACATCTACCTGGCCAAGGGCGCCGACGGCTCCAAGCTCTACAGCAGCACCGACCAGGGCACGCCCACCCAGGTCCGGATGAACGAGAACGAGTTCTTCCCGGCGATCATCAAGAGCCTGGTCGGCAAGCCGCAGGGCTCCCGGGTGGCCATCGCCGCGACCGTCAAGGACATCTGGGGCGAAGCGGGCGCACCGCAGCTGAAGCTCAAGACCACCGACACCGTGCTGTTCGTGATCGACATCCTCTCGGTGGAGCCGAAGGAGGTCGTGGACGCCCCGGAGGGCAAGCAGGTGACGCCGCCGTCCGACGCGCCGGTGGTGAAGGAGTCCGGCGGCAAGGTCACCGGCTTCGACTGGTCGAAGGCGCCGAAACAGGCCCCGAAGAAGCTCGAGGTGATCCCGCTCGTCGAGGGCGACGGCCCGGCGGCCAAGGCCGGCCGGCTGGTCACCTTCAACTACTACGGCGCGGTCTGGGGCCAGGACAAGGCGTTCGACTCGTCGTACCAGCGCGGCCAGCCGGAGCCGTTCGGTGTCGGCGTGAACGGCCTGATCAAGGCCTGGGACCAGGTCATCCCCGGCCTCAAGCGGGGCAGCCGGGTGCTGATCGTCGCGCCGCCTGACCAGGCGTACGGCAGCACCGCGCGCCCCGGCATCCCGGCCAACTCCACGCTGACCTTCGTGGTCGACGTGCTCGGGGTCGACGGCTGACGCTCCCGACCCTTCGGGGCTGAGATAGGTTCGCTCCGGTGACAAGCCGATGAACCTGTCGAGGGATGAGATGACCGCCCGCAAGAGTGAGCGCCTGATCAACCTGCTCATTGCGCTCCTCGTGGCCCGCACGTATGTCTCCAAGGAGCGGCTGCGCGAGGTCGTCGAGCCGTACCGCGAGGCCGGTGACGAGGCCTTCGAGAAGATGTTCGAGCGCGACAAGGAGGAGCTCCGCTCGCTCGGCATCCCGATCGAGGTGGGCTACGTCGACCGGGCGTTCGAGGCCGACCCGGGCTACCGCATCGAGCGGTCGGCGTTCGAGCTGCCGGACATCGACCTGACCCCCGAGGAGGCGGCCGTGATCGGCCTCGCCGCCCGGGTGTGGCAGCACGCCGGCCTGGCCGCGGCCACCTCCGACGCGCTGGTCAAGCTCAAGGCCGCCGGCGTCAGCGTCGACCGGGCCGCCCTCGACGTGGTGCAGCCGCAGCTGACCGCCGAGGAGCCGGCGTTCGAGCCGTTCTGGGACGCCACCCGCACGCGCACGCCGGTGACGTTCGACTACCGGACCTCCGGCGGCACCCGGACCAGCACCCGGCACCTGCAGCCCTGGGGCGTGGTGTCGTACCGCGGCCGCTGGTACGTCACCGGCTTCGACACCGACCGGGACAGTCCCCGGGTGTTCCGGCTGTCCCGCGTGCAGGGCGACGTGCGCACCGACGGCGCGGCCGGCTCCTACGAGGTGCCGGCCGGCACCGACCTGCGCGCGGTCACCCAGTCGCTGGCGCCGGTGCCCGCGGACCGCACCGCCCTGGTCCGGGTCCGCGAGGGTGCCGCGCACGGCCTGCGCCGGCACGCCCGCGCGGCCGAGGACCAGCAGGGCGTCGACCCGGGTTGGGAGCGGCTCGAGGTCACCTTCGGGTCGAGCGACGCGTTCGGCGACGAGATCCTCGGCTACGGCGCCGACGTGGTGCTGGAGGAGCCGGCGGAGATCCGCGGCTGGGTGGTGCGCCGGCTGCGCGAGGCAGCCGGCGAGCGGGCGATGCAGGGACAGCGGGCATGAGCGGCGCACGCGAGCAGGTGGCCCGGCTGCTGGCCCTGGTGCCCTACATCCAGGCCCGGCGCGAGGTCTCGCTGACCCAGGCCGCGGCCGACTTCGGCGTGCCGGCCCCGCAGATCGTCAAGGACCTCAACGTGCTGTGGTTCTGCGGGCTGCCCGGGCTCGGCATGGGCGACCTGATCGACGTCGACATGGACGCCCTGGAGGGCGAGGGCGTGATCCGGGTCTCCAACGCCGACTACCTGTCCCGGCCGCTGCGCCTGGACAGCTCCGAGGCGGCCGCGCTGATCGTGGCGCTCCGGGCCCTGCGCGAGGGCGCCGACGCCGACGTACGCCCGATCGTGGACCGCACCCTGGGCAAGCTCGAGGTGGCCGCGGGCGACGCCGCCGCGCTGGCCGCGCAGGTGGACGTCCGGCTGCCCCCGCAGACCCGGGTGAACGCGCTCCGCGAGGAGCTCGGCCGGGCCGCCGACCAGCGGCGGCAGGTCCGCATCGACTACTACGTGCCCAGCCGCGACGAGTCCACCGAGCGGGTCGTCGACCCGCTGCGGGTGGTCACCGCCGGCGGGAACACCTACCTGGACGCGTGGTGCCACCTCGCCGAGGACCAGCGGCTGTTCCGGCTGGACCGGATCTCCAGCGCCACCGTGCTGGACCGCCCGGTCCAGGAGCACCAGGGGCTGCAGCCGCGCGACCTGGCCGACGGCATCTTCCAGCCCTCCAGCGACGACCTGACCGCGGTTCTCCGGCTGAGCCCCGAGGCGCGCTGGGTGTCGGAGTACTACCCGGTCGAGTCGGCCCGGCCCGCACGGGGCGGGGGCCTCACGGTGACCATGAAGGTCGGCGACCCCGGGTGGCTGGTGAGGCTGATGTTGCGCCTGGGGGACACCGCCGAGCTCGTCGAGCCGACCGAGATCGCCGAGCAGGTCCGGCGTACGGCGGCCGAGGCGCTCGTCAACTACGCCTGAGAAAACCTTGGAGCCTCCCAGGGCCACGTCACACGAGCCGCCGGCACGACGTACCATGAACAACGCAGCCAACGAGCAGAAGAGGAAGCCATGACACCTGTCGTAGTCCCCATGGTCGCGGGTATCGGGCCCCCGGAGATCATCTTGATCCTCCTCGTGCTCGTGCTGCTCTTCGGCGCGAAGAAGCTGCCGGAGCTGGCCCGCGGGAGCGGCCGCGCCCTGCGCATCTTCAAGGCCGAGACCAAGGGCCTCATGGACGAGGACGAGGACAAGAACAAGACCGACGAGCAGCGGCAGATCGACGCGCAGAACCGCGCCGAGGCCGTCCGGCACGTCGAGCCGGTGGAGCAGCGGGACGCCGAGCGTCCCGAGGCCGACCGCTGAGAACGCGCGGCACCGACTGACCTGACATGTCCATCGCCGGGGTCATCGGGCTGTTCCGCGCCCGGCCGCAGCACCCGATCAGCGCCGACGGCCGGATGGCCCTCGGTGACCACCTCCGGGAGCTGCGGGCGCGCATCCTGCGCTGCGTGCTGGTCCTGATCGTCGCGCTCGTCATCGCGCTGCTCTTCTACGACCAGCTCCTGTCCTTCGTCTACGACCCGTACCGCAACGCGGTCGAGCAGCTCTCGCCCGACACCAAGACGATCGCCACGATCAACGGCGTCGGCGGGCCGCTGCTGCTGCAGCTGAAGCTGGCCGCGCTGGCCGCGGTGGTCTGCACCAGCCCGTACTGGCTCTACCAGATCTGGGCCTTCATCGTCCCGGGCCTGCACCCGAACGAGAAGCGCTGGACGCTGCTCTTCGCCTCCGTCGCGGGGCCGCTGTTCATGGTGGGCGTGGCGGTCGGCTACTACGTGCTGCCGAAGGGCCTCTCGGTGCTGATCGGGTTCACCCCGGTCGACCTCACCAACCTGGTGGACTTCGGCGAGTACTTCTCGTTCATGACCCGGATGCTGCTGGTGTTCGGGGTGGCGTTCGAGATCCCGCTGTTCGTGGTGATGCTCAACCTGGCCGGCGTGGTCAGCGGCAAGTCCCTGGGCCGCTACCGCCCGTGGATCGTCATCGGCACCTTCGTGTTCGCGGCAGTGGCCACCCCGTCGACCGACCCGTTCTCGATGCTGATGCTGGCCGTCCCGATGACCGCGCTGTTCTTCCTCTCCGAGCTCATCGCCCGGGTCGTCGACCGCCGGCGCGGCCGCACGGCGTACGACGGGCTGGCCGACGACGAGCAGTCGAGCGTCGGCGGTCCCTCCTCGATCGACGAGGACGAGGACTGACCCCTCGGATGAGCCATGCCGTCGACGAGGTCGACCCCTTCGACCTGCCCGACTGGCTCGGCACCTGCGACGTCACCTGGACCGCGCTGTCGACGGTGCGCGGAGCGTCGCGGGTCAGCGGCGAGCTCAGCGGCAACGGCGACCGGCTGCCCTGCGACCTGCTGGCCGCCGACCTCGCCTACCCCGAGCCGCTGCTCGAGGGCGACTGGCGCCGGCAGGCGCACCAGGCCTGGACGCACGGCCAGGTGCTCCTCGTCGAGTACGACGGCCGGCTCACGCTCGCGGTCCCCGGCACGGCGTACTCGGCGGACGGCGTGCTGGAGACCATCGGCCGGCTCGCCAAGGCCCTCGGCGTCCGCGCCGACCGGTTCACGGTCACGCTGCGCCTCTGACCCGATATTGGATGTGTTTCAGTGACCCAGGGGTCACTGAAACCCATCCGACAACGGGTCGGGAGAGTGACCTATAGGTCACTGACAGCTATCCGATGTCGGAAGCCCCGGCGAGGTCCTGGAGGTCGTCGAGGATGTCGCCCATCCGGCCGTTCAGCGACAGGTGGCCCTCGTCGTCGTACAGGTGCCGGCGGGCGCCGGGGAGCCGGTCGGCGAGGTAGATGCCGTGCGAGAACGGCACCATCCGGTCCTCGCGGCCCTGCCACGCCGAGACCGGCACCTTCGTCACGTCGTCCAGGGCGAATCCCCAGGAGCGGGTGAAGGCGAGGTCGTCGTCGGCCCAGCCCCAGATGCCCTCCTGGGTGGCGCGCTGGAACGCCGTGTGCAGGTGCGTGGCGAACTCACCGGTGGCGAAGGCCTTGTCGACGTCGGAGACCAGCCCGCCGAGCGCCGCGCCGATCTCGTCCGCGCTCGTGGAGCGCAGCTCGGCCGCCTCCTTCTCGAGGTACGGCACCAGCTCGTCGAGCCCGCGCAGCGCGGCGCCGAACTCCACGTGGTTCTCCGGGCCCATGCCCTCCAGGAAGTCCAGCGTCCCGTCGTTCAGGTACGGCGCCACGCCGGCGCCGGTCGCGGCCGCGAGGCAGCGGTCGGGCAGCAGCGCGGCACACGCCAGCGAGTGCGGGCCACCGCCGGACCAGCCCAGGCTGAGGAACCGGTCCTGGCCGAGGTGGTCGAGCAGGTCGGCGATGTCTGCGGCCACGTCGGCGACGGTGCGCCCGGCGCGGCGGGTGGAGCCGCCGTACCCGGCGCGCGTGTACATGACCAGGGCCAGGCCGCGCTCCCGGCAGGTCTCGGACACCTTCGGCCAGGACACCCCGGCGCCCGGCGTGCCGTGGTGCAGGACCAGCGGCAGCCCGTCGGGGTCGCCCTCCACGAGGTACTCGAGCCTGCGTCCGTCGCGCGTCGTCGCCGCGCCAGCCCCTGCGTCCACCCTGACTCCTCTCCTGGCCGTGTCCCGGTCAGGCTAGCCACCGGCCGCCTCGTAGGCTCACGGGGTGGCCAGACGGATCGCGCTCCTCACCATCCCGAGCGCCGGGAAGGGCCGGGGGAGCCGCACCGCCGCGATCGCGCATCCGCGGCTCACCGAGGCCGGGTTCGAGGTGCGGCACCTGGTCAGCCGCGACGGCGCCGACGCCCGCGAGCTCGCCCAGCGGGCGGTCGCGGACGGCGTCGAGGCGCTGGTCGTGGTCGGCGGCGACGGCATGGTGCACCTTGCGGTCCAGGCGCTGGCCGGTACCGGCATCCCGTTGGGGATCATCCCGGCGGGCACCGGCAACGACGTGGCCCGCTACCTCGACATCCCGCGCTCCGACCCGCAGCGGGCCGCCGACGTGGTCGTCGGCTCGCGCACCCGCACCATCGACCTGGCCCGCACGGGCGCCACCTGGTTCGTGACCGTGCTCGCCGCCGGCTTCGACGCGATCGTCAACGAGCGTGCGAACCGGATGACCTGGCCGCGCGGGCAGATGCGCTACAACCTCGCCACGCTGGCCGAGCTCCGGGTCTTCGAGCCGCTGCCGTACACCCTCGAGCTCGACGGCGAGGTGGTACGCCGCGAGGCGATGCTGGTCGCGGTCGGCAACGGGCCGTCGTTCGGGGGCGGCCTGCGGATCACGCACGGTGCCGAGGTCGACGACGGCCTCCTCGACGTCGTGGTCATCCGGCCGATGAGCAAGATGAGACTCGTGCGGACCTACCCCAAGCTGTACACCGGCGCGCACACCCGGGTGCCGCAGTACGAGCACCACCGGGTGCGCGAGGTCACCGTGGCCGCCCCCGGGATCGTGGCGTACGCCGACGGCGAGCGCGTCGGCTCGCTGCCGCTGACCATCGAGGCCGTCCCCGACGCGCTGACGGTGCTGGTGCCCTGATGACGACACCCTCCGAGCGGTTCTCGAAGTTCCAGCGCGAGAAGCGCGCGCCGGTCTTCCACGACTTCACCCAGCTCTACGACTTCCGCCTCGACGACTTCCAGGTCGAGGCGTGCCAGGACCTCGAGGCCGGCCGCAGCGTGCTCGTCGCCGCCCCGACGGGCTCCGGCAAGACGCTCGTCGGCGAGTTCGCGGTGCACCTGGCCCTGCAGCAGGGCCGCAAGTGCTTCTACACCACGCCGATCAAGGCGCTGTCCAACCAGAAGTACGGCGACCTGGTGCGCCGCTACGGCGACGACCAGGTCGGCCTGCTCACCGGCGACAACACCATCAACGGCGAGGCGCCGATCGTGGTGATGACGACCGAGGTGCTGCGCAACATGCTGTACGCCGGGTCGTCGACGCTCACCGGCCTCGGCTTCGTGGTGATGGACGAGGTGCACTACCTCGCCGACCGGTTCCGTGGCGCGGTCTGGGAGGAGGTCATCATCCACCTGCCGGAGTCGGTGGCGCTGGTGTCGCTGTCGGCGACCGTCTCGAACGCCGAGGAGTTCGGCGAGTGGCTGGAGACCGTGCGCGGCGAGACGGCCACGATCGTCGAGGAGCGCCGACCGGTGCCGCTGTACCAGCACGTGATGGTCGGCCGGCGGCTCTACGACCTGTTCCGCGACGACGGCGCCGACGCCCAGGTGAACCCCGAGCTGCTCCGGGTCGCCCGCGACGACTGGCGCTCCTCCCGCACCCGCGACTTCCGTGGCAAGCGCGGCTCGCCGCGGGCCAAGAGCGGCTACCGGCGCCCCGGTCCGTCCCTGCCCAGCCGTTTCGACGTGGTCGACCGGCTCGACTCGCAGGCGCTGCTGCCGGCGATCTACTTCATCTTCAGCCGGGTCGGCTGCGACGCGGCGGTGACCCAGTGCCTGCACGCGAACCTGCGGCTCACCACCCCCGAGGAGCGCGACGAGATCACCGCGTTCGTGCAGGAGCGCTGCCGCAACATCCCCGAGGAGGACCTGCACGTCCTCGGCTACCACGACTTCCTCGACGGCCTGTCCCGCGGCGTCGCGGCGCACCACGCGGGCATGCTGCCGACGTTCAAGGAGTGCGTCGAGGAGCTGTTCGCTGCCGGACGTTGCAAGGTGGTGTTCGCCACCGAGACGCTCGCGCTGGGGATCAACATGCCGGCCCGGTCCGTGGTGATCGAGAAGCTCACCAAGTGGAACGGCGAGACGCACGCCGACGTCACGCCGGGGGAGTACACCCAGCTCACCGGTCGCGCGGGGCGGCGCGGCATCGACGTCGAGGGCCACGGCGTGGTGCTCTGGCAGCCCGGCCTCGACCCGAAGTCGGTCGCCGGCCTGGCCTCGACGCGCACGTACCCGCTGCGGTCGTCGTTCCGGCCGTCGTACAACATGGCGGTCAACCTGGTGCACCAGGTCGGCCGGGAGACCGCCCGCGAGCTGCTGGAGTCGTCGTTCGCGCAGTTCCAGGCCGACAAGGCCGTGGTCGGGCTGGCCCGGCAGCTGCGCAAGGCCGAGGAGGCGCTCGAGGGGTACGCCGAGGCCGCCAGCTGCGATCTCGGCGACTTCATGGAGTACGCCGCCCTGCGCCGCCGGCTCTCCGACGTCGAGGCGTCGCAGGCCCGGGCCCGCCGGGCAGACCGCCGCGAGGAGGTGGTGTCGTCGCTCGAGGCGCTGCGCCCGGGCGACGTGATCGAGGTGCCCGCCGGCCGGTTCTCCGGGATGGCGGTGGTCATCGACCCCGGCATGGCCTCCGACCGCGACGGCCCGCGGCCCTACGTGCTCACCGCCGACCGGCAGGCCCGGCGGCTGTCGATGGTCGACTTCCCGGTGCCCGTCCAGGCGTTCACCCGGATGCGGATCCCCAAGTCGTTCAACGGCCGCAACCCGCAGTCCCGGCGCGACCTGGCCTCGACGCTGCGGGCCCGCACGCACGGCTTCACGCCGCCGCCGCGGCGCGGTC
>JABFXA010000153.1 GCA_013361955.1 Nocardioidaceae bacterium
CGACCCGGCGACCACCGCCGGTGTCGGCCCGCCGACCGCCGGCAGGGGTGGCCTTGCGTTGTGCGCTCACTCAGACATCTCCGGGACGGGGACACGTGCGAAAAGGTGCGACGGCGGCGGTCCGTCCGGTCCGCGGCGCCCCCGCACCCAGTCCAACAGGGTACGGGTGCCCCCTTAAGACCGAATAATTCCAGCGTGGCGGGCTCCCGACGAGCGCCCTTCCCCGGCGTTGCCCAGGTCACACCGGCGCCGGACGTCGCGCGGATGTCGACCGCAGATATATCGTTGCGATATGTTTCGGCGATAGGAACGGTCGATAGGACCCGCCGATACCCGGGAGGAGGTGCACCGTGGCCCGTCGTGGAGAGACTCTCGAGCTCGCCGTCCTCGGCCTGCTGCACGAGACCCCGATGCACGGCTACGAGCTCCGCAAGCGCGTCAACGGCGTGCTCGGCTGGAGCCGGCTGCTCTCCTACGGCTCGCTCTACCCCGCGCTCAAGAAGATGCTGAAGGCCGGCTGGATCGCCGAGCACGTCAGCGCCCCCGAGCGCGGGGCGACCAGCCGCCGGCAGCGGATCGTCTACGAGCTGACCCCCGCCGGCAACGACCAGTTCGCCCGGCTGATGGCCGACGTCGGCCCCTCCGCGTGGGAGGACGACAACTTCGACGTCCGGTTCGCGTTCTTCAGCCGCACCGACATCGGCGTCCGGCTGCGCATCCTCGAGGGCCGGCGCACCCGGCTCCAGGAGCGCCTCGACCGCGTGCAGAAGCAGCTCGAGCGCACCGAGGCCCAGATGGACCGCTACGCCGCCGAGCTGCAGCGGCACGGCGTCGAGTCCGTGGAGCGCGAGGTGCGCTGGCTCTCCGACCTGATCAACGCCGAGCGGCGCGTCGACGTCGACGTCGAGCCCACCCAGCCGGCCGAGCCCACCCCGGCGCCTGCAGAAGCACCCCCGACCCGGACGAAGAAGTCCACCAGGTCCGCCCGGCGAGCCGCGTCGGCCCGGGCAGCGAAGCAATCGAGTAGTCCAGCCAGCAAGGAGTCAACCCGATGAGTTCGGTCCGTGTAGCAATCGTGGGAGTGGGCAACTGCGCCTCCTCCCTGGTCCAAGGCGTGCACTACTACCGCGACGCCGACCCGAAGGCGTCGGTGCCGGGTCTCATGCACGTGCAGTTCGGCGAGTACCACGTCTCCGACGTCGAGTTCGTCGCCGCCTTCGACGTCGACGCCAAGAAGGTCGGCTTCGACCTCTCCGAGGCGATCGCCAACTCCGAGAACAACACCATCAAGATCGCCGACGTGCCGCCGCTCGGCGTGACCGTCCAGCGCGGTCCGACGTACGACGGGCTCGGGAAGTACTACCTGGAGACCATCGAGGAGTCCGACGCTGAGGCGGTCGACGTCGTGCAGGCGCTGAAGGACGCGCGCGCCGACGTGCTGGTGTCCTACCTGCCGGTGGGCTCCGAGACGGCCGACAAGTTCTACGCGCAGTGCGCGATCGACGCGGGCGTGGCCTTCGTCAACGCGCTGCCGGTGTTCATCGCCTCCGACCCCGAGTGGGCCAAGAAGTTCGAGGACGCCGGCGTCCCGATCGTCGGCGACGACATCAAGTCGCAGGTCGGCGCGACCATCACCCACCGGGTGCTCGCGAAGCTGTTCGAGGACCGCGGCGTGGTGCTCGACCGCACCTACCAGCTCAACGTCGGCGGCAACATGGACTTCAAGAACATGCTCGAGCGCGAGCGCCTGGAGTCCAAGAAGGTGTCCAAGACCCAGTCGGTGACCTCGAACCTCACCGGTCCGCTCGGCGGCAAGGTGGCCGACCGCAACGTGCACATCGGGCCGTCCGACTACGTCGCCTGGCTCGACGACCTCAAGTGGGCCTACGTCCGGCTCGAGGGCCGCGCGTTCGGCGACGTGCCGCTGAACCTCGAGTACAAGCTCGAGGTCTGGGACTCCCCGAACAGCGCCGGCATCATCATCGACGCGATCCGCGCGGCCAAGATCGCCAAGGACCGCGGCATCGGCGGCCCGATCCTGTCGGCCTCGACGTACCTGATGAAGTCCCCGCCGGTGCAGATGCCCGACGACAAGGGCCGCGAGCAGGTCGAGGCGTTCATCAGGGGCGACGTGGATCGCTGATCCCAAAAGTCTCACCCGCACTCCCCCTGGTGGCCCGTCACCACGGGGAGTGCGCGCTTTCCGGGACGGCAGGGGAGGATGGCGGTGTGACCGCGCCATGACGGCCCTGCGCCACCTCGTGCACCTGCTGCGGGGCACCTGGTTCCGCCGGCTGTTCGCGGTCCGGATCGCCAGCCAGCTGACGGACGGCGTGTTCCAGGCCGCGCTGGCCGCGTACGTCGTGTTCTCGCCGGAGCGCGCACCGACCCCCGGCGCGATCGCGGCGGCGCTCGCCGTGGTGCTGCTGCCGTTCAGCGCCCTCGGCCCGTTCGTCGGCGTCTTCCTCGACCGGTGGTCACGCCGTCAGGTGCTGGCCCGCGCCAACTTCGCCCGGGTCGGGCTCGTCGCGCTGCTCGCGGTGGCCGTGCACGCCGACCTCCGCGGGCCGTTGCTGTTCGCGATGATCCTGGTCTGCCTGTCCGTGAACCGGTTCCTGCTGGCCGGGCTGTCGGCCGCGCTCCCGCACGTGGTGGCGCGCGAGGACCTGGTCACCGCGAACGCGCTCACCCCGACCGCCGGCACGCTCGCCGCGCTGGTCGGGGCCGGCATCGGCACGCTCGCGCACGGGCTGCTCGGCAGCGACGTCGGCGTGCTGCTGCTCGCCGCGGCGCTCTTCGGGGTGGCCGGGCTGCTGGCACTGCGCATCCCGCGCGACCTGCTCGGCCCCGACGTCGACCCGGAGCACCCCGGGGTCCGCGAGGCGGTCGGCAACGCGGCCCGAGGACTGGTGGAGGGCCTGCGGCACCTCGAGCAGCGCCGCCCGGCGGCGTACGGCCTGACCGCGATCGGCGCGCACCGCTTCTTCTACGGGGTCTCGACGGTCGCGCTGATCCTGCTCTACCGGAACTACTTCCACGACTCGACCGAGGTGGACGCCGCCTTCGCGCAGCTCTCGCTCGCGCTGCTGGTCAGCGGTGCCGGGTTCGTCACCGCCGCCGTCCTCACCCCCCTGGTCACCGAGCGGGTCTCCCAGCGGACCTGGGTGCTGGCTCTGCTGGTCGGCGCCGCGGTCACCCAGGTCGTCCCGGGCGCGCTGTACACCCAGCCGGCGCTGCTGGTCTCGGCGTTCTTCCTGGGCCTGGCCAGCCAGGGCATCAAGATCGTCGTCGACACGCTGGTGCAGACGAACGTCGACGACGAGTTCCGCGGCCGGGTCTTCTCCCTGTACGACGTGATCTTCAACGTCGCCTTCGTCGCCGCCGCCGCGGTCGCCGGCGCGGTGCTGCCGCGCGACGGCAAGTCGTACGTCGTCCTCGGGCTCGTCGCCGCGGGGTACGGGCTGACCGCCGCCTGGTACGCCCGGGTCACCCGGGTCGCGCGGGAGGTGCCGGCCACCACATGAGCGACCCGGAGCTGACCGTCGACCTGCTGTCCGCGGAGCACCTCGACGCCTGGCTCGCCGATCACCCCGACGCCGGCGACGCCTGGCTGGTGCGCTGGAAGAAGGGCCGGGGACCGTACGTCGGCAACGAGGACCTGGTCTGCGTGCTGCTCGCGCACGGCTGGATCGACGGCCGGGCCGGCAGCCTCGACGACGACCGCTGGCGGACCCTGATCTCGCCCCGTCGGCCCGGCAGCGGTTGGTCGCGGATCAACAAGGATCGGGTGGAGCGGCTCCTCGCCGAGGGCCGGATGCGCCCGGCCGGGCTGGCCGCGGTGGAGCGGGCGAAGGCGGACGGCAGCTGGTCGCACCTCGACGCCGCGGAGTCGCTGGCCGAGCCGGCGGACCTGGCCGAGGCGCTCGACGCGGTGCCGGCCGCCCGCGCCGGGTGGGACGGGTTCCCGCCGTCGGCGCGCAAGGTGATGCTGCAGTGGGTGACCACGGCGAAGCGGGCGGAGACCCGCGAACGCCGCGTCCGGCGGGTGGTCGACGAGGCCGCCGAGGGCCGACGGGCCCAGCCCTAGGCGGTCGGCGGCCGGGTGGTGGACACGGCGCGCGAGGCGTTCGCGGCCCGCCGAGGTAGGAGCGTCAGCCGCCGAGCAGGTCGCCGAGGAAGCCGCTGCTGCTGCCGCTCTGGCCGGAGGTGGTGCCCTGCCACTCGGAGGGCTGCACGACGACGAAGCCGGGGCCGTGGAAGGCGTACTGGAAGGCCTCGCCGGAGCCGCCGCGCAGCATCGACTTCACGTTCATCGACGACACCACGTCGGGCACCAGGTGGGACGACCAGGCGACGCACGCCTGCACGTCGACGTACGTCGGCTGCTGCGAGCAGTCCAGGACCACCGGGTGCCCGACGGTGCACAGCGCGACCGTGCCGGAGCCGGTGACGGTGGTGTTGAAGAGGCCGCCGGTCATCATCCCGGCACCCTTGACCCGGTTGATGTCCCACTGCAGGGAGGCGTCGAACGCGAGCAGGTTGCGGCCGTTGACGCTGATGCCGTCGCCGGCGAGCTGCACGAGGTAGACGTAGCCGGCCCCCTGCGCGAAGAACACCTCGCCCTGCCCGGTCACCCGCATCAGCGGCAGGTCCTCGGAGGTGACCATCTTCTTCAGCATCCGGCCGACGCCGGACTTCTCGTGGTCGAAGCGGACCTGGCCCTGGTAGGCCACCATCGCGCCCTTCACGGCGAGCACGTCCTCGCCGAGGGCGACCCGGAGCAGCTGGGAGTTCTGCAGCGCGAACCGCTCGCCCTGCACCTCGAGGTTGGCCTGGTCGAAGAGCTGGCTCTGCATGCGGCCGAGCCTAGGGGCTAGGGCTGCTCGGCCCACCAGGCCAGCAGCGCGGCCGTGGCGTCCTCCTCGGACATCGGCCCGTGCTCGAGGCGCTGGTCGAGCAGGAACCGGTACGCCTCGCCGACCTCGCGGCCCGGGCCGATCCCGAGCGCGGCCATGATCTGGTTGCCGTCGAGGTCGGGGCGGATCGCGTCGAGCTGCTCCTGCTCCTGCAGCCGGGCGATCCGCGCCTCCAGGTCGTCGTACGTACGGCGCAGCCGCTCGGCCTTGCGCCTGTTGCGGGTCGTGCAGTCCGCGCGGGTGAGCACGTGCAGCCGGTGCAGCTGGTCGCCGGCGTCGCGGACGTAGCGGCGTACCGCGGAGTCGGTCCACTCGCCCGAGCCGTAGCCGTGGAACCGCAGGTGCAGCTCGACCAGCTCCGCCACCGCGTCGGTGGTCTCGTTGGAGAACCGCAGCGCCCGCATCCGCCTGCGGGTGATCTTGGCCCCGACCACGTCGTGGTGGTGGAAGGTGACGGTGCCGTCGTCGAGGAAGCGGCGGGTGCGCGGCTTGCCGACGTCGTGCATCAGTGCCGCGAACCGGGACACGAAGTCCGGACCGCCGTCGGGCAGCCGGTCCTCGAGGTCGATGCTCTGCTCCAGCACGGTCAGGGTGTGCTCGTAGACGTCCTTGTGCCGATGGTGCTCGTCGCGCTCGAGCTTCAGGGCCGGCAGCTCGGGCAGCACCCGGTCGGCGAGCCCGGTCTCGACCAGCAGCGACAGCCCGCGGCGCGGGTGCGGCGCGAGCACCAGCTTCACCAGCTCGTCGCGGACCCGCTCCGCGGAGACGATCTCGATGCGGCCGGCCATGTCGCGCATCGCCGCCACCACGGCCGGGTCGACCGTGAAGTCCAGCTGGGCCGCGAACCGGGCCGCGCGCAGCATCCGCAGCGGGTCGTCGGAGAAGGAGTCCTCGGCCCGGCCGGGCGTGCGCAGCACCCCGTGCGCGAGGTCGACGATGCCGCCGAACGGGTCCTCGAAGGTCCGGTCCGGCAGCCGCACCGCCATCGCGTTGACGGTGAAGTCGCGCCGTACCAGGTCGTCGCGCAGGTTGTCGCCGTACGCCACCTCGGGCTTGCGGGACTCCGAGGTGTAGGCGTCCGCACGGTACGTCGTCACCTCGACCTGCCAGTCGCCCTTGCGGGCGCCGATCGTGCCGAAGTCCCGGCCCATGTCCCACATCGCGTCGGCCCACCCGGCCAGCAGCTCCTCGGTGCGCTCCGGGCGCGCCGAGGTGGTGAAGTCCAGGTCGTTGTGCAGCCGCCCGAGCATCGCGTCGCGCACCGGGCCGCCGACCAGCGCGAGCTCCTCGCCCGCGGCGGCGAACCGGCTGCCCAGCTCGTCGACCACCGGCGCGATGCGGAGCAGCTCGCGGACCGCCCGGGCCTGGACGGCGCGCATGCTCCGGGGCTCGCCGGCCGGCTGCCCGCCCGGGGGCCGGTCGGACGCGGGAGGCTGCTCGGACACGGCAGGCAACTCTAGGGGACGGCCGGAGGTCGTTAGCCTTGCCGGTGTGACCAGCCCCTTCCCCGGCCGCGTGCCCGCATGTCTTCTTGCGGTCCTCGCGGCGTTGCTCGGGACGCTGGTCACCGCGGCACCGGGGGCCGCCGCGGCCGAGGCCGCGAGCGCCCGCACGCCGCTGCGGGTCAGCATCGAGACGCTCACCCCCTCCGCCATCCCGGAGCACGGCCGGGTCACGCTCAGCGGCACCGTCACCAACCGCTCCGACCACACCTGGAACAACCTCAAGGCCTACCTGCTGGTCTCGTCGTCCCCGATCACCGACCGCGCCCAGCTCGCCGACGCGGCGGACAGCGACCCGGCGGCCGAGGTGGGCGGTCGGCTCGCCAGCGAGGGTCTCTACGAGGTGCTCGGCGACCTCGAGCCCGGCGCCGCGGTGCCCTACCAGCTCTCGGTACCCCGCCAGGACCTCGGCATCGACGGCAGCCCGGGCGTCTACTGGGTCGGCGTGCACGTGCTCGGCGAGGACGACAACGGCCGGGACTCGGTCGCCGACGGCCGGGCCCGCACGTTCATGCCGCTGGTGCCGGCCGCGGCGCAGCGGGCGGGAGCGCGGACCCGGCTCTCGGTCGTGGTGCCGTTCAAGGAGCCGGTGCACCGGGGCGCCGCGGGCCGGCTGTTCCGGGCGAACCGCTGGGAGCACCTGGTCGGCCCCGACGGTCGTCTGGACCGCTTGCTGGGACTCGGGTCGCAGTCGCGACAACCCGTCACGTGGGTGGTCGACCCGGCGGTGCTCGACGCCGTGGAGTCCATCGCCCGCGACAACCCGAAGCTCGACACCGGCCCGACCACCGACTCCTCGGGCGACGGCGGGTCGACCGGCCCCAGCCCGGCCCCGTCGCCGAGCGCGAGCGACGACCCCATCGACGGCGGCGACGTGGGCTCGTCCTCGGAGCCCTCGCCGGAGGCTCAGCAGGCGCGGGCCTGGCTCGACGAGTTCCGGCAGCAGGCGCCGCTGCACACCGTGATGCGGGTCCCGTACGGCGACCTCGACGTCGCCTCGGTGCTCGACAGCCGGATGCGCGCGACGTACCGGCGCGCCTCCGACCTGAGCGCGCAGGCGATGGCGAGGTACGGCGCGTCGGCGGCGAGCGCGATCGTCGACCCGACCACCGGGTCGCTACCCGGCAAGGCGCTGCGCCGGGTGCCCACCGAGACGCCGGTGCTGCTCTCCGACAGCGCCTACCCCGACGAGTCCGGACCCGTGCTCCGCCAGGTGGACCGCTCCCCGGTGGTGCTCGTCGACCGGCAGGCCGGGTCGGGGGGCCCGCGACCGAACGCCCGCTTCGCGGCGCTGGCGCTGCGGCAGCGGATCCTCAGCGAGGCCGCGCTGCACGCGCTCGGACCGACGCACGGCCAGCCGCTGGTGGTGAGCACGCCGCAGTACTGGAACCCGGGCAGGGCCTGGAGCCAGTCGGCGTTCTTCGACGGCCTGTCCCAGCCGTGGCTCGCGCTCGTCGACCTGCCCTCGACGGTCGCCTCCGACCGGTCGAAGGAGGTCGACCCGCACCCGCCGGTCTACTCCAAGGCGGACCGGAAGTCGGACCTGCCGCTCGCGAACCTGCTGGCCAGCGGCCGCCTCGACGAGACCGGGCGGTCGTTCGCCGCGCTGCTCACGCTCAACGACACCGTCGACGACGAGCTGGCCCGGATCGCGATGCTGTCGTCCTCCAGCGCCGCCCGCGACCGGCCGCAGAAGTCGCTGAACCAGGTCACCTCCACCCTCGACTACGTGCGCGCCCAGATGTCCGAGGTGCACGTCGAGGGGCCGCCGTTCGTGATGATGTCCAGCCAGGAGGGCGCGATCTCGATCCGGGTGGTCAACGACCTCGAGGAGCCGGTCACGGTCGGCATCTCCGCGCAGGCGCGTGGCGGCGGGCTCCAGGTCAGCAAGCCCGACCCGGTCAAGCTCGGCCCCGGTGAGCGCACCGCGATCCGCCTGGAGGCCCGCTCCGCGGACATCGGCGTGCACTCGGTCACGGTCTTCGCGACCACCACCGACGGCACCCCGGTCGGCGGCACCGCGCAGTTCAACGTGCGCACCAGCCACGTGAGCACCGTGATCTGGGTGATCATCGGCGCCGGCGGCGCGGTGCTGTTCGTGGCGATCGTGGTCCGGCTGGTCCGTCGCGTCCGCCGCCGGCAGCGCACCCCGGGCCCGCTGCTGCCCCGCGACGAGACGCCCTCGGCCGCCGACCCCGCCGACCCCTCCGGACCCCACGACCGGGTGAGCCCATGACCCAGCCGGAGCAGCAGACGCCGCCGGAGACCGGCGACCGCCAGCGGTCCGACAACACCAGCATCCTGACGTCGAGCGCGGTGATGGCGGCCGGCACGGTCGTCTCCCGGATGTCCGGGTTCGTGCGCAACGCGCTGCTGGCGGCCGCGCTCGGCACCCAGCTGCACGCCGACGTGTTCACGATCGCGAACACGATCCCGAACATGCTCTACATCCTGCTGGCCGGCGGGGTGTTCAACGCGGTGCTGGTCCCGCAGCTGGTGCGGGCCATGAAGCATGACGCCGACCGCGGCGACGCGTACACGAACCGGATCATCACGCTGGCGGCGCTGTTCCTGGCCGGCGTGACCGCGGTCCTGGTGCTCACCGCGCCGGTGCTGATGCGGCTGTTCCTCGACCCGAGCTTCTTCGGTCCCGAGCTGGCCTCGCAGCGGGAGTCGGTCATCGACTTCGCGCGGTACTGCCTGCCGCAGGTGTTCTTCTACGGGATGTACGTGCTGGTCGGGCAGGTGCTGAACTCCCGCGGCAGCTTCGGCCCGATGATGTGGGCGCCGATCGCCAACAACGTGATCGCGGTGCTGGTGCTCAGCACCTACCTGTGGATCTACGGGCCGGTCCGCGACCTGTGCGGCACCGGCGATCCGTCTGCGATCTCCGGGCCCGGGTCGGTCGTGGGCGGCTTCAGCACCGGGCAGGAGCTGCTGCTCGGGCTGGGGTCGACGCTCGGCATCGTCGCGCAGTTCCTGGTGCTGCTGCCGTTCCTGCGCCGCGCCGGGTTCCTGTACCGGCCGCGCTTCGACTTCCGCGGCACCGGCCTCGGGCACACCCTGCGGCTCGGTGTGTGGACCGTGCTGTTCGTGGTGGTCAACCAGGTCGCCTACACGGTGGTGGTGCGCATCGCGTCCTCCGGCACGGCGGACGCGGTCGCCAGCGCCTGCGAGGCGAGCGCCGGCCGGGGCACCGGCTACACGAGCTACTCCTACTCGTTCCTGCTCACGATGGTCCCGCACTCGATCGCGACGGTCTCGCTGGCGACCGCGATGCTGCCGAGGCTCTCGGCGTACGCCGCCGACGGCGACCTCGCGGGCGTGGGCCGGACGGTCGCGTCGACGCTGCGCACGGCGTACGCGCTGATCGTGCCGTTCGCGCTGCTGATGCCGGTGATGGCGCTCGACCTGGCCGACGTGATCTTCGGCTACGGGGCGGCCGGGGACAGCGTCGCCGACTTCGCGGTCGCGTTGTCGCTGTTCGCACCCGGGCTGGTGCTGTTCACCATGCACTACCTGATGCTGCGCGGCTTCTACGCGCTCGAGCGCACCCGCACGGTGTTCTGGGTGCAGTGCGTGATCGCCGGCACGAACATCGTGCTCGCGGTCGTGCTCACCGGCGGGGTGTCCCCGGCCGGCACCGCGCCGGCCCTGGTCGCGGCGTACGTCGGGTCGTACCTGGTCGGCGCCGTCGGGTCGTACACGCTGCTGCGGCACGTGCTCGGCGGGCTGGAGACGCCGGCGCTGTTCCGCTTCCTGGCCCGGCTGCTGCTCGCGGCCGCGGTAGCGGCCGGCGCGGCCTGGGCGGTCCGGACCGGTGTCGCGCAGGTGTGGCCCGCCGCCGACGGCAGCGGGCCGGGCGGGAGCGGCAAGGTCGCGGCCTTCGTGATGCTGGTCCTGACCGGTGCGGTCGACGCCGGCGTGTTCCTCGGTCTGGCTCGGCTGCTGCGGATCACCGAGGTCACCAGCATCGTGGCGCTGGTCACCAGCCGGCTACGTCGCTGAGGGTCCCCGCCCGCCCCGCCGTAGCATGTACGTTCGAGGTCGGCACCCCCGCGGGCACCGGTCCGCCCGCCCGGCTGTCCGCACTGCCGACCCGATGACCAACCCGCGAGGAGGGACGTGGCCGACTCACCCATCGGAGCCGGGACCGTCCTCGCCGGTCGGTTCGTCCTCGAGGACCTGCTCGACGAGACCGACGGTGCCCGCTTCTGGCGGGCCACCGACCAGATCCTCGCCCGCAGCGTGGCGGTGCACGTGCTGCCCGACGACGACGACCGCGCGGACTCGCTGCTCACCGCGGCCCGCACGTCCGCCCTGGTCACCGACGCGCACCTGTTGCGGGTTCTCGACGCCGCCCGCGTCGACGGCGTCGTGTACGTCGTCAACGAGTGGGGCTCCGGCATCTCGCTCGACCGGCTCCTCGGCGAGGGGCCGCTGCCGCCGCGCCGCGCCGCCTGGGTGGTCAAGGAGGTCGCCGAGGCGATCGCCGCCGCGCACCGCAACGGGGTCGCGCACGGCCGGCTGATCCCCGAGAACGTCATCATCACCGAGGCCGGCGCGGTCAAGCTGGTCGGCTTCGTGGTCGACGCGGTGCTGCGCGGCCGCGACCAGCTCCGGGTCACCGGCGGCGAGCCGGTCAGCGCCCACGAGGCCGACGTGATCAACCTGGCCGCGCTGCTGTACGCCGCGCTGGTCGGCAAGTGGCCGGGCACCGAGGGGTCGATGGTGCCGTCCGCCCCCGCCGAGCACGGTCGACCGCTGCGGCCCCGGCAGGTGCGCGCCGGAGTACCTCGCCCGCTCGACGCGGTCTGCGACCGGGTGCTCAACGCCGACGGGCACGCCAGCGCGATGCCGATCCTCACCGCGCACGAGATCTACGCCGCGCTGAGCGACTACATCGGCGATCCCGCGGCCACCGCGCAGCCCGGCTACGAACCGACCAGCATGCTGCCCGCCGGCGACCTCCCGCCGGTCGACGACGGCGGTCCCGACACCCAGGTGCACCGCGACCCCGACCTGACCGGCGACACCGGCGACCTGCCCGCGACCGGAGCGATCGCGGCGGTGGGAGCCGCGGCGGCCGCCGGCCGTGCGGCCGACCTCGGCGACACCGGCGACGACATCGACACGGTCGGCACCGAGCCCGCTCGTCCCTCGTCCGAGCCCGCCGCCGAGGCGACCGGCGAGCTGGAGGCGACCCAG
>JABFXA010000417.1 GCA_013361955.1 Nocardioidaceae bacterium
GGTGCGCAGGGGGTGCGGCGGAGCGCGTCAAGCGGCTTGGCCGCGGCGACGACCGCCGGACGCCGAACGCGACCCAGGGCAGAAACAGGAGCCGGCGGTCGGCGACGCGCCGCCGCAGCGCCCGGCGTACCCCCGGAGCACCCCCAGGCGAACACGAGTCACCCCAAGACGCCCGGTCACCAACACCATTCCCCACCCCAAGACACAGTCCCCCTGGTAGCGACAGGCCAGCGGGCGCACACCTCAACCAGCGGATGACCAGACCCGCACACCGTCCACATACGTCGCCACAGCCCGCGCGGACGCGATGGCCAGCGGCTCACCCGCGAGCGGGTCGCGGTCGAGCACGGCCAGGTCGGCACGGAAGCCCGGGGTGAGGGAGCCGCTGTCGTCGAGGTGGTTCACGTACGCCGACCCGCTGGTGTACGCCGTGAACGCCTGCACCGGGCTCAACGCCTCCCCCGGCAGCAGCGGCTCGCGGGGATCGTCGGGGTCGACCCGGTTCACCGCGACGTGGATCGCCGCGAGCGGGTCGGGCGTGGTCACCGGCCAGTCGCTGCCGGCGGCGAGGCGTGCGCCGGCGGCGGCGAGGGAGCCGAACGGGTACTGCCAGTCGGCCAGCTCCTCGCCGATGAACGGCAGCGTCATCTCGGTCATCGCGTCGTCGTTGGCCGCCCAGAGCGCCTGCATGTTCGCCGTGACGTCGAGCGCCGCGAACCGTCGCCGGTCGGCCGGGGACACCATCTGGATGTGCGCGACGTGGTGCCGGGCGGTCGAGGGCCCGTTCGTGGCACGCGCGGCGGCGAACGCGTCGAGCGCCTCGCTGACGGCTCGGTCCCCGATCGCGTGCACATGCACCTGGAACCCCTCGGCGTCGAGCCGGGTGACCGCCTCGCACAGCAGCACCGGGTCGACGAACGACAGCCCGGAGTTGCGCGTGTGCGCGCCGCAGCCGTCGCGGTACGGCACGGACATCGCGGCGGTGTAGTTCTCGGCGACCCCGTCCTGCATCACCTTCACCGAGCCCGCGTCGAGCCGACCGAGCGTGTACGTCACCCGCCGCTCCAGCAGGTCGGCGACCTGCTCGAGGCCGCGTTCGCGCACCCACCAGAGCGCGCCGCGCACGCGGGCGGTGAGCCGCCCGGACTCGACGGCGCGGAGGTACGCCGGGGCGGGGTCGTCGGTGCCCGCGTAGCGGCCGAGGATCGCGTCCTGCCAGGCGGTGATGCCGAAGGAGTGCAGGTACTCCTGCGCGACCAGCAGGCCGTCGTCGTACTCCTGCTCGGTGGTCGGCGGCAGCACCGACCGCACCAGCCCCATCGCGCCCTCGTGGAGGGTGCCGGTCGGGTTCCCCGCCGCGTCACGCTCGATGCGTCCGTCGGCGGGGTCGGGGGTCGACGCGTCGACGCCGGCGAGGCGCAGCGCGGCGCTGCTCGCCCAGCCGCCGTGGTGGTCGCGGTTCAGCAGGAACGCCGGCCGCTCCCCCACCACCGCGTCGAAGTCGGCGGAGGTCGGGCCGGTCGGGCCGAAGGCGGGCATCGACCAGCCGCCGCCGAGCACCCAGCGCCGGTCCGGGTGCCGCTCGACGTACGCCGCCACCTCGGCCAGGTACTCCTCCCGGGTGCCGAGGTCCGACAGGTCGCAGCGGCGCCGCTCGACGCCGCCCTGCACCGGGTGCACGTGCGCGTCCTGGAAGCCGGGCAGCACCAGCCCGCCGGCCAGGTCGACCTCCTCGCGGGCGTCGAGGTCGGCGGCCTCGCGCTCGGGCAGCACGGCGAGCACCCGGCCGTCGGCGACGGCGAGGGCGTGCGCGGGCAGGTGCCGGTGGCCGTCGAACACGTGGCCGTTGCGGAAGAGCAGGTCGGGTCGCGTCACGGGCGCCATTCTGCCTACGGAATCAGTCGCCGGGCCAGCCGGACACGGCGAAGTCGGTCGGATCGGCGGGTCGACGTCTACGGATTCACTTGCACGAGCGGGGACGGGGCGGCACGATGGGAGCACCCCGACCCCGAGGAGAGAACTCCGCATGGTTTCCGACCAGATCCCCGCCCTGGACGACGAGGCCTACGCCGGCCTGCAGAAGTCCGCGCGCGAGCACCTCTGGATGCACTTCACCCGGATGTCGAGCTACGACACCGCCGACGTGCCGGTGATCGTCAAGGGTGAGGGCGCCTACATCTACGACGCCAAGGGCCGGCGCTACCTCGACGCGCTGGCCGGCCTGTTCGTGAGCCAGCTCGGCCACGGCCGCACCGAGCTCGCCGAGGCCGCGGCCAAGCAGTCGCGCGAGCTGGCGTTCATGCCGCTGTGGTCCTACGCGCACCCGAACGCGATCGAGCTCGCGGAGCGGGTCGCGAACTACGCCCCCGGCGACCTGAACCGGGTGTTCTTCACCAGCGGCGGCGGCGAGGCCGTCGAGACCGCGTGGAAGCTCGCGAAGAACTACTTCAAGCTCGTCGACAAGCCGCTCAAGCACAAGGTGATCAGCCGCGCGATCGCGTACCACGGCACCACCCAGGGCGCGCTGTCGATCACCGGGCTGCCGCCGCTGAAGCAGCAGTTCGAGCCGCTGGTGCCCTCGACGTTCCGGGTGCCGAACACCAACTTCTACCGGGCGCCCGAGCACGGCGACGACCTGGAGGCGTTCGGCCGCTGGGCCGCCGACCAGGTCGCGGTCGCGATCGAGAACGAGGGCCCGGACACCGTCGCCGCGGTGTTCCTCGAGCCGGTGCAGAACGCCGGCGGCTGCTTCCCGCCGCCGCCCGGCTACTTCCAGCGGGTCCGCGAGATCTGCGACGAGTACGACGTGCTGCTGGTGTCCGACGAGGTGATCTGCGCGTTCGGACGGCTCGGCCACATGTTCGGCGCCGAGCGCTATGGCTACGAGCCGGACATGATCACCTGCGCCAAGGGCATCACCTCCGGCTACGCCCCGCTCGGCGCGATGATCGCCTCCGACAAGCTGATGGAGCCGTTCCTGCACGGCACCGCGTCGTTCGCGCACGGCTACACGTTCGGCGGGCACCCGGTCTCCACCGCGGTGGGGCTGGCGAACCTCGACATCTTCGAGCGTGAGGGCATCAACCGGCACGTGCTGAGCAACCAGGACGCGTTCCGGTCCACGCTCGAGAAGCTGACCGACCTGCCGCTGGTGGGCGACGTCCGGGGCGACGGGTACTTCTACGGCATCGAGCTGGTGAAGGACAAGGCGACCAAGGCGACGTTCGACGACGCCGAGTCCGAGAAGCTGCTGCGTGGCTTCCTGTCCAAGGCGCTGTACGAGGCGGGCCTGTACTGCCGCGCCGACGACCGGGGCGATCCGGTGATCCAGCTGTCGCCGCCGCTGATCTGCGACCAGCAGCACTTCGACGAGATGGAGCAGATCCTGCGCTCGGTGCTCACCGAGGCGGAGACCAAGCTCTGACCCGAGCCGGTTGTGGGGCAGGTGAGGGGTCGGCCCCCGGGGCCGACCCCTCCCTCATGCCCGTGCGTCAGGGCGCCGTCCGCACCGCGTCCTTGGCGTACGTCGCGTCGTCCGCGATGTCCGCTCGGCTGCGGTCGGGCAGTGCCGCACACGCGGCCAGCGTGATCACGGCCGACACCAGGATGTAGACCGACACCGCGTAGCCGGTCCCGAACTGGTGGATCAGGAACGTCGCGACCAGCGCGGCCGGTCCGCCGGCCACGATCGACGAGAGCTGGTAGCCGAGCCCGGCGCCGCCGTAGCGCAGCGAGGTCGGGAACGACTCGGCGATCAGCGAGGCCTGCGGGCCGTACTGGATGGCGTGCGGGATCAGCCCGAGCGCCAACGCCACGAACACCAGCCAGGCCACGCCGCTGTCGAGCATCGCGAAGTACACGAAGCCCCACACCCCCATCAGCGCGGCGCCGGTCATGTACAGCCGCTTCCGCCCGACGACGTCCGACATGTGGCCGAACACCGGGATCAGCGCGAACTCGATCGCGGCCGCGACCAGCGTGCCGATCAGCACGAAGTTCGTGCCGTAGCCGTGGGCGTCGTCGGTGAGGTAGGCCAGCACGAAGGCGGTGACCACGTAGAACGGCATCTGCTCCGACATCCGCACCAGCGCGGAGAGCACGATCTCCTTGGGGTGGCGCTTGATGACCTCGGCCACCGGCGCGCGGCGCACGGCCTGCTGCTCGACGACCTTCGCGAACATCGGGGTCTCGAGGATCTGCAGCCGGATGTACAGGCCGACGCCGACCAGCACCAGGCTGAACAGGAACGGGATGCGCCAGCCCCAGCTGGCGAACGCTTCCTCGCCCACGAACGTGTTCATCAGGGTCAGGAAGCCGGTGCCGAGGATCAGGCCGCTGGCGACGCCGAGCTGCGGCCACGAGCCCATCAGGCCGCGCCGGCGCTGGTCACCCCACTCCATCGACAGGAGCACCGAGCCGGACCACTCGCCGCCGACCGCGACGCCCTGGAGCACGCGCAGCAGGACGAGCAGCAGCGGCGCGAGGGCGCCGATGCTGGCCGCGCCGGGCAGCACGCCGATGAGGGTGGTGGCGACCCCCATCAGCAGCAGGGTCACGATCAGCGTGGCCTTGCGTCCGATGCGGTCGCCCCAGTGCCCGAACAAAGCGGCGCCGATCGGGCGTGCGGCAAATCCGACGAAGTAGGTCGCGAACGACTCCAAGGTGCCGACGTACGACGACGATTCCGGGAAGAACACATCCGGGAACACGAGCGCGGCTGCGGTCCCGTACAGGAAGTAGTCGTACCACTCGATCGTGGTGCCGACCGTGCTGGCGAAGGCCGCCTTGCGGATCTGGCGACGATGCTCCTCCGTGCCCTGTACCTCCTGGGACGCTGCCGCCTTCGAGGGGTCCATGGTCATGGCGAAAAAAACCTTCCTCCGGCGCACTCGGAGGCGCCGGGTTCTCTGATCGCCTACCCCGCGCTTGGTGACATCAATCACACGTTCAACGGAACTCCTGGGTCCGGTGGACGGGTCGGTCAGGAGTCGAAACCGAGGCCCGCGGCGTCGAGCGCGCGCAGCCACAGGTTGCGGCGGCCGCCGCTCGCGTCGGCGCGCGCCATCGACCAGCGGGTCAGCGAGATGCCCGCGTAGCGCAGCGGCTCGGGCGGGAACGGCAGCGGCCGCTCCCGGACCATCGCCAGCCGGGTGCGCTCGGTCTCCTCGCCGGTGAGCAGGTCGAGCGCCACGTCGGCGCCGAACCGGGTGGCCGCGACGCCGAGCCCGGTGTAGCCGAGCGCGTACGCCACCGTGCCGTCGTACGCCGTGCCGAAGAACGCCGAGAAGCGGGTGCAGGTGTCGATGACGCCGGCCCAGCGGTGCGTGAACCGGATCCCCTCGAGCTGCGGGAAGGCGGCCAGGAAGTGCTCGGCGAGCCGCCGGTGCGTGGAACCGTGCTGCTCGAGCCGCGGCTCGATCCGGCTGCCGTAGTAGTAGACCGCGTCGTAGCCGCCCCAGAGGATCCGGTCGTCGCGGGTGAGCCGGTAGTAGTGGAACATGTTCGACGCGTCGCCGACACCCTGCCGGTTCTCCCAGCCGACCGCACGCTTCTGCTCGGCGGACAGCGGCTCGGTGACCAGCACGTAGTCGTAGACCGGCACGGTCAGCAGCCGGAGCCGGCGCAGCAGCGGCGGGAACGCGTTGGTACCGAGTACCACCCGCTCGGCGCGCACCTCGCCGTGCGGGGTGTGCAGCACGACCCCGCCCGGCCGCTCGTCGAGCGCGGTGACCGTGGTGCCCTCGTGGATCCGCACGCCCGCCGCCAGCGCGGCGTCGCGCAGCCCCCAGGCCAGCCGGGCCGGCTCCACCATCGCGGTGCCGTGCCGGTCCCACAGCCCCGCGACGTACGTCGGCGAGGCGACCTGCGTCCGCACCTGGTCGGTGTCGAGGAACCGCACGTCGTGGCCCGCGGCCGTCATCTCCTCGGCGTACGCGGCGAGGTCGTCGGCCTCGTGCGGGGCGGCGGCGACGGAGAGCTCGCCGGTGGTCTCCCACCGGCAGTCGATGCGGTGCCGGGCGATGGTGTCGCCGATGGCGGCGAGGTTCGCCGCCCCCAGCCGGTCGAGCTCGGCGAGCTCGCCGGGCCAGCGCTGCTGCCCGTTGGCGAACCCGTGGGTGAGGCTGGCCGAGGCGAACCCGCCGTTGCGGCCGCTGGCCTGGTCGCCGCAGTGCCCGGCCTCGACCAGCACCACGTCGCGCGACGGGTCGCGCTCCTTGGCCCGCAGCGCCGCCCACAGCCCGGTGTAGCCGCCGCCGACCACGGCCAGGTCGGCACGGTCGGGCCCGGCCAGCCGCGGCAGCGGCTCCGGGCGGGCCGGGTCGTCCAGCCAGAAGACCGACGGCGAGGCGTCCGCGAGCGCCCGGTCGGCGCGTTCGGTCACGCCGGACGACGGCGCTGGAACACCCCGCCGGCCACCACCAGCAGCAGCGCGACCATGAACATCACCGTGCCGACGACGTTCACCTGCGGCGGGATGCCGCGCTGGGCGGAACCCCACACGAACATCGGGAAGGTAATCGTGTTGCCGTGGTTGAAGTTCGTGACGATGAAGTCGTCGAACGACAGCGAGAAGCTCAGCAGCGCAGCCGCCAGGATGCCCGGGAACACCAGGGGGAAGGTGACCCGCCAGAAGGCCTGCCACTCGTTGGCGTAGAGGTCCATGGCCGCCTGCTCCAGGGACGAGTCGAGCCCGGCGAGGCGGGCCTTGACGGTCACGACGACGAACGACAGGCAGAACATGATGTGCGCGACCAGGATCGACCAGAACCCGAGCTTCCCGGACAGGCCGGCGCTCGTGAACAGGGCCAGCAGGGACGACCCCATCACCACCTCGGGGGTCGCCATGGGCAGGAAGATCAGCAGGCTGGTCGCGGCCCGTCCGCGGAACCGGTGCCGCACCAGGGCGAAGGCGACCAGCGTGCCGAGGAGGGTCGCGCCCAGCGTGGCCAGGAACCCGATCTGCAGGCTCATCACGACCGACTGGCACATCCCGGCCGGACCGCAGGGGTCCGTCCAGTTGCTCAGCGTGAACGAGTCGAACTCGTAGGAGAGCCTGCTGGCCGGCGCGTTGAACGACATCAGCACGACGAAGAAGATCGGCAGGAACATGTAGAGCAGCACCAGGATCGCGACCACCATCACGAGGTGGTCGACCGCCCAGCGTCCGACACGCGTCACAGCAGCTCCTCGGTCCCGGCCCGGCGGACGTAGACGAGCACCATGGCGACGATGGCCAGCATCAGGATGACGGAGCACGACGCCGCGATCGGGTAGTCGAGCTGGACCAGGAACAGGTTGTCGATGACGTTGCCGATCATGTACTGCTGCGGGGTCCCGAGCAGCTCGGCGTTGATGTAGTCACCGGCGGCCGGGATGAAGGTCAGCAGGGTGCCGGCGACCAGCCCCGGCATCGACAGCGGCAACGTCACCTTGCGGAACGACGTGAACCCGTCGGCGTAGAGGTCCTTGCTCGCCTCCACCAGCCGGAGGTCGATCTTCTCCAGGCTGGCGTACAGCGGAAGCACCATGAACGGGACGAAGTTGTAGGTCAGGCCGGTGATGACCGCGACGGACGTGGCGAGCAGCCGGCCGTCCGGCGGCAGCACGTGCAGGTCCTTCAGCGTGCTGACGATGAACCCGTTGTCCGACAGGATCGACTTCCATGCGAGGGTGCGCACCAGGAAGCTCGTGAAGAACGGCGCGATGACCAGCACCAGCATGGCGTTCTTCCACCGCCCCGCCTTGAACGCGATGGCGTACGCGAGCGGGTAGGCCAGCAGCAGCGCGAGCAGCGTCGCGATGCCGGCGTACAGAAGCGAACGCAGGAACGGCGCCTGGAACGTCGAGAGCGCGGTCCAGTAGTTGGAGATGGACCCGGTCATCGTGTAGCCGGTCTCCAGCGACCCGTTCGGGTCGTAGAGCGAGGTGGCCATCAGCTGGATGGTCGGCACCAGGAAGAACACGACGAGCCAGAGCATGCCGGGCAGCAGCAGGAGGTAGCCCGCCTTGGACCTCCTGCGCACCGGAGGCGCGGGCTCGGGTCCGGTCAGGCCCTCGGTCGTGACGCCGGCCTGGGCGATGCTCATGACGCGGAGGCGCCGGCCATCGCGGCGTAGGACTCGTCGCCCGCGTGCGCGTCCTGGTCGGCGTCGAGGAGGAAGGTGTGCGCCGCGGACCAGTGCAGGTCGACCTGGTCGCCGACGCGGAACCCGTCGCGGGCGCCGCTGTTCTGCTCGAACACCGTCAGCTCCTGGCCCCACGGCATGGCGACCAGGTACTGGGTGCTCACCCCGATGAAGCTCACGTCGCTGACCGTGCCCGCGCCCAGGACGTTGCTGTCGTCACCGGTCTCGCTGCCCGCCCGGGCCAGGAAGACCTTCTCGGGACGGACACCGACCCAGACCTTGCCCTCGGTGCGGCGCGCGCGACCGGTCGGGGCCACCAGCTTGCTGCCGAACGCGTCCACCACGACGCGCTCGCCGTCGCGAGCGACGACCTCGGCCCTCACCAGGTTCGACTGCCCGAGGAAGTTGGAGACGAACGTGGTCGCCGGCGAGTCGTACAGCTCGTGCGGGGCACCCATCTGCTCGATGACGCCCTGGTTCATCACCGCGATGGTGTCGGCCATGGTCATGGCCTCCTCCTGGTCGTGCGTGACGTGCACGAACGTGATCCCGACCTCGGTCTGGATCCGCTTGAGCTCGATCTGCATCTGCCGGCGCAGCTTGAGGTCGAGCGCGCCGAGCGGCTCGTCGAGCAGCAGCACCTGGGGCCGGTTGATCAGCGCACGGGCGAGCGCGACGCGCTGCTGTTGGCCGCCGGAGAGCTGCGCGGGACGACGCTTGCCGTACCCGCCGAGCTCCACCAGCTCGAGCATCTCGCCGACCTGCCGCTTCACGTCCCTCACGCCGCGCCGTCGCAGCCCGAAGGCGACGTTCTCCGAGATGTCCAGGTGCGGGAAGAGGGCGTAGCTCTGGAAGACGGTGTTGACCGGCCGCTTGTACGGCTTGAGCCGGCTGATGTCACGCCCGGCGATCTCGATCCGTCCGCTGGTCGGCTCCTCGAGCCCGGCGACCATCCGCAGGGTCGTGGTCTTGCCACAGCCGGACGGCCCGAGCAGGGCGAAGAACCGCCCCTGCTCCACCACGAGGTCGAGGTCGTCCACCGCCGTGAACGCGCCGAACCGCTTGGTGATCGAGGTCAACGTCAGGTCGGCGCCCGCCTCGGTCCGATCGTGCTGCTCCCGCTGGTCCGTGTCCCGGTCGCTCACCCGAATCAGGCTCCGATCACCGTTGCGAACTGCTTCTGGTACTTCTGCTCGGTCCGCTGGTCGAGGCCCATGAAGTCCTTGGCGTTCGACAGCAGCTCCGAGGTGGGGAAGATCAGCTCGTTGTCGACCAGGGACTTGTCGATCTTGGTCATCGCCTCCTTGGCCCCGTCGACGGGGCAGATGTAGTTGACCCAGGCCGCGAGCGTCGCCGCGTTCTCGGGGTCGTAGTAGAAGTTCATCAGGTCCTCGGCGTTGGTCTTGTGGCTGGACTTGTTCGGCACCAGCATGTTGTCGCTCCACAGGGCGAGGCCCTCCTCGGGAGCGACGAACTTGATGTCCGGGTTGTCGAACTGCAGCTGGATGATGTCGCCCGACCACGCCTCGCACGCCACGATGTTGCCCTTGGCGAGGTCCTGGGCGTACTCGTTGCCGGTGAACGCCCGCACCTGACCGGCATCGGTCGCCTTCTGCAGCCGGTCGATGGCCTGGCCGAACTCGTCGTCGGTGAAGTCCTCCGGGTCGGCGCCCACGAGCAGCAGCATGAACAGCATCGTGTCGTGCATCTCGGAGAGCAGGCTGATCTTGCCCTTGAGGTCGGAGCGCGTCAGGAGCTCGTCGAAGCTCTTGACCTCCTTCGTCAGCTTCGCGTTGTAGGCGATGCCGGTCAGACCGCTCTGCCACGGCACGGAGTAGCTGCGCTCCTTGTCCCAGGTGGGCGACTTCAGGGTGCTGACCAGGTTGGCCTCGACGTTCGGGAGCTTGGACTTGTCGAGCTTCTGCAGCCAGCCGAGATCGACCATCCGCGCGGCCATCCAGTCGGTGAGCACCATGATGTCGCGCCCGGTCGGCTGGCAGTCGGCGAGCTGGTTGCGGACGACCCCGAAGAACTCGGAGTTGTCGTTGACGTCGGTGACGTAGTCGACCTTGATGCCGCTCTGCTTCTCGAAGTTCTGCAGCGACGGGAACACCGTGACCTTCTTGCCGTTCTGGGTCACCTTCTCCTCGTCGATGTACAGCGGCCAGTTGGAGAAGTGCAGCGTCTTCTCCTGGGCGGACAGGTCGGTGCTCCGGCACGACGAGGCGGTCTGCTTGGCGGCCGGCGTGCCGCACGCCGACAGCAGGCTCGGGGCGCCGAGTCCGAGCCCGGCCAGCCCGGCCGCTCGGAGGAACGTGCGACGGTCGACCGACCGCGATGCCTGGACGCGGCGCAGGGCGTCGGGCGAGGGCTGGAACCGGGGCATGGCGACCATGGTCCTCTCGTTGCTGGGGCTCCCAGAAGGGTCAGTGGATCCTGTCAGACCATAGGAGCACGAACAAGGGATTCAGTGGGATGGAAACACTTCTGCAACGAAATCCTTCGGTTTTTCCCAGTGATTTCTTTGACTCGGCCGCGTTCCGGCTGCCACCATCTGCGCGTGGCCACCCGCAGCTCGACCAACGGCACGCGCGTCGTGCTGGACGACGTCTCGAAGTCCATCATCGAGGAGCTCCAGCAGGACGGGCGGCGGTCGTACGCCGCGATCGGCAAGGTCGTGGGGCTCTCCGAGGCGGCGGTGCGGCAGCGCGTGCAGCGGCTGGTCGACAGCGGCGTGATGCAGGTGGTCGCCGTGACCGACCCGCTCGAGCTCGGCTTCGCCCGCCAGGCGATGATCGGGATCAAGGTGCGCGGCGAGCTCGAGCCGGTGGCCGACGCGGTCGCGGCGCTCGAGGAGGTCGACTACGTCGTCATCACCGCCGGCTCCTACGACCTGCTCGTCGAGGTGGTCTGCGAGAGCGACGAGGCGCTGCTGTCGGTGCTGTCCAGCAAGATCCGCACCATTCCCAACGTCGAGTCCACCGAGACGTTCATGTACCTCGAGCTGCGCAAGCAGACCTACTCGTGGGGCGTGCGCTGAGCCAGGAGCCCGGCTCGTACGCCGCGCTCTCGCTGTGGCACGAGACCGCCGACGACGACTGGACGCCGCGGCCGGCGCTCGACGGCGACGCCCGGGTCGACGTGGCGGTGGTCGGGGCCGGGCTGACCGGCCTGTGGACCGCCTGCTACCTGCTCCGCGAGGACCCGTCGCTGCGGGTGCTGGTGGTCGAGGCCGAGACGGCGGGCTTCGGCGCCTCGGGCCGCAACGGCGGCTGGTGCTCGGCGCTCTTCCCCGCGTCGCTGTCCACGCTGGCCGGGCTGCCCGGCTCGAGCCGTGAGGCCGCGCTGCGCCAGCACCAGGCGATGCGGGCCACCGTCGACGAGGTGCTCGCCGCCGCCGACGCCGAGGGCATCGACGCCCGGGCCAAGAAGGGCGGCACGATCAGCCTGGCCCGGTCGGCCGCCCAGCTGCGGTCGGCGCACGCGGAGGTCGAGGC
>JABFXA010000110.1 GCA_013361955.1 Nocardioidaceae bacterium
CGTGCACGGCGTGAGCACCCAGCGCCCGGACCAGCTCGCGGCGTTCGCCGGGCACACCCGGCTGCCCTTCCCGCTGCTCTCCGACGACGACCTCGCGCTGGCCGCGTCGCTGCGGCTGCCGACCTTCCGGGCCGCCGGCGTCGACCGGCTCAAGCGGCTGACCCTGGTGCTCGACGGCGAGCGCACGGTGCGCGGCGTGCTCTTCCCGGTGACCGACCCGGCCGGGTCGGTCGACGACGCGCTCGCGCTGGTCCGGGAGGCCGCCGCGTGATCGAGGTCCGCCGCGGGAGCGACCGGTTCCGCACCGAGGCCGAGGGGGTCACCACTCGGCACTCGTTCTCGTTCGGCGCGCACTACGACCCCGGCAACGTCGGATTCGCGGTGCTGGTCGCGCACAACGACGAGCTGTTGGAACCAGGGGCCGGTTACCCCGAGCACCCGCACACCGACGTGGAGATCGTGACGTGGGTGCTCGAGGGGGCGCTGCACCACCAGGACACCGCCGGCAACGGCGGGCTGGTGCACCCGGGGCTGGTGCAGCGGCTCAGCGCCGGCCGCGGCGTGCGGCACGCCGAGACCAACGACGCCGGCGGCATCCCGGGGCCGACCCGCTTCGTGCAGATGTGGTTGCGCCCCGACGAGCCCGGCCTCGACCCCTCATACGCCCAGCGCGACGTCGACGACGCGCTCGCCGGCGGCGGTCTGGTGCCGCTCGCATCCGGTGACCCGTCCGTCGACGCGGCACTGCGGGTGCACACGGGCGGCGCGGTGCTGCTCGCCGCCCGGCCCGGCGCCGGTTCCGCGCTCGACCTGCCGGCCGCGCCGCACGTGCACGTGTTCGTCACCCGCGGCTCGGTCGACGTCGACGGCGTCGGCGCGCTCGACGAGGCCGACGCGCTCCGCCTCACCGGCGAGGACGACCGCCGGGTGACCGCGAGCGAGGACACGGAGCTGCTGGTCTGGTCGATGCGCTAGCTGTACCGAGTCATCAGGTTGGTAGCACTCGGCTGATGGGTGGGAGTCCCTTCAGTGCGCTGTGGCGACGTTGAGTGTTGTAGTGCTCGATCCAGGGCGCAAGGGCGGCGGTGCGTTCGTCGTTGCTGGTGTAGACGCGGCGGTAGGCCCATTCGGTCTGCAGGGTCCGGTTCAGCCTTTCGGCCTTGCCGTTCTGCCAGGGGCAGTGCGGCTTGATGAACTTCTGGCGGGCACCGAGTTGTTCGACGACCTCGCGCAGCGAGTAGCGGTAGGCCCAGGCGTTGTCGGTCATGATGCGTTCGATGCGGGTGATGCCGTGGCCGGCGAAGTAGGCCGCGGCGCGGGTGAGGAATGCAGCGCAGGTGGTGCCCTTCTGGTCGGGCAGGACCTCGGAGTAGGCCAGTCTCGAGTAGTCGTCGACCAGCGAGTGGACGTAGTCGTAGCCGATCCGGGTCCGTCGGTCTCGGGAGCGATGGTTGATGGTGGCCTGGCCTTCGGCGCGCCAGCCGCCGCCGTCGGGGATCTTGCCGAGCTTCTTCACGTCCATGTGCACCAGTTCGCCGGGCCGGTCCCGCTGGTAGGTGTGCGCGGTGACCCGGGAGGCCCGGATCAGCTCTCCGGTGATCGGATCCAGCACCGCGAGATGCGGGACCTGGTGCCGGGCCAGCACCCGCGAGACCGTCCGGGCCGGGACCCCGAGCTCGGCGCCGATCCAGTCCGGACCACGCCGCTCGCGTGTGCGCAACTCCACGATCTGCTGCTCGACCACCGCAGAGGTGCGCGTCGGCATCGTGTGTGGCCGCGACGACCGGGTCTGCAGCCCGGCCTCACCCTCGCGGGCGTATCGATCCAGCCACGTCTTCACGCACTTGCGGGAGACGCCCATCGCCGCAGCGATGTGAGCCTGGGGCCAGCCGGCGTGGTACCGCTGCACGATCAGCAACCGGCCAAGAACGGTGGTACGGGCGTTAGCGTGAGACACGGAGAACCTCCGGGAGGAGTGGGTTCTAGACAAGCCACACCCCAACCGGGGGTTCTCCTCACGTCAAGACACCGACACCAGCTACCAACGTCCTGGCCGGGTACAGCTAGCGGGTGAGCACCTGCAGCGCGGCTGGCCGGACGGAGGCGGTCAGCGGCAGCGGCGCGAGGCGCTCGCCGTCGCCGTACGCCGTGACCGGGCGGGCGCTCGAGATCCGCACCTCGGTGCCGCGCCGGACCACGACGTCGTCGAGGTCGACGTGGCTGCCGTCGTAGAGCCGCGGCAGGTTCCGCGCCAGGCGCAGCCGCGACGCCGCGCGCACCAGCACCACGTCGAGCAGCCCGTCGGTCAGCGAAGCCTCGGGCGCGATCCGCATGCCCGCGCCGTAGTAGCCGGAGTTCGCGACCACCACCGTGAACGCGTCCTCCTCGAAACGCTCGCCGTCGACGTCGACGGTGAACCGGGTCGGCGCGAAGGTGAGCACCGAGCGGAGCGCGGCGTAGGGGTACTGCAGCGACCGCGGCACCCGGCGGGCCCGGTCGACGATCTCGGAGGCCAGCGAGTCGACACCGGCGTAGACACTTCCGAGCACGGTGGCCCGGCCGGCGGCGACCACGTCGACCTTCGCCGGGGCGCCGTGCAGCAGCACGTCGGCGACGCCCGCCGGGTCGGTCGGCAGCCCCAGCATCCGGGCGAAGTCGTTGCCGCGCCCGGACGGCACGATGCCGAGCACGCCCTGCGCGGCCACCATCGCCTCGCCCACCGACGCGAGCATCCCGTCTCCGCCCACGGCGACCA
>JABFXA010000249.1 GCA_013361955.1 Nocardioidaceae bacterium
GACGCGTCGTCGAGCCAGTGCGCGTCGTCGACGACGGCGAGCAGCGGCGACCCCTCCGCGGCGTCGGCGAGCAGGCTCAGCGTGCCGAGGAAGGCGAGGAACCGGTCGCCGTCGCCCTCGGCCGCCCCCATCGCGGCGCGTACGGCGGTCCGCTGCGGGTCGGGCAGCGCGTCGATGCCCGCACGCAGCGGCCACAGCAGCCGCTGCAGGGCGGCGAACGCCAGCGGAGACTCCGACTCGACGCCGGAGGTGCGCAGCACCCGCAGGTCCGACGCCGCACGAGCGGCATCGGCGAGCAGGGTCGACTTGCCCGCACCCGCGACCCCGTGCACGACCAGCGCGCCGCCATGCCCGTCGCGGGCGGCGTCGAGCAGCCCCGCGAGCGCCGCGCGCTCGTCCTCCCGTCCGGCCAGCACGGGCGCGACCGTACCAGCGCACCCGGCGGTCCCAGGGCGGAAACCTGGCGATTTCCCCGGCGAGACCCGACCCCTTTCACCGCGACCGTGGGACCCGACCCCGTCACCCCACCCGAGGAGCAGACATGTCGGCCCACGCCGCACCACAACCCGTGACCGCCACCCCGGACGCGGACGAGCCGCGCCGCCCGTGGACGGTCTTCGCCCTGATGATCGCCGCCCAGTTCATGGTCGTCCTGGACGTGTCCGTCGTGAACGTCGCGCTGCCGTCCATCAGCCGGTCCCTGCAGCTCTCCTCCGGCGACTACCAGTGGACGATCAGCGCCTACGTGCTGCTGTCCGGCGGCCTGCTGCTGCTCGGCGGCCGGGTCGCCGACCTGGTCGACCGCCGCCGCGCGTTCCTCGCCGGCGTCGGGCTGTTCACCGTGGCCTCGCTGGTCAGCGGGCTGGCGCAGACCCCGCTCACCCTGATCCTGTCCCGCGCCGCGCAGGGCGCCGGCGCCGCGCTGCTCACCCCGGCGGCGCTCTCCATCGTGATGACCGCCTACGCCGGTCGCCAGCGCCAGACCGCGCTCGCCGTCTGGGGCACCGTCGGCAGCCTCGGCATCGCCGCCGGCGTGCTCTTCGGCGGTGCGCTGACCAGCGGGCTCGGCTGGCGCGCGGTGTTCTTCATCAACGTGCCGATCGGCGTCGCCGTCGTCGTCGGCACTCTGCGCGCGGTGGCCCGCGGCACCGGCCGGCGCGGTGCGCTGCGCGGCCTCGACGTCCCCGGCGCGCTGCTGCTGGTCACCGGCCTGCTGTCCCTGGTGCTCGGCATCGAGTGGACCCGGTCGGCCGGCTGGGACGCACCTCGCACCTGGCTCGTGCTGGCCGCCGCCGCGGTGCTGCTGACCGGCTTCGCGCGCACCGAGCGCCGCGCCGTCGACCCGCTGGTGCCGCCGGCGACCTGGCGGGTCCGGTCGCTGGTCTCCGCGTCCGTGGTGATGGCGGGCGTCACCGGTGCCGTGGTCGGCGCGATCTTCCTGAGCTCGCTGTACCTGCAGACGGTCGTCGGCGCCTCCGCCGTCGTCGCGGGCCTGGAGTTCCTGCCGCTGGCCGCGGCGATCACGGTGTCGGCCGCGATCGCGTCGAAGCTGATCGGCCACGTCGGGCCGCGGGTGCTGATCCTCGTCGGCCTGGTGGTGATGGCCGGGGGAGCGCTGCTGCTCGCGTCGCGCGCCGGCGGTACGTCGTACGTCGCCGATGTGCTCCCGGGCTTCCTGCTCGTCGGCGCCGGCGTCGGCCCGATGTTCGTGGCCATCGCGGTCGCGGCGATGAGCGACGTACCCGTCGAGCACTCGGGACTGGCGTCCGGGCTGATGATGACCGGCCACGAGATCGGGGCCGCCCTCGGCGTCGCCGCGCTCACCGCGATCGCCGGCGACCTGGCGACCTCCGCGGGCCTGGTCGACGGCTACGGCCGGGCTTTCGTCGCGACCGCCGGCGCGCTCGCCGTGCTCTTCGTGCTCACGCTGGTCGCCGTCCCGGGCGGCCGGCCGGCCCACGGCCACGTCGCCCACCACCACTGACCGGGACAGGAGCGCACCATGCTGGACCGCACGCCCCGCACCTTCGTCGGCTCGACCACGTTCACCGTGACCGGCATGTCCTGCGCGCACTGCCGGCACGCGGTGACCACGGGGATCGCCGGCGTCGGTGGGGTCGTGTCGGTCTCGGTGGACCTGCCCAGCGGCACGGTCACCGTCACCGCCGACCGGCCCGTCGACCGCGCGGACATCGCCGCCGCGGTCGACGAGGCCGGCTACCGGATCGTGCCCTGACCATCGCCGGAGAAGGATAGGTTCGGGCCGGTGGACACTCCCCGGATCGTGGTGGTGCGGCACGGGCAGACCGCCTGGAACGCCGCCGGCCGGTTCCAGGGTCGCTCCGACGAGCCGCTCGACGACGTCGGCGCGGTCCAGGCGCAGGCCGCCGCCCGCAAGCTGAGCCGGCTCGGCCCGCACGCCGTGCTCACCTCCGACTCGACGCGCGCCCGCCAGACCGCGGACCCGCTGGCCGTGGCCGCCGGCCTGACGCCGGTGCCGGACCCGCGGCTGCGCGAGGTCGACATCGGGGCGTGGGAGGGGCTGACGCGGGCCGAGGTGCAGGCCCGGTTCCCCGAGGAGTACGCCGGGTGGCGTCAGGGCCGCGACGTACGCCGCGGCGGCGGGGAGACGCTGCGGGAGGCCGGCGAGCGCGCGGAGTCCGCCGTCCGCGAGCGGCTGCAGGACGGGACGCTGGTCGTGGTCACCCACGCCGGCACCGGCACGGCGTTGCTCGGCCGGATGCTCCGCCTCGCCCCGGAGACCTGGCGCAGCCTGGCCGGACTCTCGCACGGGCGCTGGTCGGTCCTCGAGGAGGCGTCGTACGGGTGGCGCCTCGAGCAGCACAACGTGCGGCCGCCGCGTGGTTTCCTGGCTCCATGAGCATCGCAGCGGTCCGTCTCAACCACGCCGTCCTGTTCGTGTCCGACCTCGAGCGGGCCCTCGACTTCTACGCGCGTGCGTTCGGCACGGAGGTGGTGGCGCGCGAGCCGCGGGCGAACGCCGCGTTCCTGCGGCTGCCACGCTCCGGGAACCACCACGACCTCGGCCTGTTCGGGCTCGGCGCGGAGGTGCCGCCGCGCCAGCCCGGCACGGTCGGGCTCTACCACCTGGCCTGGCAGGTGGACACCATCGACGACCTCGACGAGGCCAGGTCCACGCTGATGGGCATCGGTGCGCTCACCGGCGAGTCCAGCCACGGTGCCACCAAGAGCCTGTACGGCGTCGACCCGGACGGCAACGAGTTCGAGGTGATGTGGATGCTGCCGCGCGACGCCTGGGGCGAGTACGAGCACGCCGCCCCCGTCGAACGCCTCGACCTGCCGGCCGAGGTGGAGCGCTGGCGCGGCCGGCGTACGGCGGGCCGGATCGTCGAGGAGCCGGCGGGCTGACGGGTCAGCCGCGCAGGCCGGCCATCCAGTCCTCGACGGCACCCGGCTCGCGGGGCAGCGACGCGGACAGGTTCTCCGAGCCGTCGTCGGTGACCAGGATGTCGTCCTCGATGCGGATGCCGACCCCGCGCAGCTCCTCGGGGACGAGCAGGTCGTCCTCCTGGAAGTACAGGCCCGGCTCGACGGTGAGCACCATGCCGGCCTCCAGGTCGCCCTGCTTGTAGTGCTCGGGCGCCGCCGCCGCGCAGTCGTGCACGTCGAGCCCGAGCATGTGGCTCGTCGAGTGCAGTGTCCAGCGGGTGTACACCTTGCTGTCCGGAGACAGCGCCTCCTCGGCGGACACCGGCAGCAGGCCGAGGTCCTCCAGCGCGTGCGCGATGACGTGCATGGCGGCGTCGTGCGCGGCCTCGAACGGCACGCCCGGCCGGATCGCGTCGATGCCGGCCTGCTGCGCGGTGAGCACGATCGTGTAGAGGTCGCGCTGCAGCGGGGTGAACGTGCCGTCGACCGGCAGCGTGCGGGTGACGTCGGCGGTGTAGAGGCTGCGCGCCTCGACGCCCATGTCGAGCAGGATCAGCCGACCCGGGGTGACCGGGCCGTCGTTGTCGTTCCAGTGCAGGGTCGTCGCGTGCGAGCCGCCGGCGACGATCGAGTGGTAGCCGAGGTCGTTGCCCTGCGCGCGGGCCTGCCGGAAGAAGGTGCCCTCCAGCCAGCGCTCGCCGTGCTCGAGCACCTGCTCCCAGTCGCGCACGCTGTCCTCGAACCCGAGCGCGGTGATGTCGCAGGCCTCCTGGAGCTGCGCCACCTCCCACGGGTCCTTGACCAGCCGCAGCTCGGAGAGCACCCGCGCCAGCTCGAGGTCGCGGGCGCCGTCGGCCGACACCGACTCGTCGACGGTCGCGTCGATGCCCCGGTGCACCCGGGTCTTCGCGGACGACCGCAGCCGCTCGTCGAGGTCGCCGAGGTGCCGCACCTCGAGGCCGAGCGAGTCGGAGATCTCCTTCAGCGACGGGCGTCGGCCGGCCCAGAGCTCGCCGTACCGGCGGTCGCGGAAGAACTCGTCGGTCTGCCGCGAGGAGCGCGGCCGCGCGTAGAGGACCGACTCGCCGTCCTCGACCACGAGCACCGCGTCGGAGGTCTGGTTGCCGGACAGGTGCACGTGCGCGCTGTCGGCGCGGAACGGGTAGTCGCAGTCGTTGTTGCGCACCTTGAACCCGCCCGCGGGGAGCACCAGGCGCTCGCCCGGGAACATCTCCGCGAGCCGCGACCGCCGCGCGGCCGACCAGTCGGCGACCGGCTGCCGGGGCAGGTCGAGCTCGCGGTCGCCCCAGCCCTCGCGCATGAACCGGGCGTAGGCCTCCGGGACGGACTGGTCGTGCGACTCGGTGCGGAGCGGTTCTTCGGGCGTCTGGTCGGTCACGGACCACACTGTACGACCGACGCGCACCGGGGCGGACGGCGGCGAGGAGCTGCACGGATAGGCTGGAGCGTGTGAGCGAGAACGCCCGGACGCTGCAGGTCCCACCCGGCCTGCTGACCCGGCCGCGCCGTCGCGGCGGGGTGCTGTTCACCGTGCTCGTCTCCGTCGCCCTGCTGGTCGGCGCAGGGATCATGAGCGTGGTGCTGCTCGCCTCCGACGCGCCGAGCGCGCTCGCGGTCGGGCTGGTGCTGGCCGCGATCCCGGTCGGGCCGGTGATCGCCTGCTACCTGTGGCTCGACCGCTACGAGCCCGAGCCGGCCGGCCTGCTCCTCACCGCCTTCGCGTGGGGCGCCCTGGTGGCCACCGCGCTCGCGCTGCTGCTGCAGAGCCTCGACCAGTTCGTCCTCGGCACCCCCGACACCTGGTCGGCGGCAATCGTCGCGCCGATCACCGAGGAGGCCGTCAAGGGGCTGTTCATCCTGCTGCTGCTGTGGTTCCGCCGCCGGGTGATCGACGGCGTCCTCGACGGCCTCGTGTACGCCGGGCTCGTCGGCGTCGGCTTCGCGTTCACCGAGAACATCCTGTACCTCGGCAGCGCCTACCTCGGCGACCACGGGCAGGCCGGCGGACTCGGTGCGGCGACCGGCCTGTTCGTCGTACGCGGCATCTTCTCGCCGTTCGCGCACCCGCTGTTCACGTCGTTCATCGGCCTCGGCGTCGGCTTCGCCGTGGTCACCCGGAGCCGGGGCTGGCGTTTCGCCGCGCCGCTGTTGGGTTACCTGGCCGCCGTGATCGCGCACGGCAGCTGGAACGCCTCGGCCTTCTTCGCCGACGGCCAGGCGTTCATCCTCACCTACCTGTTCGCGATGGTGCCCGCCTTCCTGCTGCTGGTGGTCTTCGCGATCTGGGCCCGGCGACGCGAGGGCGTGATGCTCACCCGCAGCCTCGCCGACGTCTCGCGCCGCGGCCTGATCGACCCGGCCGAGGTGCCGTGGCTGGTCCGGCTGCCCGCCCGCCGGGCCTCGCGCACGTTCGCCCGGAGGCACGGCGGGCCCGAGGCCGACGCCGCGATGCGCGCCTACCAGCAGCAGGCCGTCGAGCTCGCGTTCCTGCACGACCGCTATCTGCGCGGCACCGCCCCGCGCGACTTCGCCGAGCGCGGCGCGTCGATGGTGGAGCGGCTGCGCGCGCTGCGCCCCTACGTCGCGTTCCCGCGCCCGCCCGCGGCGCCCTGGGGTGGCAGCCGGTGACCGGCAACGGGGGAGACAGCGCGCAGACCACGGAGATGGTCGCCGCCCTGGTCCGGCTGCGCGCGGCGCTGGCCGACGTCACCCTGCCGCTCGACGTCCCCGACGTCGAGGAGCACCGCACCGCCCGCCGGCAGATGGTCGACCAGCTCGAGGACTACGTGCTGCCGCGGCTGATCCAGATCGACGCGCCGCTGCTGACCGTCGTCGGCGGGTCCACCGGCGCCGGCAAGTCCACGCTGGTCAACACCCTCGTCGGCAAGCGGGTCACCGAGACCGGCGTGCTCCGGCCGACCACCCGCTCGCCGGTGCTGGTGCACAACCCGGCCGACGTGGACTGGTTCGACAAGGAGCGGATCCTGCCGGGGCTCGCGCGCACCACCGGCGCCACCGGCGACCCGCACGCCCTCCAGCTGGTCGCCTCCGACGCGGTGCCCGTCGGCCTGGCCATCCTCGACGCGCCCGACGTCGACTCCGTCGAGGAGCGCAACCGCACGCTCGCGGCCGAGCTGCTCGCCGCCGCCGACCTGTGGCTGTTCGTGACCTCCGCGGCCCGCTACGCCGACCAGGTGCCGTGGGAGTTCCTCAAGGCCGCCGCCGAGCGCAGCACGGCGGTGGCGATCGTGCTCGACCGCACCGCCCCCGACGCCGTCGACGAGGTCAGCGGGCACCTCGCCCGGATGCTCACCTCCCGCGGGCTGCGCCAGGCGCCGCTGTTCACCGTGCTCGAGGGCGAGGTCGACGACGACGGCGTGCTGCCCGCCGAGTCGGTCGCCGACATCCGGCGCTGGCTGGAGAGCCTCGCCGCCGACGCGAACGCCCGCGCCGCGGTCGTGAAGCAGACCCTCGACGGCGCGGTCCGGTCGCTGTCGCGACGTACCCATGTGATCGCGGACGCCGCCGCCGACCAGGTCGCGATGGCGCAGCGGCTGCGCGACGACGTCGAGACGGCGTACGCCGAGGCGGTGACCAAGGTCGACGAGGCCTCGGCCGACGGCACCCTGCTGCGCGGTGAGGTGCTCGCGCGCTGGCAGGAGTTCGTCGGCACCGGCGAGCTGCTGCGCACCCTGGAGACCAAGGTCGGCTGGCTGCGCGACCGCGTCGTCGGCTGGCTGCGGGGCAAGCCGCAGCAGGCGGAGCGGGTGACGGTGGCCGTCGAGTCCGGCCTGGAGACGCTGATCCTCGAGCACGCGGAGACCGCGGCCGAGCGCGCCGACGCCTCCTGGCGGTCGGTGACCGCGGGCAAGCACCTCGCCGAGGACTCCGGACGCGACCTCGGCCGGGCGTCGCGCGACTTCCGGCAACGCGCCGAGCGGGCGGTGCGCGACTGGCAGCACGGCGTGCTCGACATGGTCCGCACCGAGGGCGCCGACAAGCGGACCACCGCGCGGTTCCTGGCGTTCGGCGTCAACGGGCTGTCCGTCGCGCTGATGGTCGTCGTCTTCGCGCACACCGCCGGCGTCAGCGGTGCCGAGGTGGGCATCGCCGGCGGCAGCGCGGTGGTCGGGCAGAAGCTGCTGGAGGCGGTGTTCGGCGACCAGGCGGTGCGCCGGCTCGCCGCCGAGGCGCGCGCCGACCTCAACCGCCGGGTGCAGGAGCTGCTCGACCAGGAGCAGGCGCGCTACGTCGAGGTGCTCGACGAGCTCGGGATCCGCCGGGCCGACGTCGAGCGGCTGCGCGAGGTCTCCCGTCGGGTCGACGACCTGCGCTTCGCCGACCGGGTGGTCACCGCCACCGAACCGCCGGAGGTCGTCCCGTGACGGCCCTGGTCGAGGGCGCCAAGAAGCTCGTGGGCAGGAAGGGCGACATCGCCGACCGCGTCGACGGGCTCGCCGAGGCGGCCCGTGCCGCGCGCGGACGCCTCGACGACGAGCTGGTCGACGAGGCCGCCCGGGTCGCGGCCCAGGCGGGGGAGCGGCTGCGGCTCTCCGGCGAGCACACCGTCGTGGCGCTGGCCGGGGCGACCGGCTCGGGGAAGTCGTCGACGTTCAACGCGATCACCGGCCTCGAGCTCGCCGCGATCGGCGTACGCCGCCCCACCACGTCGTGGACGATGGCCTGCGCGTGGGGCCGCGACGGGGCCGGCGAGCTGCTCGACTGGCTCGGCGTACCCAAGCGGCACCAGGTGCTCCGCGACAGCATGCTCGACTCGCCCGGCGCCGACCGGCAGTCGAACCTCGACGGGCTGGTCCTCCTCGACCTGCCCGACCACGACTCCACCGAGGTCGCCCACCACGTCGAGGTCGACCGGCTGGTCAAGCTCGCCGACCTGCTGGTGTGGGTGCTCGACCCGCAGAAGTACGCCGACGCCGCCGTGCACGACCGCTACCTCAAGCCGTTCGCGTCGCACCGCGACATCATGCTGGTGGTGCTGAACCACATCGACACCGTGCCGGAGCCGCGGCGCGAGTCGATGCTCGACGACCTCCGCCGGCTGCTCGACCAGGACGGCCTCGAGGGCGTACCCGTCATCGCCGCGTCCGCGAAGCTCGGCGACGGCGTCCCGGAGCTCGAGAAGGAGATCTCGAAGCGGGTCACGGCCAAGAAGGCGATGAAGGCCCGCCTGATGGCCGACGTCGGGGCCGCCGCGAAGCGGATGCGCGAGGTCAACGGCGACACCAAGCCGGGTGACGTCGCGCGCAGCCGCAAGGCCGAGCTGGTCGACGCGTTCGCGGACGCCGCCGCGGTGCCCACCGTGGTCGACGCCGTCGAACGCTCCACCCGCCGCCGTGCGGCCCAGAACACCGGCTGGCCGGTCACCTCGTGGCTGAGCCGCTTCAAGCCCGACCCGCTGCGCCGGCTGCACCTCGACCTCGGGGTCAGCGGCCGCGAGCTCACCGCCAGCGCCCGTGCCTCCGTCCCCGAGGCGAGCGCCGTGCAGCGGGCCCGCGTCGACACCGCCGTCCGCGCCGTCGCCGACGACGTGGGCGCGGAGCTCTCGCCGCCCTGGGCCGAGGCGGTACGCCGCGCGTCGGTGTCCCGCCTCGACGACCTCGGCGACGCGCTCGACCGGGCGGTGACCGGCACCGACCTCGGCGTCGCCCGCACCCCGGTGTGGTGGCGGCTGGTCCGGGTGCTGCAGCGGCTGCTGGTGCTCGCCGCGGTGGTCGGCGGCGTCTGGCTGCTCGGCCTGGCCTTCGCCGGGTACCTCCAGGTCCCGCAGCCGCCCACCCCGCGCGTGCTCGACGTCCCGGTCCCGACGCTGCTGCTGCTCGGCGGCGTCGCGCTCGGCGTCCTGGTGGGGCTGGTGTGCAAGGTCGCGGTCCGGTTCTCCGCCCGCGCCAAGGCCCGCGCCGTCGACAAGCGGCTGCGTGACGCGATCGCCGACGTCACCGAACGCCTCGTCGTCGAACCCGTGCAGTCCGAGGTCGAGGCCTACCGCGCCACCCGCGCCGGCCTCGCCGCCGCCCTCCGCTGAGAGGTCACTCCCGCCCCGCCGAGAGGTCACCCGTGGCCCGGCGAGAGGTCACCCGTGTCCCGGCGAGAGGTCACTCGTGGCCGACCGGGCCGGTTCCCGTCCACAGGCCGCGGACCCGGCCGGTCGTCCACAGGCGGCCGGCGTCGGCGACCGCGGCCGGTGCCCCCGGGACACGCTGGTCCGGACATCCAGCACACGTAGAGGAGATCCGATGAACGAGGCGTTCGTGACCTTCCAGGGGTGGGTCGGCAACGACGTGCAGCACCGCGAGACCACGCAGGGCAACGTGGCCAACTTCCGTGTCGGGTCCACCCCGCGGATCCGCCGACGCAGCGGTGAGTGGGTCGACGGCAAGACCTCGTGGTTCTCGGTGAGCTGCTGGCGCGGCCTGGCCGACAACGTCCGCGACTCCGTGCGCAAGGGCGAGCCGGTGGTCGTGCACGGCCGGTTGCGCACCGACGTGTGGGAGCGCGAGGACGGGCAGACCTCGACGACGTACGTCGTGGACGCGGTGTACGTGGGGCACGACCTCAGCCGGGGCACGGCGGCGTTCCTGCGCTCGGCGCGGGTGGAGCGCGCCGAGGTCGACGACGACGGCGACCCCCTGGTGAAGGAGTTGCTGCACCAGCACGCCGGCGACCTGCCGCAGCTCGACAGCCTCGGACAGGTCCGTCCCGAGACCGAGGTGGCGTGAGTCAGGATCGGGCGGGCACGGGCGATTTCAGGGGGTGCCGCATGGGCCCGTAGGCTTGCCGATCATGGCTGAGTTCGTATTCACGCTGCGCAACGTGCGCAAGGCGCACGGGGACAAGGTCGTCCTCGACAACGTCACCCTGTCCTTCCTGCACGGCGCCAAGATCGGTGTCGTCGGTCCCAACGGCACCGGCAAGTCGACGCTGCTCAAGATCATGGCCGGTCTGGAGCACCCGTCGAACGGCGAGGCGATGCTCGACTCCGACGCCACCGTCGGGATGCTGCAGCAGGAGCCGCCGCTGACCGAGGGCCGCACCGTCCTGGAGAACGTCGAGGAGGCGGTCGGGGAGACCAAGGCCAAGCTCGACCGGTTCAACGCGATCTCCGAGGAGCTCGCCGACCCGGACGCCGACTACGACAAGCTGCTCGCCGAGATGGGCGACCTGCAGTCCGACCTCGACCACGCCAACGCGTGGGACCTCGACAGCCGGCTCGAGCAGGCGATGGACGCCCTGCGCTGCCCGCCGCCCGAGTCCCTCGTCGACAACCTGTCGGGTGGTGAGCGTCGCCGTGTGGCGCTGTGCAAGCTGCTGCTGCAGCAGCCCAGCCTGCTGCTCCTCGACGAGCCCACCAACCACCTCGACGCCGAGTCGGTGCAGTGGCTGGAGGGCCACCTCGCGTCGTACCCGGGCGCGGTGCTGGCCGTCACCCACGACCGGTACTTCCTCGACAACGTCGCGAGCTGGATCCTCGAGCTCGACCGTGGCAAGACGCACCCCTACGAGGGCAACTACTCCACCTATCTGGAGACCAAGAAGCAGCGGCTCCAGATCGAGGGGCAGAAGGACGCCAAGCGCGCCAAGATGCTGGAGCGCGAGCTGGAGTGGGTGCGGTCGAACCCGAAGGCCCGACAGGCGAAGAGCAAGTCACGGCTGGCCCGCTACGAGGAGCTCGCCGCCGAGGCCGAGCGCAACCGCAAGATCGACGTCTCGGAGATCAACATCCCCTCCGGGCCGCGGCTCGGCGACGTGGTGCTCGAGGCGAACGACCTGGCCAAGGGCTTCGGCGACCGGATGCTGATGCACGACCTGAGCTTCTCGCTGCCCAAGGCCGGCATCGTCGGCGTGATCGGGCCGAACGGCGTCGGCAAGACCACGCTGTTCCGGATGATCGTCGGCCAGGAGACGCCCGACAGCGGTGAGCTGAAGGTCGGCACGACCGTGAAGATCTCGTACGTCGACCAGGGCCGCGGCGGCATCGACCCGAACAAGAACGTCTGGGAGGTCGTCTCCGACGGTCTCGACCACATCAAGGTCGCGAACTTCGAGATGCCGAGCCGGGCCTACATCGCGTCGTTCGGCTTCAAGGGCCCCGACCAGCAGAAGAAGGCCGGCGTCCTCTCCGGCGGTGAGCGCAACCGGCTGAACCTCGCGC
>JABFXA010000368.1 GCA_013361955.1 Nocardioidaceae bacterium
TACGGCAGCCACTCCCGGTTCAGGTTGCGCAGGGTCAGCCCGAGCCGCTCGCAGGCCGCCTCGGTGACGGTGTCGCGGCCGCTGCCGGCCGGGCCGCACAGCCAGACCACACCCCCCTGCGCGATGCGCGCGCGGGACAGCGCGGCGGCGAGCTCCTGGACCGGCCGCAGGTGGCCGAGGGGTCCGGCGCCGGCCACGTCCTCGGCGCGCTCGGTGACCAGCTGCAGGTGGACCGCGGTGGTCTGCGGCGACGGGTCGACGCCGAAGTCGGCGGCCAGCCCGCGCCGCACCTTCTCGTAGACACGCAGCGCCCGCCGGGTCTCCCCCAGCCCGGCGAGCGCCCGCATCAGGCTGCGCGCGGCCTGCTCGCTGTGCCGGTCCAGCGTGAACGCGGTCTCGGCCAGCTCCAGGCTGTCGCGCATCGAGCACAGCGCGGCGGCCGCGTCGGCGGCGTCCACCAGCGCCTGGCACCGGCGCTCCCGCCAGTGCTGGCGCAGCTCGTGCAGCCACGAGCCGGAGGACTCCGCGACGTCGACGTCGCCGACGTACAGGGCCTCGGCCTCGCGGACCAGGGCGACGGTGCGCTCGTGCTCCTGGGTACGGCGGGCGGCGGCCGCCTCGTCGAGGAGCACGGCGTACGCCTGCAGGTCCACCCACGCGTGCCGCAGCACCAGCGCGCCCTGCCGGCGCTCCAGCGACTCCGGCCCGAGCAGCTTGCGGACCTGGCTCATCGCCGTGCGCAGGCTGCCGCCTGCGTGCTCCTCGTCGGCATCCGGCCAGAGCCGCGACACCAGGGAGGACAGCGGCACCGGCCGGCCGACGTCGGCGGCGAGCATCCTCACCAGGTCGACGTTCTTGCTGCAGCGCCACTGCCCCTGGTCGATGACGCTGCCGTCGGCTCGTCGCACCTGCAACGGCCCGAGCATGCGGATCTCAGCCTGCTCCATGTAGCCCACCCCTAGAGCCGGCCGCAGAGCCCCCCTCTGCCTGGCCGACCGGATTCCTGTGTAACCCCGAGTACGGACATGCCGGAAGAGCCCGGCGCGACAAATGAACCGATCCGATCCCCCCGGATGGCCCATCGGGAACGGGCCATCTGGGTCATCGGATTCATTGCGCCCCGGTTTTCACGCGTTGTTGACGGATCGCCCCCTCCGCTTGCCGCGCCGTTCACGGCCCGCTCCGCAGACTCCCGCGCAGCCGGCGACGCCATCCGTGCCGCGCCGTGCCGACGCAACTCACCAGTCATCACTGGTCATCACTGGAGGACAGTCGTGGACACACTGGGGAACCACCGGAGGACGAAGCGGAGGTCGCGACGCGCTGTCGCCGCCTCCGCGGCGCTGCTGCTCATCGGCGGCTTGGCGCCGGCAACCGTGCTGCTGGGGGCGCAGCCGAGCTCGGCCGCCCCGGTGGGCGCGGGATTCACGCTCCAGCGCTCCGACCTGGAGTTCATCCTGAAGCAGATCAAGATCGCGGAGCGGCACGTCGCCGGGCAGACGCCGGACGGCAGCTACCCGTGCTCGGCGATGCTCGACGAGACCGGGACCGCGGAGAACGCGATCCCGACCAACGGCCCCAACGGCGAGGTGCTGCCGTGGGGTCTGCGCACGGTGTCGGGCACCTGCAACAACCTGATCCCGGGGCAGCAGAACTTCGGGGCGGCCGACCAGACCTTCCCGCACAAGGTGCCGCGGGAGTTCCGTCCGGCGTACGCCACCCCGAACACGCCGGTCACCGACGCGCAGCCGCGCACGATCAGCAACCTGATCGTCGACCAGACGATCACCAACCCGGCCGCGGTCGCCGCGTCCGGTGAGGACCCGGCCACGCACGGGCGGGCCGACACGCTGTCGATCCCGAACGTCGCGCCCGACGTCGGGCTGTCGGCGCCGTTCAACTCGGTGTTCACGCTGTTCGGCCAGTTCTTCGACCACGGCCTGGACCTGGTCGCGAAGCCGGGCCCGACCATCCGGATCCCGCTGCAGGCCGACGACCCGCTGGTCACGCACGGCCCGGACGGGATCTCGGGGAACGGCGACGAGGTGCCCGTCGGCACCCCGATGACGCTGTCCCGCGCGGTCGGAGGCGGGGTGACCGAGCCGGTCAACCTGACCACCCCGTTCGTGGACCAGAACCAGACCTACACCTCGCACCCGTCGCACCAGGTGTTCCTGCGCGACTACGACCTGCCGGCCACCGGCGGCCCGGTGCTGACCGGTCGGCTGATCGACAGCGACGAGGGGATGGCGACCTGGGCCCGCGTGAAGGAGCAGGCCCGCACCGAGCTCGGCATCGAGCTCGGCGACACCGACGCCCTCAACGTGCCGCTGCTGCGCACCGACCCCTACGGCCACTTCGTGCCGGGCACGAACGGGTTCCCGCAGCTGGTCACCGACACCGGCCTGGTCGAGGGCGACCCGGCCAACCCGGTGTCCCCGCTCGCGGTCGGCGCCCGGCGCACCGGGCACGCGTTCCTCGACGACATCGCGCACACCGCGGTGCCGGTGCGGGGCACCACCACCCTGGCGGCCGACGCCGACGACGTCATCAACCCGCCGGGCCCGCCGTCGGCGACGTACGACGACGAGCTGCTCGAGGCGCACTTCGTGGCCGGTGACGGTCGCGCCAACGAGAACATCGGCCTGACCGCGATCCACCACATCTTCCACTCCGAGCACAACCGGCTCACGACGGAGATCGACGGGATGATCACGGCGGCGGGTGGCGCGTTCGCGGCCGACTGGCACGCGACCAACGCGGCCAGCGGCTGGGGCTACGGCGAGCGGCTGTTCCAGGCCGCCCGGTTCGTCACCGAGATGCAGTACCAGCACCTGGTGTTCGAGGAGTTCGCGCGCAAGGTGCAGCCGATGGTGAACCTCTTCGGTGAGGGCGGCACCGGCTACGAGACGGTGACCAACCCGGCGATCGCCGGGGAGTTCGCGCACGCGGTGTACCGGTTCGGGCACTCGATGCTCACCGAGACCATCGCCCGGCGTACCGCGGCGGGCGCGAACCACGACATCCCGCTGCTGACCGGGTTCCTGAACCCGCCGGCGTTCCGGGACGCCGGGGCGGCGAACCCGCTGCTGACGCCACGCGCCGCCGCGGGCGAGGTGTTCCGCGGGATGAGCCGCCAGGTCGGCAACGAGATCGACGAGTTCGTGACGGAGGCGCTGCGCAACAACCTGCTCGGGCTGCCGCTCGACCTGCCGTCGATCAACCTCGCGCGGGCCCGGGACACCGGCATCCCGCCGTTGAACACGCTGCGCGCGGCGTTCTACGAGGAGTCCAACAACTCCGCGATGAAGCCGTACACCAGCTGGCGGGACTTCGAGTTCAGCCTGAAGCACCGCCAGTCGCTGGTGAACTTCGTGGCGGCGTACGGCCGGCACCCGTCGATCACGGGCACCCTGGCCGAGCGGCGCACGGCGGCCGAGGCGCTGGTGAACCCGTCGGTCCCGGCGCTGCCGGGTGAGACCGAGGCGCAGGCCGAGGCCCGGAACCGGGACGCGTTCGACTTCATGAACGCCACCCGTACGCCGGCCCCGGACGGCGGGCTCGCGAACCCGACCAACTGGGAGACCACGCCCACCGGCATGGACGACGTGGACCTGTGGATCGGCGGCCTCGCCGAGAAGCAGATGGTCTTCGGCGGCCTGCTCGGCTCGACGTTCAACTACGTGTTCGAGAAGCAGCTCGAGGACCTGCAGTTCGGCGACCGGTTCTACTACCTGTCCCGGACCCAGGGCCTGAACCTGCTGGTGCAGCTCGAGGGCAACTCGTTCGCCGAGCTGATCATGCGCAACACGGACGTCAGCGGGCTGCCCGCGGACGTGTTCTCGCGGCCGGACTTCGTGTTCAACATGAACGCGATCGGCTCCAGCGGTGCGATCCTCGACGACCCGGACACCGAGTGGAACGAGAGCACGCTGCTGACCCGGATGCCCAACGGCACGGTCCGGATCGGCGGTCCCGAGCACACGGTCTGGAACGGCGTCGACGCGGAGGACCTGGCCACCCGGCCGGGGCTGAACGTCAACGACCGGGTGCAGGCCAGCGAGGGTGACGACACCATCCGCGGCAACAGCGGCAACGACGTCATGGAGGGCGGCGACGGCGCCGACAACCTCATCGGTGGTGACGGCGACGACCGGCTGACCGACCTGTTCGGCGACGACGTCCTCAAGGGCGGACCGGGCAACGACGCCCTGTCCTCCGGCCAGGGCTTCGCCGGCGACCTGAACCAGGGTGGTCCCGGGAAGGACTTCATCATCGGCGGCAACGACACCACCGAGACCTTCGGCGGTCCCGGTGACGACATGGTGTTCGCCGGTGACGGCGAGGACACCGTGTTCGGCGACGACGGCGACGACTGGGTCGAGGGCGGCTTCGGACCGTTCAACCTGCTGCAGGGCGACTCCGGGCAGGCGTTCCAGAACGACCCGTTCGGCGGGCACGACGTGCTCGACGGCGACGGTGGCGAGCAGGACTACGACTCCGAGGGCGGCGACGACATCATGCTCGCCGGTCCGGGGATCCAGCGGAACGAGGGCATGCTCGGCTTCGACTGGGTGACCCACAAGGGTGACCCGCAGGCCGCCGACGCCGACATGGACATCGGTGTCTTCGGTCCGCCGACCATCAACGACCTGCGCGACCGGTTCGACCTGGTCGAGGCGATGTCGGGCTGGGACAAGAACGACGTGCTGCGCGGCGACAGCCGGGTGGCGGCCGACCTCGGCGGCGACCTGGAGCACAACCTGACCGCGGCCGGAATCGCGCGGATCCAGGGCCTGCAGGCGCTGCTCCCGGCCGGGCTGACGTCGTTCAACGCGGGCAACATCCTGGTCGGCGGCGCCGGCAGCGACCTGATCGAGGGCCGCGGCGGTGACGACGTCATCGACGGGGACGCCTGGCTGAACGTCAAGCTGGTGGCGCCGAACCCGGCCGTCCCGGGCACCACCCGGGAGGTGGACAGCGTCAAGCAGCTGCAGGCGGACGTGTTCGCCGGCCGGATCAACCCGGGCGACATCACGATCCTGCGCAGGATCGAGGTCGCCGGAGCGCCCACCGACGTGGACACCGCGGTGTTCACCGGCCCCCGCACCGAGTACACGGTGACGGTCGACGGTGACGTCGTCACGGTCACCCACGACAACGGCGGGGTCGACGGCACCGACACCCTGCGCAACGTCGAGGAGCTGCGGTTCGGCACCGAGACCGTCGACGTCGGTGACGTCGTGGCGGTCCCGGACGCACCGACCATCGGCACCGCGACGGCGGGCAACGGGCAGGCCACGGTGACCTTCACCGCTCCGGCCGACACCGGCGGTCTGCCGATCACCACCTTCCGGGTGCAGGTGTTCGCGGGCGGCAGCCTGGTCCGCACGGTCAACGTCCCGGCTCCGGCGACCTCCGCCGTGGTCGAGAACCTGGCCAACGGCACGGCCTACACCTTCCGGGTGGTCGCGGTGAACACCAACGGCGACTCGCTCCCGTCCGGTGAGTCCAACGTGGTCACGCCGAACGACCCGACCCCCGCGGTCACCAGCCGGACCCCGGCGGGCGGCGCGACCGGTGTCGGGATCGGGGCCAACGTCACGGTGACGTTCGACCGCAACGTGAGCGGGGTCAACGGGACGACGTTCCGGCTGTTCGACGTGGCGACCGGCGCCCAGGTGCCGGCGGCGGTGACGTACAACGCCACCAGCTTCACCGCGACGCTCAACCCGAACGCCAACCTGGCCAACGACCGGCTGTACGAGGCGCGGCTGCAGGGCGGCCCGAGCGGGATCAACAGCGGGGGCACCCCGCTGGCCGGCTCGAACTGGTCGTTCCGCACCGTTCCCGACACCACCCGGCCGACGGTGATCGGGCGGGCCCCGGCAGCCGGCGCGACCGGTGTCGGACGGGGCGCCAACGTGCGGGCCACGTTCAGCGAACGGGTCGTCGGCGTGAACGGCACGACGCTGCGGCTGCGGGTCGGCAGCGCCACCGGCCGGGTGATCGCCGGGCAGGTGAGCCTGGACGCCGCGGGCACGGTGGCCACGCTGAACCCGACCGCGACGCTGGCACGCAACACCCGGTACGTCGTGGTGGTGGACCCGCCGATCCGGGACGGCGCCGGCAACCAGGTCCTGCGCACGACCTGGGCGTTCACGACGGCGAGGTGAGCTGAGGACACCTCCTGAACGGACAGGCACCCCGGAGCCCACCCCGGGGTGCCTGTCCTTGTCCCGGCCGCCGGTGCCGGGTCAGGCCAGCGAGTCGACCCAGGCCTCGTGCAGGTCGGAGAACCGGCCGCGGCCCTGGGCGATCAGCTCGCCCGGGGCGCCGTCCTCGACCACCCGGCCGTGCTCGAGCACCAGCACCCGGTCGGCGATCTCCACGGTGGAGAGCCGGTGCGCGATGATCACCGCGGTCCGGTCGGCCAGGATGGTGCGCAGGGCGTGCTGCACCAGCCGCTCCGAGGGCACGTCGAGCGACGACGTCGCCTCGTCGAGGATCAGCACGTCGGGATCGGCCAGGAACGCCCGGGCGAACGCGACCAGCTGTCGCTGGCCCGCGGACAGCCGGCCGCCCTTGTTGGCGACGTCGGTGTCGTAGCCCTCGGGCAGCCGCGAGATGAAGTCGTGCGCGCCGATCGCCCGCGCGGCCGCGACCACCTCGTCGCGGCTCGCCTCGGGCCGGCCGAACCGGATGTTGTCGGCGACGGTGCCGCCGAACATGTAGTTCTCCTGCGTCACCATCACCACCGACCGGCGCAGCGCCACCTCGTCGAGCTCGCGCAGGTCGACGCCGTCGAGGGTGACCCGGCCGCCGCGCGGGTCGTAGAACCGCGAGAGCAGCTTGGCGATCGTGGTCTTGCCGGCGCCGGTGGTGCCGACCAGCGCCAGGGTCTGCCCGGCGGGGACGGTCAGGTCGAGGTCGGGCAGCACCGGCACGCCCTCGACGTACGAGAACGACACGTGGTCGAAGCGGACGTCGCCGCGGACCCGGCCGAGCGGCGTGGGGTCGGCCGGCTCCGGCACGCCGGGCTCCTCCTCGAGGACCCCGGAGAGCTTCTCCAGCGCGGCGCTCGCCGACTGGAAGGTGTTGTAGAACTGCGAGATCTCCTGCATCGGCTCGAAGAACTGGCGCAGGTAGAGCAGGAACGCGGCCAGCACGCCGACCGTGACCTCCCCCTGGAACGCGAGGTAGGCGCCGTACATCAGCACCACCGAGATGGTGATGTTGCCGATCAGCTTGATGCCGGGCATGAACCAGGCCACCAGCCGGAAGGCGCGCAGGTTGGCCGCGCGGTACTGGTCGTTGACGTCGTCGAAGATCGCCTGGTTGCGGGGCTCGCGGCGGAACGCCTGCACGGCGCGGATGCCGAGCATCGACTCGACGAAGTGCACGATGACCAGCGCGACCTTCTCGCGGGTGACCCGGTAGGCCTTCGCGGACTCCTTGCGGAACCAGTTGGTCAGCAGCGCCAGGAACGGGAAGCAGACCAGCGCCACCAGCGCGAGCTTGACGTCGAGGGTGAGCAGCAGCACCGCGACGCCGACCAGGGTGAGCAGCGCGGTGACGAGGCCGTCGAAGCCGGTCTCGAGCATCTCGTAGATGGCGTCCATGTCGGAGGTCTGCCGCGAGATCACCCGGCCGGAGGTGTACTCGTCGTGGAAGGCCGGGCTGAGCCTCTGGAAGTGCCGGTAGACCCGGCGGCGGATCTCGAACAGCATGTCCTGGCCGATCCGCCCGGACAGCACCAGGAAGGTCAGCCGGGTGACCGCCTGCAGCAGGGTGGCGCCGAGCACGACCCCCACGATCACGAACAGCGTGCTGGTGTCGCCGGACTGCTGGATCGGCGGGATGCCCTTGTCGATGCCCTCCTTGACCAGGTAGGGGATCGAGAGCCGGCTGGCGTTCTCGACGACCACGATGGCCAGCAGCAGCCACAGCATCGTGCGGTGCGGCCGGATCAGGTCGGCGAGCAGCCGCCGGGAGCGCTCCTGGAGCTTGCCGGTGGCGTGCTCGGACAGCTCGTCGGTGCGGTTCTCGGCGGCGACCCCGCGCCAGGTGGAGTCGTCGACGTGCGGCTGTCGCTGGGTGGTGCTCACTTCGGGGTCCCCCCGGAAGCGTGAACGGAGTGAGCCTGCGAGCGCAGAGAGCGGTTTCGTGGGGTGACTCTCATGTCGGGGTCCCCGCGGAAGCGTGAACGGAGTGAGCCTGCGAGCGCAGAGAGCGGTTTCGTGGGGTGACTCTCATGCCGACACCTCCTCGAGGTCGGCGTCGGCCGCGAGCAGGTCGCGGTACGCCGGCACGGTCGCCAGCAGCTCGCTGTGGTCGCCGACGTGGGTGATCGTGCCGTCCTGCAGCAACGCCACCTTGTCGGCGAGCAGCACCGTGGAGGCGCGATGCGCGACGACGATGCCGGTGGCGTCGCGCAGCACCCGGCGCAGGGCGTCCTCCACCAGCTTCTCGGTGTGCACGTCGAGCGCGGACAGGGTGTCGTCGAGCACCAGGATGCGCGGCCGGGCCAGCACCGCGCGGGCCAGCGCGAGCCGCTGCCGCTGGCCACCGGACAGCGACATGCCCTGCTCGCCGATGCGGGTGTCGAGACCCCAGGGCAGGTCGTGCACGAAGCCGGCCTGGGCCACCTCGAGCGCCTCGTCGATGTCGGCGTCGGTGGCGTCGCGGTTGCCGAGCATCAGGTTCTCCCGGGCGCTCATCGAGAACAGCGTCGGCTCTTCGAAGGCGGTGGCCACGATCTGCCGGAGGTTCGCCAGGTCGAGGTCGCGTACGTCGACCCCGTCGACCGTGACCCGGCCGGAGGTGACGTCGTAGAGCCGCGGCACCAGCGAGGTGAGCACCGTCTTGCCGGAGCCGGTGGCGCCGACGATCGCGACCGTCTCGCCGGGGGCGACGTCGAGGTCGACGTCGCGCAGCACGGGGGTGCCGGGCTGGTCGGGGAACGCGAAGCCGACGCCCTCGAGGCGCAGGTGCCCGCGAGGCGCCTCCAGGATCTCCGGGCCGGAGACGATCGACGGCTCGGTGTCGAAGATCTCCAGGATCCGCGCGGCGGCGGTCATCGCCTCCTGGGCCATCGCGAGGATGTAGCCGAGCGAGGCCACCGGCCACACCAGCGACAGCATCAGCGTGATGAACGCGACGAGCGTGCCGGGCGTGAGTGCGCCGGTGCCGACGCCGTACGCACCGAAGCCGAGCACCACCACGACCGCGAGGTTCGGGATCACCTCGAGGAAGGTCCAGAACCGGGCGGACAGCCGCACCTTGGCCATCGAGGAGTCGTAGAGCGTGCGGGCGGCGCCTTCGTAGCGCTCGGAGACGAACCGGCCGCGGCCGAAGGACTTGATCACCCGGATGCCGACGGCGCCCTCCTCGGCGAGCGTGGCGAGGTCGCCCTGCTGGTCCTGCACGCGGCGGGAGACCACGACGTAGCGGCGCTCGAAGCGGTTCGACAGCACCACGATCGGGACCGCGGCCGCGGCGACGACCAGGCCGAGCGGCCAGTACATGTCGAGGAGCACCACCACGACGACCAGCACCTGGAGCATGTTCATCACCAGGAACAGCAGGCCGAAGCCGAAGAACCGGCGGATGCTGGACAGGTCGTTGGTGACCCGCGAGAGCAGCTGGCCGGACTGCCACTGGCCGTGGAAAGCCATCGGCAGCCGCTGCAGGTGCGCGTAGAGGTCGCGCCGCATCGCGGTCTCGACGTGCAGCACGGCGTTGGACTGCACCCAGCGGCGCATCCAGATCAGCACCGCCTCGAGGATGCCGAGCGCCAGCGCGAGCAGGCCGAGCGGGAGCAGCGGCGCGATGTCGCGGTCGGCGATCGGGCCGTCGATGATCGCCTTGGTGACCAGCGGGATCGCGATGGTCAGGCCGACCCCGGCCAGCGCGGTGGTCGCCATCACGATGAGGGAGCGGAGGTGCGGCCGCAGGTAACCGCGGAGCCTCCACAGGGACCCGACCCCCGCGGGCGGGTGGTCGTCGGGTGCGGCGGTCTCGGCTCGAGCGGTCGTCATCAGGCGGCGGTCGTCCCCCCTAGTCGGTGCGGGCCTCGCCACGACCGGCGGGGACGGGTGGCCCGGCGCCGGGGCGGTGAGAAGTTTGTAAGGTCCAGTTTACCGGGTGGTCCTGACACCACCCAACCGGTTTTCCGACCCTCCCAGGCCGCGCCGACAGCACCGGGTCAGAGCGCGGGGGTCTCCTGCTCCTCGTGGGCGGCCGGCTCCTCCGCGGTCTCGTCCTCGACGGCCACCGCCTCGGCCCGCGGCGGCGGGCCGACCAGCATCGAGACCACGGCCAGCCCGAGCCAGGCCAGGCCGGCGCAGACCAGGAAGCGCAGCAGCGCGGTCTGGGTGCTGGTGGTGCCGCTGACGAACGCGCCGTACAGCGCCGGGCCGGAGACCACGGTGGCGCCGAGCAGTACCGGGGTGGAGAACGGGCTCATCTCTCGCTCCTCACTGGTGGGCCAGGGACGGCTGCTCGGCGGTCACCACGCCGAGGGAACGGATCGGGGTCGGGCCGGAGAGCTCGCTGTAGGACAGCACCGGCAGCCGCGGCAGGCCGGTCGACACCAGCCGGCGTACGGCGGCCCGCACCTGGGGCGCGCAGACCAGCACCGGGGAGATGTTCGCGTCCTCGGCCGCCCGGCAGAGCGCGGACAGGTGGGTGAGCAGGCTCTGCGAGAGGTCCAGGTCGAGCGCCAGGAAGCCGCCGCCCTCGCCGACCCGCAGGCCCTCGAGCAGCCGCTGCTCGAGCACCGGCTCGAAGCTCAGCACCGGGACCTGGCCGTCCTGCACGTGCGACGCGACGATCGCCGGACCGAGGGTGTCGCGGGCCGCGGCCACCAGGCCGTCGAGGTCCTTGGACAGCCGGGCCCGGGTGGACAGTGCCTCGAAGATGCGCGGCAGGTCGCGGATGGACACGCCCTCGTCGAGCAGCTGCTGCAGCACCTGCTGGATCTCGCCGAGGCTGAGCTGGGCGGGGGTGAGCTCCTCGACCACGACCGGGTGCGTGCGCTTCACCGCGTCGGTGAGCATCTTCACCTCCTCGCGGCCGAGCAGGCGCGCGGCGTAGCTGCGCACCACCTCCGCGAGGTGCGTGGTGACCACCGAGGACCGGTCCACGACGGTGGCGCCGAGCAGCTCGGCCTGGCTGCGCAGCTCGAACGGCACCCAGACCGCGGACAGCCCGAACACCGGCTCCTGGGTACGGCGGCCGGGCAGCGAGTCCAGCCGGTCGCCGATCGCCAGCGCCGTGCCGGGGGGCGCCTCGCCGCGGCCGACCTCGACGCCGAAGAGCCGGATCGCGTAGCTGGCCAGCGGCAGGTCGAGGTTGTCGCGGGTGCGGACCGGCGGCACCACGAAGCCGAGGTCGGAGGCGATCTGCCGGCGCAGCGCCTTGACCCGGTCGAGGAGGTCGCCGCCGGTGGTGCCGTCGACGAGGTCGATGACGTCGGCGGACAGCTCGATCTCCAGCGGGTCGACGCGGAGGTCCTCGACGATCGCCTCGACCGAGTCC
>JABFXA010000057.1 GCA_013361955.1 Nocardioidaceae bacterium
ACCGGCTCCCGACCGGACCGCCGGGCCGCCGTCGCCGGGGCCAACGGGTCGGGATAGCGGGCGAGTTCGGCCGTCGTCACGGCACCCGCCAGCCGCGCGACCTCGTCGGCGTCCCCGCGCTCGTCCGGCGTCACGCCGGTCTGCGCGGCCTTCAGCACGGCCACCGAGCGGCCGGCGGCGCGCGCCGACGCGGCGACGGCGGCGGTCGTGACCGTCTTGCCGACCTCCGTGCCCGTGCCCGTGATCACCAGTACCGGCATGTCAGCCCTCCCGCGCCGCCGCGCACACCGCGCGGGCGATCCGTGCGACGTCCGCGTCGCCCGTGACGTACGGCGGCATCGTGTACACGAGGTCGCGGAACGGCCGCAGCCACACGCCCTCACGCACCGCCGCTGCCGTCGCCGCCCGCATGTCCACCGAATGGTCCAGTTGGACCACTCCGATGGCGCCCAGGACACGGACGTCCCGCACACCCGGGATGTCCGCCGCGGGCGCCAGTCCCTCCCGCAACCCCGCCTCGATCCGCTTCACCTCGGTCAGCCAGTCCTGGCCGAGCAGCAGCTCGATCGAGGCGCAGGCGACCGCGGCCGCCAGCGGGTTGCCCATGAAGGTCGGGCCGTGCGCCAGCACCGGGACCTCGCCGCGCGAGATGCCGTCCGCCACACGGGACGTGCACAGCGTCGCCGCCATCGTCATGTAGCCGCCGGTCAGCGCCTTGCCCACGCACATCACATCCGGCGTCACCGCCGCGTGGTCGGCCGCGAACAGCGCGCCCGTACGCCCGAACCCGGTCGCGATCTCGTCGAACACCAGCAGCACGTCGTGCGCGTCGCACGCCTCCCGCAGCACCCGCAGATACGCGGGGGAGTGGAACCGCATCCCGCCCGCACCCTGCACCACCGGCTCGACGATCACCGCCGCCAGTTCGTGCGCGTGCCGCTCGATCAGCGACCGCAGCTGGTCGGCGTACGACTCGTCGTACTCGGCCGGCGGCGGGTCCGCGAACACCTGGCGCTGCAGGACGCCGGTCCACAGCTCGTGCATCCCGCCCTCGGGGTCGCACACCGACATCGGCTGCCAGGTGTCGCCGTGATAGCCACCGCGCCAGGTCAGCAGCCGCTGCTTGCCGGGGCGGCCCAGCGAACGCCAGTACTGCAGGCACATCTTGACCGCGACCTCGACCGACACCGACCCGGAGTCGGCGAGGAACACATGCTCCAGACCGTTGGGCGACATGTCGACAAGGAGCTTCGCCAGCCGTACGGCGGGCTCGTGCGTGAGCCCGCCGAACATCACGTGGCTCATCCGCGCCAGCTGCTCGTGCGCGGCCTCGTTGAGCACCGGGTGGTTGTAGCCGTGGATCGCCGACCACCAGGACGACATGCCGTCGACCAGTTCACCCGAGCCGTCGGCCATCTTCAGCCGCACCCCGCTCGCCGACTCCACGACGAGCGGTTCGACCCGGCCGGGCATCGGACCGTACGGATGCCAGACGTGCCGACGGTCGAGCTCCAGCAGCTCGGGCACCGTGAGGCCGGGCATCGGGCGCGGGTCAGGCATTGGGCGCGAGGTCCGTACCGGCACCCCGGCGGCGTACGGCGACCAGGTCGGTGCGCGGCTCGGCGGCCGGCGCGGCAGCGGCCGTACCGCACACCCCGCCCCCCTCGTGCGACCCGCAGCCGGCAGCGGCACCGTCGTGCCCACCGCACCCGGCGCTCTCCTGCGACCCGCAGCCGCCCCCGGCCACCGTCGCCCGGTGCTCAGGCAGCGTCACCTGGTCGGTGCCCTCCACCTCGAAACCGGCGTCCGCGATCATCTCCAGGTCGGCCTTGCCGGCCTGGCCCTCGGTGGTCAGGTAGTCGCCGAGGAAGATCGAGTTGGCCAGGTTCAGGGCGAGGGGCTGCATCGTGCGCAGATGGACCTCACGGCCGCCCGCGATGCGGACCTCGACGTCGGGGCAGACGAACCGGACCATCGCCAGGATCCGCAGGCAGCGCTGCGGGGTGAGGTTCCACTCCTTGGCCAGCGGGGTGCCCTCGACGGGGATCAGGAAGTTGACCGGCACCGAGTCCGGGTCCAGCTCGCGCAGCGAGTAGACGACGTCGACCAAATCCTCGTCGGTCTCGCCCATGCCCGCGATCAGGCCGGAGCAGGCGGACAGGCCGGCCGCGTGCGCCTTGTTCACGGTGTCGACGCGGTCGGCGTAGGTGTGCGTCGTCGTGATCTCGCCGTAGGTGGCCTCGGAGGTGTTGAGGTTGTGGTTGTACGCGTCGGCGCCGGCCTCGCGCAGCCGCTCCGCCTGGCCGTCGGAGAGGAGGCCGAGACAGGCGCACACCTCGACGCCCTCGTTCTCGTCCTTGATCGCCTTGATGGTCTTCGAGACGCGGTCCACGTCACGGTCGGTCGGGCCGCGCCCGGACGCCACCAGACAGACCCGCTTGGCGCCTCCCGCCAAACCGGCGGCCGCGGCCTGGGAGGCCTCGTCGGGCTTGAGCCAGGTGTACTTGAGGATGCCGGTCGTCGAGCCGAGCCGCTGGGAACAGTAGTTGCAGTCCTCCGGGCACAGGCCCGACTTCAGGTTGACCAGATAGTTGAGTTTCACCCGTCGGCCGAACCACTGCCGGCGTACCTTTCCGGCCGCGGCCACGACATCGAGCAGGTCGTCGTCGGAAGTGGCGAGGACGGCCAAGGCTTCCTCGCGGGTCGGCAGCTCGCGCCGAAGCCCCTTGTCCAC
>JABFXA010000259.1 GCA_013361955.1 Nocardioidaceae bacterium
GACGATCGGGCCCGCGGTGGCGAGCGACGCCGTGCACCCGGAGGAGCGGGGCGAGGCGATCGCGGCGGCCGGCACGTTCCGTGCCGCGGCGCTGCTGCTCAGCCCGCTCGGGGTGGCGGCCATGCTCGGCGTGCTGCCGCTCGCGGGTGCGATGGGGGTGGCCGGCGTCCTGATGCTGCTGCCGGCGGGCACCGTCGGCGGGCTGCGCCGGCACCTCGGCGCGGTGGCCTCGTGAGCCTGCTGGCCACCCGCGGGCTGCGCTCCCTGCAGAACCGGAACTTCCGGCTGTTCTTCGCCGGGCACGCGGTCAGCATCATCGGCACCTGGATGCAGCGGGTGGCGCAGGACTGGCTGGTGCTGCAGCTCACCGGCAGCGCGGTCGCGGTCGGGGTGGCGTTCAGCCTGCAGTTCGTGCCGACGCTGCTGTTCGGCCTGTACAGCGGGGTGCTCGTCGACCGGGTCGACCGGCGCCGGATCCTGCTCGCCACCCAGGCCGCCAGCGGGGTGCTCGCCGCCCTGCTCGCAGTGCTGGTGGTCACCGACCGGGTCGAGCTCTGGATGGTCTACGCGCTCGCCCTGGCGCTGGGCTTCGTGACCGTCGTCGACACCCCCACCCGACAGGCGTTCGTCGCCGAGCTGGTCGGCCCGGAGTCGTACGTCAACGGCCAGGCGCTCACCTCCACCGTGCACAACGGCGGCCGGCTCATCGGTCCCGCCGTCGCCGGGCTGGTGATCGCGGAGTACGGCGCGGGCGTCGCGTTCGCGGCCAACGCGGTGTCGTTCGTCGCGGTGCTCTGGGGTCTGCTGCTCATCGACAGCGGTGAGCTGCGCGAGGCGCCCAAGGCGCCGCGCGGTCGCGGGCAGGTTCGCGAGGGGCTCCGCTACGTCTACGACCACCCGGAGCTGCGCGCCTGCGTGGTGCTGGTGGCGGTGGTGGCGCTGTTCGGGCAGAACTTCCGGGTGGTGCTGCCGGTGCTCGCCCAGGACACCTTCCACGGCGGCGCGGAGACCTACGGCTGGCTGACGTCGGCCCTCGGGGTGGGCGCGGTCGCCGGCGCCTTCGCGACCGCGTGGTCCGAACGCGTGACCAGCTGGGGGCTGCTGCTCTCCGCGATCGCGTTCGGGGTCACCAACCTGGTGGTCGGCGTCGCTCCGGTGCTGGCCTTGGCGCTGCTGGCGATGGTCGCGGTCGGCGTGGCCAACATCGTGTTCAACACGCTGGCCCGCACCCTGCTCCAGCTCGGCACCGCGCCGAGCATGCACGGCCGGGTGATGGCCCTGCACGCCTTCGTCTTCCTGGGCACGACCCCGATCGGGGGACCGCTGCTGGGCTGGGTGTGCGAGCAGTGGGGACCCCGCGCGGGCCTCTTCGTCGGCGGTGCCACCGCGCTCCTGGCCGCCGCCACCGTGTGGCCGCAGCTGAGGCGGGTGCGCACCGGGCCAGCCGGCTGACGCGCGAGCGGCGTCAGCTGCTGAGCTCGTGGTCGACGGCCTCGACGCGGGTGGCGGTGCGGCCGAGGTGGGTGCGCATCACCTTCTCGGCCTTGGCCAGGTCGCGCGCGGCGATCGCCTTCACCAGCGCGCGGTGCTCCTGGGTGCCCTTGTGCCCCATCAGCGGGGCGGCGACCTGCGCCTGGCGCAGCGACATCAGCATCGGGCCGTGGAAGCTCTGCACGAGCATCTCGATCGCCGGGTTGTGCGTGCACTGCGCGACGCGGACGTGGAACGCAGCGGACATCGCCATCGTGTACTGGCCGTCGTCGAGCGCCTGCTGGCCCTCGTCGACCATCCGGGTCAGCTCGGCGACGTCCTCCTCGGTCGCCCGCTCGACGACGAGCGGCAGGATGCCGAGCTCGACGACCTGGCGGGCCTCGGTGACGCCGGCCGCGGTCAGCGCGGACAGCGAGATCAGGTCGGCCAGGCCCTCGCCGAGCCGCTCCGCCGACGGGGAGGTCACGAAGGCTCCGCCGTGGGCGCCGACCCGGATCGCGACCAGGCCGCTGGCCTCGAGCACCCGCAGCGCCTCGCGCACGGTCACCCGGCTGACCCCGAACCGCTGGCACAGGTCGCGCTCGCTGGGCAGCCGGTCGCCGGGCTTGAGCTTGCCGTCGCGGATCAGGACCTTGATCTGGTCGACGATGACCTGCGAGACGCGGTCGACGTTGACGCGACTGAACAGCTCGGTGTCGCTGGAACCGTCGTTGCTGGGCACGGGCAGGCCTCTCGGTCGAGGGGGTTGGCGCTCGTGGGGTCAATGGTATGGCAGTTAGCCTTCGCCCGTGGAGAAGGACGACGTACGGCGCACCGTCGCGCAGGCCTGCCGGGTGCTGGCGCTGGCGGGGCTCACCGAGGACATCCTGGGGCACGTCAGCGTCCGTGTCGACGACGACACGATGTTGCTGCGCTGCCGGGGGCCGCACGAGCAGGGGCTGCTGCACACCACGCCCGACGACGTGCGCGAGGTGCGGCTGGACGGCACCGGTGACCCGGGGGACGGGTACCGCGCGCCGCACGAGGCGTCGATCCACGCGGAGCTGCTGCGGGCCCGGCCGGAGGTGCGGGCGGTGGTGCACGCGCACCCGCGGCACGCGGTACTGGCCGAGCTGGCCGGGCTGCCGCTGCGGCCGGTGTTCGGCGCCTACCACATCCCCGCCTACCGCCTCGCCGTCGACGGGGTGCCGGTCTATCCGCGGTCGGTGCTGGTCTCCACGCCCGCGCTCGGCCGCGAGCTGGCCGCGGCGATGGGCGAGTCCGACCAGTGCATGCTGCACGGCCACGGCATCGCCGTCGTCGGTACGTCGGTGCAGCAGGCCGTGCTCCGGGCGCTGGCGCTCGAGGAGCTCGCGCGGTGGACCGTCGAGCTCACCGGCCTGGGGGCGAGCCCGCCCGACGTACCCCCGGAGGACCGGCGCGAGCTGCCCGACCTCGGCATCGAGCTGAACGACCGGACCATGTGGCGGCACCACCTCGCCCGTCTCGAGCGTGCCGGGCTGGCGGTCGGCTAGACCGATTCCCGCGGCGGAGGGGCGAAATCTTCGGTGTGACCCTTTCCACTCCGGGTGCCGTTGTGCTAGACATCACGCTAATGGTCATACCAACAGGCCAGCGGCGCGAGCCTCTCGCACGTCGGACGGAGAGCACAGACATGAGGAAGCACGTACTCGGCGGTGTCGTCGGCGCGGCGGTGGCCGCGCTGGTGCTGGCGGGATGCGGGGGGAGCCCGTCGACATCGACGGCGTCGGCCAGCAGCGACAAGGCGGCGAAGCACGCGCAGTCGGTCTACGACCAGATCAACGGCCTGACCGGCGAGGCGCGCACCAAGAAGCTGGTGGCGATGGCCACCAAGGAGGGCGAGTTCAACCTCTACACCTCCAACACCGACATCCAGGACATCGTCGACGCGTTCAGCGACAAGTACGACATCGACGTGAACGTCTACCGCGCCAACTCCGAGACCGTCCTGCAGCGCGTGCTCCAGGAGGCCAAGGCGAGCTTCCAGGGCGCCGACCTGATCGAGACCAACGCCGGCGAGCTGAACGTGATGCAGTCCGAGGGCCTGCTCTCCGACTACACCGGCGCGCTGCGCGACTCCGTCCGGCCCGAGGGCCAGAAGGACGGCTGGACCGCCGACCGGTTCAACGTCTTCGTCGTCGGCTGGAACAGCAAGCTGGTGAAGACGCCCCCGACCTCGCTCGAGGACCTCGCCGACCCGAAGTGGAAGGGCAAGGTCAGCATGGAGGTCGGCGACGTCGACTGGTTCGCGGCGATGATCAAGTACTACGAGTCCAAGGGCATGTCCGAGGACGACGCGATCGCGCTCTTCGACAAGATCGCGAAGAACGCCAAGATCGTGAAGGGCCACACCGTGCAGGGCGAGCTGCTGTCGGCCGGCCAGTTCGGTGTGGCGACCTCCATCTATTCGCACACGGTCGACAAGGCCGAGCACGAGGGCGCGCCGGTGGAGTGGCGCTCCGGCTCGGTGCAGCCGGTGCAGCCGGTGGTGATCCGGCCGAACGGCGCGGCGCTGGTGCACAACGCCAAGGCCCCCGCCGCGGCGATGCTCTTCATGGACTTCCTGCTCACCGACGGCCAGAAGCTGCTCAAGGACGTCTACCGGATCGGCTCGGTGCCCGGCCAGGGTGACCCGCTCGCCGGCCTGGAGACCACCACCCCGCCGGAGAAGGAGCTGCTCGACGACGCCGAGAAGTGGGACGGCCTCTACGAGAAGGTCACCGACGGCGGCGTGGCCACCGGCGACCAGTGACGACGTACGACGACCAGCCGACCCGACCAGACACGAGGACGGAAGACGAGAATGCGTAGCAACCGAGCCGTACGGGTGATGGCCTCGATCGCGGGCCTGTCCGCGCTGACCCTGGTGGCCGCCTGCGGTGGATCCCCCTCCCAGGGCGCCCAGGACAGCGGGCCGACGAAGGCCGAGAAGGTGTTCGCCAAGCTGTCCAAGCTCTCCGGCGACGAGCGCGAGAAGGAGCTCGTCAAGGAGGCGGAGGCGGAGGGCGGCCAGCTCGACCTCTACACGTCGATGACCAGCGACGTCGCCGACGCCGTCACCGAGGCCTTCTCGGACAAGTACGACATCGACGTGAACCTCTACCGGGCCAGCTCCGAGACCGTGCTGCAGCGGATCCTGCAGGAGTCCGGTGCGAACTTCAACGGCAACGACGTCGTCGAGACCGACGCGCTGGAGATGTACGACCTGAACAAGGAGAAGCTGCTCGCCGACTACGAGGGCGAGGGCCGCGACAAGGTCGCCGAGGACGGCCGCTTCGACGGCTGGACCGCGGACCGGTACAACCTGTTCACGCCGAGCTGGAACACCAAGATGGTGCCCAAGGGCCAGCAGCCCACCAGCTGGGAGGACCTGGCCGACCCGAAGTGGGACGGCAAGCTCGCGATGGAGCTGTCCGACTACGACTGGTACCTCACGCTGCGGGAGTACTGGCTCAAGCAGGGCAAGAGCGAGGACGAGGTGGACAAGCTCTTCGAGGACATGGCCGACGGGGCCAAGATCGTCAAGGGTCACACCGTGATGGGCGAGCTGCTGTCGGCCGGCCAGTTCGCGGTGGCGTCGTCCAACTACTCGTACCTCGTGCAGCAGGTCGCCGACAAGGGCGCGCCGGTGGCGTACCAGCCGCTGGTGGAGCCGGTCATCGTCCGGCCGAACGGGTTCGGGCTGATGAAGACCGCCAAGCACCCGGCGACTGCGATGCTGTTCGCCGACTGGCTGCTGGGGGACGGGCAGAAGGCGCTCGTCGAGGAGGGCCTGACCCCGACGGTCCCGCCGCCGGGCACGAAGAACGTGCTCGAGAGTGTCGAGACCGTCGACGTCGACGTGGAGACGCTCGGAGAGGAAGAGAAGAAGTGGAGCGACCGCTACGACAAGCTGGTCGAGAACGGCACCGTGGTCGACCAGTGACCGTGACGAGCTCGACCTCCCGGGACAGGGCGGCGCGATGGCATCGGTGACCACCATGCTGCGGTCGGCCGGCCGCGCCGACGCGGCCGGCTGGCGCCGGTTCGTGCCGACGCCGAAGGTGCTGATCGTCGGCGCGGTGATCGTCGTCATCGGCTACCTGGCCGTGGTGCCGCTCTACTACCTGCTGTGGGGCACCTTCTTCGGAGCCGACGGGTTCAGCCTCGCCGGCTTCGGCCGCGCCTACGGCAACGACCGGATCGTCGGCCTGGTCGGCAACTCGCTGTGGTTCGCCTTCGGCGCCGCGATCCTGTCGCTCGTCGTCGGCACCGGCCTGGCGTACCTGCAGGTGCGCACCGACGTACCGTTCAAGTCGCTGTTCTTCGCGGCGTCGATCATCCCGCTGATCATCCCGGGCATCCTCTACACGATCGCCTGGATCTTCCTGGCCAGCCCCGACATCGGCCTGATCAACGCCGCGCTGAAGCCGATCTTCGGCGGCGCCGTGGTCGACGTGTTCACGGTCTGGGGGATGATCTGGGTCGAGGGGCTGCACCTGTCACCGCTGGTGTTCCTGCTGATGGTGGCGGCATTCCGGTCGATGGACCCCTCGCTCGAGGAGTCCGCGCTGATGTCCGGCGCCAGCCGCTGGACGGTGTTCCGCCGGGTCACCGTGCCGCTGGTGCGGCCCGCCATCGTGGCGGCGGTGCTGATCATGACGGTGCGCAGCCTGGAGAGCTTCGAGGTGCCGGCGCTGCTGGGCCTGCAGAACGGCATCTACGTGTTCACCAGCCGCATCTACTTCACGCTGCGGACCTACCCGCCGGACCTGCCCGCCGCGGGCGCGCTGGCCACCGGGCTGCTGATGATCGCGATCGTCGGTGTGGCGCTGTCCTCGCTGGCGGGCCGCGGTGAGCGCACGTACCAGACCATCACCGGCAAGGGCTTCCGCCCGCGCCCGATGGAGCTCGGCCGGTGGAAGCCGGTGGCCGGTGCGGCGATCGTGCTGTACTTCGCGCTGACCGTGGTGCTGCCGCTGCTGGTGCTGGTCTACACGTCGTTCCTGAAGTTCTACCGGGCGCCCTCGAAGGACATGCTGACGTCGCTCACGCTGGAGAACTACCAGGACCTGATCCACACCAGCTCCGCGATGACCGCGCTGAAGAACTCCGTGCTCCTCGGCGTCGGCTCGGCCACCATCGTGATGGCCTTGATGGCGATCGCGGCGTGGATCGTGGTGCGGTCCCGGATCCCGGGTCGCAAGCTGCTCGACCACCTGTCGTTCCTGCCGCTCGTCGTCCCCGGCCTGGTGCTGGGGCTCGCGCTGAGCTTCGTCTACCTGCGCAGCCCGATCCCGATCTACGGCACGCTCTTCATCCTGCTGATCGCGTACGTGACGCGGTACCTGCCCTACGGCATGCGGTACGCCGTCACCTCGATGCACCAGATCGCCTCGGAGCTCGAGGAGTCCGCACAGGTCAGCGGGGCGAGCTGGTGGCAGTCGTTCCGGCGGGTGCTGCTGCCGCTGCTGGCCCCCGGCCTGGTCGCCGGCTGGATCTACATCCTGGTGGTGTCGTTCCGGGAGCTGTCGAGCTCGATCCTGCTCTACAGCCCCGGCAAGGAGGTGCTCTCCATCCTGATCTTCGAGCAGTTCGAGAACGGGCAGTTCCCGGTCCTCGCCGCGCTCGGAGTGGTGATGGTGCTGACCCTCGTCGTCCTCGTATCCGTCGCCTACAAGCTCGGGGCCAAGGTCGGCCTCAAGCAGGACTGACCGACCCTTCTCCGCAGGAGGAAGAAGCACCGATGCTGACCATCGACCACCTCGTCAAGTCCTTCGAGGGCGAGAAGCTGAAGCGCCGCAAGCGCAAGCAGGCCCAGCAGTCGCAGCAGGGTGACGACGCGCTGCCCAGCCGCGTCTTCGCGGTCAACGACGTGAGCCTGGAGGTGCAGACCGGCGAGCTGTTCACGCTGCTCGGCCCGTCCGGCTGCGGCAAGACCACCACGCTGCGCTCGATCGCCGGCCTGGAGACCCCCGACTCCGGCACCATCACCGTCGACGAGCGGGTGCTGTTCTCGGCGAAGGGCAGCAACGGCAACGGCCGCGCGGTCAACGTGCCGGCCAACAAGCGCGAGCTCGGCATGGTGTTCCAGTCCTACGCGATCTGGCCGCACATGAGCGTCTTCGACAACGTGGCGTTCCCGCTGCAGGTCAAGCCGCGCAACCAGCGTCCCGGCAAGGCGGAGATCGAGCAGCGGGTGCACCGGGTGCTCGAGACCATGGAGCTGCGCAAGTACGCCGACCGGCAGGCGACCAAGCTCTCGGGCGGTCAGCAGCAGCGTCTCGCGCTCGCCCGCGCGATCGTGATCGAGCCGAGCCTGCTGCTGCTCGACGAGCCGCTGTCGAACCTCGACGCCAAGCTGCGCGAGTCGCTGCGCTACGAGCTCAAGCGGCTGCAGCGCGAGCTGGGCATCACCTCGATCTACGTCACCCACGACCAGATCGAGGCGCTCGCGCTGTCGTCGCACGTCGCGGTGATGCGCGAGGGCAACGTGGTCCAGCTCGGCAAGCCGCGCGACATCTACCAGAACCCGCGCAGCAAGTTCGTCGCCGAGTTCATCGGCACCTCGAACTTCATCCCGGGCACGGTGGCGAGCAGCGACGGCGGGCACTACTCGGTGGAGACCACCGAGGGCCGGCTCACCCTGGAGTCGGCGGCGAGCATGCCGGCCGGCACCGAGGTGGTCGCGTCGATCCGGCCCGAGTGCGTGGGCCTGCACACCGAGCGGCCCGGCAACGTGCCGAACGTCTGGGAGGGCAAGGTCACCACCCGCGCCTTCCTCGGCGACGCGGTCGACCACGTGGTGGTGGTCGGCAAGCACGAGATCCGGGCACGGTGCGCACCCACGGTGTCGGTCGAGCCGGGCACGACGGTCTTCCTCCACCTGGAGGACGACAAGCTGTCGCTCGTCCCCATCGACTGACGGGTGGCCGTCCCGGAGGTGCTGCGCAACCGCGACTTCGACCTGTACTGGTCGGGGGTCGTCCTCTCGCAGATCGGCACCCGCGGCACCGTCGCGGCGAACCTGTACCAGGTCTACGACCTGACCGGCTCGGTGGCGCAGACCGGCCTGGTCGGCGCCGCGCAGGCGGTCGCGCTCCTGGTGCTGAGCCCGCTCGGCGGGGTGTACGCCGACCGCGCCGACCGCCGCCGGCTGCTGCAGTGGGCGCAGGGGGTGGCGCTGGTGGTGGCCGCGGTGCTCGCCGCGCTCACCCTGTCCGGGCACGTGCGGGCGTGGCAGGTCGTGGTGTCGGTGGTGCTCACCACCGCCGCGGCGACCTTCGACCAGCCCGCGCGACAGGCGCTGATCCCGGCGATGGTGCCGCGCCGGCAGCTGCCGCAGGCCTTCGCGCTGCTGAACCCGTCGCGCGAGCTCGCGGTGCTGCTCGGCCCGGCGCTGGCCGGTCTGCTGATCGCCGTGCAGGGCCCCGGCCTGATGTACGCCGTCGACGCGGCGACGTACGCGGTGCTGGTGGTGGTGCTCGGGATGATCAAGGTGCCGGCCCTGACCGGGGACGGGCCGACCGGCTCGGTGTGGCAGCAGATCGTCGAGGGCGCGCGGTTCGTCGCGCACCGCCGGATCGTGTGGATGCTGATGTCGCTCGACCTGGCCGCGACCCTGTTCGGCGCCTACCGGGTGGTGCTGCCGGCGCTCACCGTGCAGGTGCTGCACGTCGGGCCGACCGGCTACGGCCTGCTCTCGGCCGCCCCGAGCGCGGGCGCGCTGCTGGCGACGTACACGGTCTTCCGGGTGGTGCAGCGCAGCCGCCGGCTGGGCCGGGTGCTGCTGCTGTCGACGGTCGGGTACGGCGTCGCGGTGCTCGCCCTCGCGCAGGCGCCGTGGATCGGGCTGGCCCTGCTCGCCGGACTGCTCATCGGCGCGTTCGACGCGATGGCCACCACGATCCGGCACGCCGCCGTCCAGCTCGAGACGCCCGACGAGCTGCGCGGCCGGGTGTCGTCGATCTACCAGATGTCCTCGCGCGGCGGCCCGGCGCTGGGGGACACCCTGGTCGGCGCGGTGGCCGGCGTGCTCGGCCCGGTCCTCGCGCTCAGCCTCGGTGGCGTGCTGGCTGCGGCGTACGCGGGGTCGTACCTGGTGCGGCCGACCGAGGTGCGCGCGTACCGCGGAGTGAATGCCGAGGAGCCCCAGCCGGCGTGACCGTTGACCCTCGGATCCTATGGTCATACCATTAGTTCTTAGATCAAGCAGCTCAGCCGGAAGGAAGCCCGTGGCCAAGGACGCACTCGTCTCCACCGACCTGGCGAAGAAGTTCGCCACCGAGAAGGACTCGCCGTACGTGCGGTGGGTGCGCGACGAGGGCCTGGACATCATCGCCGCGCACTACGTGCCGGACCTGAACACCGTCGAGCTGAAGCCGTGGGCGCGCCGGGGCGGGCGCGGAGTGTTCGTGAACCACGAGGCGTCGCGGACGTCGAACGACTGCTACGTCTGCGAGATCCCGACGGGCGGCGAGCTCGCCCCGCAGCGGCAGCTGTTCGAGGAGATGATCCTGGTGCTGTCCGGCCGCGGCTCCACCTCGGTGTGGAACGACGCCGGCCAGAAGGTCACCTTCGAGTGGGGTCCGGGGTCGCTGTTCGCGATCCCGCTGAACACCTGGCACCAGCACTTCAACGGGTCCGGCAGCGAGCCCGCGCGGTTCGTGTCGTCGACGAACCTGCCGCCGGTGCTGAACCTGTACGACGACGTCGACTTCGTGTTCGGCACGTCCTACGACTTCACCAATCGGTTCGCCGGCGAGCCCGACTACTTCGCCGACAAGGACGAGCAGGACGGCCTGCTGCTGAAGACGAACTTCGTCGCCGACGCGGTGAACCTGAACCTCATCGAGGCCAAGGAGCGCGGCGCCGGCGGCGGGCACATCCGGTTCTCGATGGCGAAGGGGTCGATGAACTCCCACATCTCGCAGTTCCCGACCGCGACGTACAAGAAGGGGCACCGGCACGGGCCCGGCGCACACGTGATCATCCTGTCCGGCGAGGGCTTCAGCCTGATGTGGCCCGAGGGCGAGGAGCCGCGGCGCTACGACTGGCAGGCCGGGTCGATGATCGTGCCGCCGAACATGTGGTACCACCAGCACTTCAACACCGGGCCCGAGCCGGCCCGGTACCTCGCGTTCAAGCACGAGGGTGTCTCGATCCGCAACGCCCAGGGCGTGCCGAAGGCGTGGATCAGCCAGCGGGTCGGCGGCGACCAGATCGACTACGCCGACGAGTCCGCGGTGGTCCGCGACACGTTCGCCAAGGCGCTCGCGGAGAACGGGCTCGAGCCGCGGATGGACGCGGTCTACGAGGCCGAGCTCACGGACCTGCCGCCGAAGTCCTGACCGGGACCGTGCACGACGACGTCGAGGAGCGGCTCGAGGACAACCCGATCTGGCAGCAGGACAACGTCGAGCTGCTCAGCGTCGGGGTGGACGTCGGGTCGTCCGGCACCCAGGTCGCCTTCTCCCGGCTGCACCTGCGCCGGCGCGGCGAGGACCTGACCAGCCGGTACGTCGTGGTCCGCCGCGAGCTGCTGCACGAGTCCGACGTGCACTTCACGCCGTACGCCGACGACCTGACGATCGAGCCGACCGCGCTCGGCCGGATCCTCGACCGGGCCTACGCCGACGCGCGGCTCGGGCCCGAGGACGTCGACACCGGCGTGGTGATCCTCACCGGTGAGGCGCTGCGCCGCCGCAACGCGGAGCTGGTCACCTCGGTGGTCTCCGCGCGCGCCGGCGACCTGGTCTGCGCGACCGCCGGGCACCACATGGAGGCGATGCTGGCCGCCTACGGCTCCGGCACCGTCCGCCGGTCGCACGACGACGGCTCGCGGCTGCTCAACGTCGACGTCGGCGGCGGCACCACCAAGCTCGCCCTGGTGGAGTCCGGGCGGGTGGCCGGCACCGCCGCGGTGCACGCCGGCGGCCGGCTGGTCGTCGCCGAGGACGGCGTCGTCACCCGGCTCGAG
>JABFXA010000024.1 GCA_013361955.1 Nocardioidaceae bacterium
TGACCTCGCTCGGCGTGTGCAGCGCGACCGGCAGCCCGCGGCGGGCGGCCGCGACCATCGCGACGCCGCTGGCCTGGGCGGTCCCCATCACGGTGCGGACGTTGTGCTGGCTGAACACCCGCTCGACCGCGACCGCGTCGGGGCGGTGCTCGTCGAGCCAGGTCTCGATGCCGCGCTCGATCTCGCAGAGGCGTACGGCGGTGGGCTGGTCGGCCGGGGTGCGGACAACGCCGACGCCGACCATCCGCAGCGGCCGCCCCACCTGGCCCTCGACGACGCCGAGGCCGCAGCGGGTCAGGCCGGGGTCGATGCCCAGCACGCGCATCCGTCCCGCCTTCCGTCCGAACAGGTGTTCGGAGAAGACGCTACGGCCCCGCCCCGGGCGGACCGGGGTGCGACACGCGGCAAGGGCCGGCCCGGCCCTACGCGTCGATGGTCTCGAGGACCTCGTCGGAGACGTCGAAGTTGCCGAAGACGTTCTGCACGTCGTCGAGGTCCTCGAGCGCCTCGACGAGCCGGAACACCTTGCCGGCGCCGTCCTTGTCGAGCTCGACGTTCATCGACGGCACGAACTGCGCCTCGGCCGAGTCGTAGTCGAGGCCGGCCGCCTGCAGCGCGGTCCGGACTGCGACCAGGTCGGTGGCCTCGCTGACCACCTCGAAGGACTCGCCGAGGTCGTTGACCTCCTCGGCGCCGGCGTCGAGGGTGGCCTCGAGCACGTCGTCCTCGGTGACCTGCTTGGGGTCCTGCGCCTGCGGCACGATGACGACGCCCTTGCGGCTGAACAGGTAGGACACCGACCCCGGGTCGGCGAGCGAGCCGCCGTTGCGGGTCATCGCGGTGCGGACCTCCATGGCGGCGCGGTTGCGGTTGTCGGTCAGGCACTCGATGAGGAACGCGACGCCGTTGGGGCCGTAGCCCTCGTACATGATCGTCTCGTAGTCGGCTCCCCCGGCCTCGGCGCCGGAGCCGCGCTTGACCGCGCGGTCGATGTTGTCGTTGGGGACCGAGGACTTCTTCGCCTTCTGGATGGCGTCGTAGAGCGTCGGGTTGCCCGCCGGGTCTCCCCCGCCCATCCGGGCCGCGACCTCGATGTTCTTGATCAGCTTGGCGAACATCTTGCCGCGCCGGGCGTCGATGACGGCCTTCTTGTGCTTGGTGGTCGCCCATTTGGAGTGGCCGGACATCGCTGGGTGCCTCTTCCTGGTTGCGTCTACTGGGTGTCGCGCACCAGCTCGACGAAGAGCTCGTGGAACCGGTGGTCCCCGGTGATCTCGGGGTGGAACGACGTGGCCAGCAGGTTCCCCTGCCGCACGGCGACGATCCTACCCGCGGCGTCCCCGGAGGCGACCGTGGCGACGACCGAGACGTCCCGGCCGACCTTCTCCACCCACGGCGCCCGGATGAACAGGGCGTGGAAGGGTGCCGCGAAGCCGGTGACGTCGAGATCGGCCTCGAAGGAGTCCACCTGGCGCCCGAACGCGTTGCGGCGGACCACCACGTCGAGCCCGCCGAACGTCTCCTGGCCGGCGATGCCGCCCTCGATCCGGTCGGCGAGCATGATCATCCCGGCGCACGTGCCGAAAGCGGGCATCCCCTCCCGCAGCCGTTCGGCGAGCGGGTCGAACAGGTCGAACGTGCGGGCCAGCTTGGCGATCGTGGTCGACTCCCCGCCCGGCATCACCAGGCCGTCGACGCGCGCGAGCTCGGCGGGACGGCGTACGGCGAGGGTCTGCGCGCCCGCGTCGCCGAGCATCGCGAGGTGCTCCCGCACGTCGCCCTGGAGGGCGAGCACGCCGATGGCCGGGGCGCTCATCTGACCGCGATCCGCTTGTGCCAGTGCGCGTCGACCTCGATGCGGCCCTCGTCGAAGTGCGCGGCGAGGCCGTGCTTCTCGAAGACGCCGAGCACGTCGTCGAGGAGCGAGTCGCCGGGGGCCGCGTTGGCGGTGGTGCCGTGCCAGAGGTTCACCTCGAGCATGCCCTCGTCGACGGCGTGCCAGACGTCGGCCGGCGTGAACCAGGCGACGCCGCGCGGCGGGTCGCCGGCCGCCGCGCGCTCGTCGAGGAGCGCCTTGGCCGACCAGTGGTCCTCGCAGCCCTGCAGCACCACGACGTCGCCGGTCTCCAGCTCGTCGAAGACGGTCTGCAGGCGTTCGTAGTCGGTGGCCTCGGGCCAGGACTCCTGCTCGACCCGGAGCTCCTCGCGGGCCTCGCCGATCCAGGCCGCGGCCTGGCCGGCCGGGTCGTCGCGGTCGGGCAGCTCGGCGCGCACCGCCTGCTCGACCTCGGCCTGCAGCTCCTCGCGCGACAGCAGGCCCGCCCGCACGCAGGCGCGGGTGAACTCGCGGACGTGGTCCTCGGCCAGCGTCACCAGCCGCGCTCCGCGAGTCGGTGCGGCTGGGGGATCTCGTCGACGTTGATGCCGACCATCGCCTCGCCCAGGCCGCGGGAGACCTTGGCGACCACGTCCGGGTCGTCGTGGAAGGTGGTGGCCTTCACGATCGCCTCGGCCCGCTGCGCCGGGTTGCCGGACTTGAAGATCCCGGAGCCCACGAACACGCCCTCGGCGCCGAGCTGCATCATCATCGCCGCGTCCGCCGGGGTGGCGATCCCGCCGGCGGTGAACAGCACGACCGGGAGCTTGCCGGCGCCGGCGACCTCCTTGACGAGCTGGTACGGCGCCTGCAGCTCCTTGGCGGCGACGTACAGCTCGTCGCCCGACAGGGTCTGCAGCCGGCGGATCTCCGCGCGGATGGTGCGCATGTGGGTGACCGCGTTGGACACGTCACCGGTGCCGGCCTCGCCCTTGGAGCGGATCATCGCCGCGCCCTCGGTGATCCGGCGCAGCGCCTCACCCAGGTTGGTCGCGCCGCACACGAACGGCACCGTGAACGCCCACTTGTCGATGTGGTTGGCGTAGTCGGCCGGGGTGAGCACCTCGGACTCGTCGATGTAGTCGACGCCCAGGCTCTGCAGCACCTGCGCCTCGACGAAGTGCCCGATCCGGGCCTTGGCCATCACCGGGATCGACACCGCCCCGATGATCCCGTCGATCATGTCCGGGTCGCTCATCCGCGAGACGCCGCCCTGGGCGCGGATGTCGGCGGGCACCCGCTCGAGCGCCATCACCGCGACCGCGCCGGCGTCCTCGGCGATCTTCGCCTGCTCGGCGGTGACCACGTCCATGATCACGCCGCCCTTGAGCATCTCGGCCATGCCGCGCTTCACACCGGCGGTGCCGGTGCCGTTGCTGTCGTTCGTCACTGTCGACCTTCTGGGACTGTCGCCGGGCGCGCGAACGCACCCGAGAGGTGGTGGATGCCTCCCAGCGTACGGCGCGCGGGCGACGCCTCGGAAACCGGAGTCAGGGCGTGGTCAGCGCCGTCGGCGGTACGTCGTCGAGGTCGACGGTGCGCAGGTCGGGTGCGCGGCCCGCGAGCCGCAGCCAGCGCACCCGGCGCCGCGAGCGCAGCGCCCGGGCGGTGACCACGGCGTCGTTGTGGAACCGCCGGGCCAGCTCGACCCGGGTGCAGTCGCGGCCCAGCTCGTCGACGAGCGGCGCGAGGTCGGGGTCGGCGCGCAGCGTCGCGACCGCCTCCCGGGTCGCGAAGACCGCCCGCAGCGCCTCGGACAGCGCGGACTCCGCGGCCTCGAGCTCGTCGGGCTCCGCGCCGCGCGCCTGCGAGGCGGCGTCGAGGAGCAGCAGCCGGCTCGGCGGGTCGAGCGCCTCCGACGTGGCCAGCTCCAGCGTGGCTCCCGACCGGCGCATCAGCTGGCCGTCGAGGGAGGCGCGCGCGACGTCGATGCGGTGGTGCATCCGGTCCAGCCGGTTCGCGGTCCAGGTCAGCCACAGCGCGAGCGCCACCAGCAGCACGACCGCCAGGACCAGCAGCAGCATCGCGGTCACGACGACACCGTCTCGTAGACACGCAGGATCTGGGAGGCCACCGTCGTCCAGTCGTAGCGGCGTACGGCGGTGCGTGCCGCGTCGTCGAGCGTCGCCCGCCGTTCCGGGTCGTCGAGCAGCGCACCGAGCCGGCCGGCCAGGTCGTCGACCACCCGGTTCGCGAACAGCTCGCCGTACGCGCCGTTGTCGAGCACCCGCCGGAACGCCGGGATGTCGCTGGCCAGCACCGTGGCGCCGGCCGCCATCCCCTCGGCGAGGACGATGCCGAAGCTCTCGCCGCCGGTGTTCGGGGCGACGTACACGTCGGAGGTGCGCAGCGCGGCGGCCTTGTCCTCGTCGGAGGCGGCGCCGAGGAAGGTCACCTGGTCGCGCACCGACGTGGGCAGCAGCTGCCGCGCCTCGTCGACGTCTCCCCCGCCGACCACCAGCAGCCGCAGCCCCTCGCGGCTCCCGGCGACGTGCCCGAACGCCTGCGCCAGCAGCGGGAACCCCTTGCGGGGCTCGCCGAGCCGGCCCACGAAGGACACCGTGCCGCCCTCCCCGCGCCACTCCGGCCGCGGCTGCGCCTCGGCGAACCGGTGCACGAACAGACCGTTCGGGATCACCACCGGCTCGCCGCCGATGTGCGTCACCGAGGTGCCCCGCGCGTACTCCGAGACCGCGATCCGGGCGTTGATCTTCTCCAGCGACGGCCGCAGGACCGCGGCCGACGCGGACAGCGCCCGGGACCGCTCGTTGGAGGTGTGGAACGTGGCCACCACCGGGCACTCCGCGGCCCACAGCGCCAACAGCGACAGGCTCGGCGCCGCCGGCTCGTGCAGGTGCAGCACGTCGAAGTCGCCGTCCCGCAGCCAGCGCCGCACCCGTGCGGCGGCGACCGGCCCGAACGCCAGCCGGGCGACCGAGCCGTTGTAGGGCACCGGGACCGCGCCGCCGGCCGGCACGACGTACGCCGGCAGGTCGTGGCTCTCGCTCGGCGCCAGCACCGACACCTCGTGACCCAGCCCGAGCAGCGCCTCGGCGAGGTCCTTGACGTGGTTCTGCACGCCGCCCGGGATGTCCAGGGAGTAGGGGCAGACGATGCCGACCTTCACGACAGGTCCTCGACGAACACCCGCTGCAGCATGTGCCACTCCTGCGGGTGCTCGCGCAGCGCGACCGTGAACGCGTCGGCGACGCCCTGCATCATCGCGGCGATGCCCTCGTCGCCCTCGCCGTGCGGGACCGCCTCGTGGAAGGTCAGCGTCATGGTGCGCTCGCCGTAGTGCAGGGTGACCGGCACCAGCGGCGCACCGGTCTTCCGGGCCAGCACCGCCGGCCCCCGCGGCATCCGGGCCCGGTGCCCGCACAGGGTCACCTCGACCGACGTACGCGACAGGTCGCGGTCGGCGAGCAGGCAGACCAGCCCGCCGCCGCGCACCCACGCCTCCAGCTGCGGCAGCGCGGCGTCACCACCGGTGAGCGGCAGGATCCGCATGCCGAGCGACTCCCGGTAGGCGACGAACTCGTCGTACAGCCGCTCCGGCTCCAGCCGCTCCGCGACCGTCATCAGCGGGGCCACCTCCGAGCAGGCCCACGCGCCGGCCCAGTCCCAGTTGCCCATGTGCGGCAGGGGTACGACGACCCCTCGGCCGAGCGCGAGCGCGTCGCGCACGTGGTGCTCGCCCACCGTGCGGGTGCGCGCGACCAGGTCCTCGAGCGGCCACGAGGGCAGCCGGAACGACTCGCACCAGTAGCGCAGGTAGGAGCGCAGCGCGTCGCGGGTGAGGTCGTCGAGCTCCTCGGGGGCGAGACCGGGCCGCACCCGGTCGAGGTTCGCGCGCAGCCGGTCGACGCCCCGGCCGCCGCGGCGGTGCATCTGGTCGGCGATGCCGCGGAACAGCGCCTGTGCCTGCCGCTCCGGGAGCAACCGCACGAAGCGCCAGCCGGACAGGTACCCGAAGGTCGTCGCGTGCCCGGCGGCGCTCTCGGCCGCCCACCTCAGGCCGCCCCGGACGCCGGCGACCATCAGCCGGTCGTCGCCTTGGCCTGGCTGCGGACCAGCAGCACCCGCTGGACCACGGTGATGGTGCTGGCCAGCGCGAGCAGGCCGAGCGTGACCGGGATCAGGATGAGCAGGTCGAAGATGTCGGCGAGCCCGGTCATCACCAGGATCGCGACCAGCCGGTCGGCGCGCTCGGCGATGCCGCCCTTGGCCTGCATGCCCAGCGACTCGGCGCGGGCCCGCGCGTAGGAGGTCACCGAGCCCATCACCAGGCAGTAGAGCGCCAGCGCCGCCAGCGGCTCCGAGTCGCCGGGCCCGACGTAGTACATGGTGAGCCCGCCGAAGATCGCGGCGTCGCCGAACCGGTCGAGGGTGGAGTCGAGGAACGCGCCCCAGCTCGACGACTTGCCGCTCAGCCGGGCCATGTGCCCGTCGATGAGGTCGGAGAACACGAAGACCGTGATCACGATGACGCCGATCAGCAGCTCGCCCTGCGGGAAGAACACCAGCGCGCCGGCGCACACGCCGATCGTGCCGACGAGCGTGACGGCGTCGGGGCTGATCCCCCATCGCAGGAAGGTGCGGGCGACCGGGGAGAAGACCTTCGTCCAGAAGGTGCGGAAACGTTCGAGCATGGCGCGATGAAGGCTAGCGGGCCGCTACCGGGCCGCCGGCAGGACGCCTCGTTCGAGCAGCAGCGGGTCGGCGACCAGCGGCGCGAACGCGAGCTCCGCGGCACCGAGGAGCGGGGAGTCCTCCCCCAGCGCCGCGACCCGGAGGGTGACGCTCTCGCGCGGCGCGATCAGCGCTCCCCTGGCCATCCCGGCGTCGACCAGCCCCGGGCGGGCGGTCCAGGCCCGGGCCAGCACGCCGCCGAGCACGATCATCTCCGGGTTGAACAGGTTGACGATGTTGCGCAGCCCGACGCCGGTCCAGGTGGCCACCGCGTCGAGGGACGCGGACGCCTTGCCGTCGCCTGCCGTGGCCGCCTCGATCACCTCCGCGACCGCCTCCGGTCCCCCACCCGGCAGCCGGCCCGCGCCGGTGAGCAGGTGGTTCTCGCCGACCTTGGTCTCCCAGCACCCGAACGCCCCGCACCGGCACTCGTCGCCGTTGCTGTCCACGAGCAGGTGGCCCACCTCGCCGGCGTACCCCTCGAAGCCGTGGAGCTCGGCGCCCGCGGTCAGGAAGCCGCCGCCGATGCCGACGCTGCCGGTGACGTACGCGACGTCGTCGACCCCGACCGCGGCGCCGCGCAGGTGCTCGGCGAGCGCGCCCAGGTTGGCGTCGTTGCCGACCGCGACCGGCAGCGCCAGCCGCTCCGAGAGCCGGCCGGCGAACGGCTCGTTGTTCCAGCCCAGGTTGGGCGCGAACCGGACCATGCCGTCGGCGGCCCGGACGGCACCGGGCACGGACACCCCGGCACCGAGGCAGGTGGCCACCTCCGCAGCCTCGAGCACCTGGTGGGCCAGCTGCGCGACCGACTCGATGACGTGCTCGACGTCGTGCTCGCCACGCTGGTGCGGCCGGGCGCCCCGGGCCAGCTCCACCCCGCCGAGCCCGACCACGGCGGCGATGATCCGGTCGACCTCGAGCGCGATGGCCAGCACCGCCACGTCGCAGCGCGGTGTCACCGTGAGCGACGGACGCCCGGAGCGTCCGCCGGCCGCCGACGAGCTCTCGGTGACCAGGCCGAGCGACTCCAGGTGGCCGACGAGGTCACCGATGGTGCTGCGGTTCAGCCCGAGCTCGGCGGTGAGCACCGCGCGGCTGGTGGCCCCGCGGACGTGCACCCGGGAGAGCAGGGCCGCGAGGTTCACACGGCGCAGCTCGTCCTGAGCGATCCCGGCACGTCGGCGCACGACGCCTCCTCCTTCCCGGGTGCGAGGGGTACGGGCAGGTTGCTGGTGCCGACGCGACCCTAACGGCGTCGGCGTTCGTCAGATGCGTCCGGTGGCCGCTGCCCTCCGTCGGCTGATCGCGTCGACGCTCGCCGCGAGCAGCAGCACGATGCCGGTGACCATGTACACGCGGCCCTGCGGCTGGTTGAGCAGCAGCATGCCGTTGTCGATCACGGCGACCACCAGGCCGCCGATGACCGCGTCGACGACGCGGCCCTTGCCGCCGAACAGGCTGGTGCCGCCGATGACGGCCGCGCCCACGGCGTACAGCAGCGTCAGCGAGCCTCCGGTCGTCGGCGACACCGAGTTGTCCCGGCTGGCGATCAGCAGCCCGGCGATCGCGGCCAGCGACGAGCACATGATGAAGCAGGACAGCTTCACGCCCTTGACGTCGATGCCCGAACGACGGGCCGCCTCGGCGTTGCCACCGACCGCGTAGATGTGCCGGCCCCAGCCCGTCCGGGACAGCAGGAACGACAGCACCACGACCAGGAACAGCAGGATCGCGACCACGATCGGCACGCCCTTGAGGGAGGTGACCGCGGGGTTGCGGCTGCGCTCGCCCGACAGGTACGCCGTGAACGCGATGGCGACCACCCCGAGCGCGCCGACCTTGATCGCCCAGAGCATCAGCGGGTCGCCCGACAGGCCGGCCGCCCGGCGCGACGTGGAGCGGCGCAGGGTCAGCAGCGCGTAGGCCGCCAGCCCGCCGATGCAGATCACCCAGCCGAGCCAGACCGGCATGTTCTTGTTCATGATCGCGAGCACCGTCTCGTCGCGGAACGGGATGGTGCCGCCCTCGCCGATCAGCACCAGCATCACGCCCTGCAGCCCGAGGAACGACGCCAGCGTCACCACGAACGACGGGATGCCCAGCCGCGCGACCAGCAGCCCGATGAAGGTGCCGATCACCGCTCCGGTCGCGATGCAGATCAGGATCGACGGGATCCAGTGCACGCCGTGCCGGGTCATGAAGATGCCCATCACGCAGGCCGCCGTACCAGCGGTGAAGCCGGCGGACAGGTCGATCTCGCCGAGCAGCAGCACGAACACCAGGCCCATCGCGATGACCATCACGCCGGCGGACTGGTTGATCAGGTTCGACAGGTTGAAGGAGTTCGTGAACGTCTCGGGGCGCAGGATCGAGAACACCACGACCAGCGCGACCAGCCCGAGGACGGCGGGCAGCGAGCCGACGTCGCCGCCGCGGACCCGGCTGACGTACGCGCGGGTGATCCCACCGAGCGACTCGTCCGGTGCGTCGGACGGAGGCTGGCCGGTGGGCGCGGGAGTGGTGGAGACAGCCATCACGCCTCCTCGGGGGTGGTCGGGGCGGTCGGCTGCCGGGAGGCCGGCAGGCCGAGGTGGCCCGAGCTCCCGGTGGTGATCAGCTCGACCACCTGGTTGTTCGTCACGTCGGCGCGCTGCACCTGCGCGGCCATCTGGCCGAGGTAGAGCACCGCGATGTCGTCGGCGACCTGGAACACGTCGTTGAGGTTGTGGCTGATCAGCACCACCGCGAGGCCGCGGTCGGCCAGCCGGCGTACCAGCAGCAGCACCTGCTCGGTCTGCGCGACGCCGAGGGCGGCGGTCGGCTCGTCGAGGATCACGACGCGGGAGTTCCACAGCACCGCCCGGGCGATCGCGACGGTCTGCCGCTGGCCGCCGGAGAGGCTGGACACGTGCGTGCGCACGGACGTCAGGGTGCGCACCGAGAGGCCCGCGAGCGTCTCCTTGGCGCGCTGCTCCATCGTCGCCTCGTCGAGCATCCGGTGGTGCTTCAGCTCCCGGCCGAGGAACATGTTGTGGACCACGTCGAGGTTGTCGCACAGCGCGAGGTCCTGGTAGACGACCTCGATGCCGAGCGCGGCGCTGTCCTTGGGACCGCTGATGTGCACGGGACGGCCGTCGAAGGTGTACTCGCCGCTGTCGAAGGCGTGGATCCCGGCGATGCCCTTGATCAGGGTGCTCTTGCCGGCACCGTTGTCACCGACGAGCGCGGTGACCCGGCCGGGCGTGACGTCGAGGTCGACGCCGCGCAGCACGTGCACGGGACCGAAGCTCTTGTTGATGCCGCGCAGCTGGAGCAGCGGGCCGGTCGACGACGGCGGGGGCGCCGTCTCGGGGGATGTGGTGGACACTGCGGACCTCTCTGGTGGCGCCGGAGATGCACGGGGCTGGTCACCCGGCCGCCGTGGGTGCGACGGCGGCCGGGTGGACCTGGTTCAGCGTCGGGCTACTGCACGCCGTACTTCGTGCAGAGGGCGGCGTACTCGCCGGTGCAGACCTTGTCCGCCGTCGTGTAGCCGTCCGAGATGACCTTCTTGACGCTGTCCTGGTAGATCGCCTCCGGCGGGATCAGCGCGGACTTGACCTCCTTGCCGGTGGTCGTGTCCTTCTCCGTGTCGTTCGCCAGCGCGTCGGCCTTCGCCGTGTCGCCGTTGATCAGGTCGATGGCGAGGTCGGAGGCGGCCTTGGCCTCGAGGGCGGTGTTCTTGTACACGGTCATGCACTGGGTGCCCTTGAGGATCCGCTGCAGGCCCTCGTCGATGGCGTCCTGGCCGGTGACCGGGACCTTGCCGTCGAGGTTGTTCGCCGCGAGCCGTGCCACGATGCCGCCGGCCATGGTGTCGTTCGCCGCCACCACGCCGTCGATCTTGCCGCCGTTCTCGGTGTACATCTGCTCGAACGCGTTGCCCGCCTTGGTTGCGTCCCAGAAGCCGGACTGGTCGCCGACGAGCTTGTAGTCGCCCGAGTCGATCTTCGGCTTGAGCTGGGCCGCGTAGCCGGACTTGAACAGCGCCGCGTTGTTGTCGGTGGGGTCACCGTTGATGAAGACGATGTTCGCCTTCGACTTGCCCTCGGTGTCCAGGCACTTGGTCAGGCCCTCGCCCATCAGGCCGCCGACCTTGGCGTTGTCGAACGACACGTAGTACGACGCGCCGCCGCCCAGCGTGAGCCGGTCGTAGTCGATGCTCTTGATGCCGGCCGCGGCCGCCTTCTTCAGGCAGGCACTACCGGAGTCGCTGTCCAGGTTCACGATCATCAGCACCTGCACGCCGCTGTTGATCATGCTGTCGCAGATGGTGCCGAACTTGGCCTTGTCACCACCCGCGTTCTGGATGTCCGACTCGATGCCGGCGTCGTCGAAAGCCTTCTTCAGGTTGGGCCGGTCGGTGGCCTCCCAGCGGGGCGAGGTGGTCGCGTCCGGAAGGATCACGCCGACCTTCTTGGTGCTGCCGGAGCCCGAGTCGCCGGAGCCGCCACCGCTGTCGTCACCACCGCACGCGGCGGAGGCCAGCATCAGCACTCCCACCGCCGCCAAGGACGCCCATCGTGTCGCCGGGCGAGCACCCTTGCGAATGATCATCTGTAGGACCTCTCTGCCGCACTTCTGTGTCGGTCACGTACCGGTGTGACCACCGTCACGTGTATGTTGTTCGGCGCAACATAGTCCTGGTGACGGACGCCACACAAGAGCACACACGAACCATTTGTTGTTTGCAGGAACGAAATAGCCGGGTATCGGCACAAAGGGAGCGGCGATGAGCGACCACGACTTCGTCCCGACGCGTGAGGACCGGTTCTCGTTCGGGTTGTGGACGGTGGGCTGGCAGGGGGTGGATGTGTTCGGGGGTGCGATC
>JABFXA010000089.1 GCA_013361955.1 Nocardioidaceae bacterium
GTGTGCTCTTCCGATCTGGTGGCCGCGGGTGGTCGGGTGGTCGCGGTGGGGGAGCCGTCCGACCGGGCGCTGCAGGCGCTGGTCCGGTGGGACCCCGCCGGGTTCGCCGCCCGCGAGCTCGAGGAGCGACAGTCCGCGCACCTGCCGCCGGCCTCCCGGCTGGCCACCTTGACCGGGCCCGACGACGACGTGACCGCCGCCCTCGACCTGCTGCGCCTGCCGGGTGGTGCCGAGGTGCTCGGGCCGGTGCCGGTGCCGCCGACCCCGGGCCGCGAGGAGCCCCACCCGCCGCCGGTGCGGGTGGTGCTGCGGGTCCCACGGGCCGCCGGGGCAGAGCTGTCCCGCACGCTCGTCGAGATGCAGGGTGTCCGCGACGCCCGCAAGCTGCCGCCGGTGCGCGTGCAGGTCGACCCGGTGGCCCTGGGCTGACCCGGTGCTCCTCGTAGACTGGCCCGCGCCCGCTGAACCCGTCCGTCCGAGGAGCCCGCCGTGCCGGTCCAGCCGATCCGTCTCTTCGGCGACCCGGTGCTGCGCACCCCGGCCATCCCGGTGACCGACTTCGACAAGGAGCTCCGCCGGCTGGTCGCGGACCTCACCGACACCATGCTCGAGGCGCCCGGCGCGGGGCTGGCGGCCCCGCAGATCGGCGTCGGCCTGCGGGTCTTCACCTGGTACGTCGACGGCGAGGTCGGGCACCTGGTGAACCCCAGCCTCGACCTGTCCGAGGAGCTGCAGGACGGCCCCGAGGGCTGCCTGTCGATCCCGGAGCTCAGCTTCGACTGCAAGCGCGCGCTGCACGTGGTGGCCAAGGGCTTCGACATGCACGGCGAGCCGGTGGTCATCGAGGGATCCGAGCTGCTGGCCCGGGCGATCCAGCACGAGACCGACCACCTCGACGGCGTGCTGTTCATCGACCGGCTGGACCGCGAGGCGCGCAAGGCCGCGATGCGGGCGATCCGGGAGGCACCCTGGTTCGGCGAGACCCGGCCGACCGTGAAGGTCTCGCCGCACCCCACCCGGGGCCTCGGGCTCTGATGCGGGTCGTCTTCGCCGGCACGCCCGAGCCGGCGCTCCCGTCGCTGGACGCGCTGGCGACGAGCGGGCACGAGCTCGTCGGCGTGGTCACCCGGCCCGACGCACCCGCCGGCCGCGGTCGCCGGCTGACCCCGTCGCCGGTGGCGCGGCGGGCCGAGGAGCTCGGCGTACCCGTGCTCAAGCCTGAGCACCCGCGCGACCCGGAGTTCCAGGACGCGCTGCGTTCGCTCGCGCCGGACAGCTGCCCGGTGGTGGCGTACGGCGCCCTGGTGCCGTCGAGCGCGCTGGAGATCCCGGTGCACGGCTGGGTGAACCTGCACTTCTCGCTGCTGCCCGCCTGGCGGGGCGCCGCGCCGGTGCAGCACGCCCTGCTGGCCGGCGACGAGATCACCGGCGCGACCACGTTCCGGCTGGTGCCGGCGCTCGACGCCGGCCCGGTCTACGGCGTGATGACGGAGACGATCCGGCCCACCGACACCGCCGGCGACCTGCTCGGCCGGCTGGCCGGGGCCGGAGCCGAGCTGCTGGTGCGCACCCTCGACGGCCTCGACGACGGCTCGGTGCGGGCGCACGAGCAGCCCGAGGACGGGGTCAGCCTGGCGCCGAAGATCACCGTCGACGACGCGCACGTGGACTGGTCGAAGCCCGCCGCGGCCGTCGACCGGCGGATCCGTGCCTGCACCCCGGCGCCCGGCGCCTGGACGACGTACGACCGAGAGCGGATGAAGCTCGGCCCGGTCGTCGTCGAGGGCAACGGACCCGACCTCGCGCCCGGCGTGCTCGAGGTGACCAAGCAGGCGGTGCTGGTCGGCACCGGCACCCAGGCGGTGCGGCTGGGTGAGGTGAAGGCGTTCGGCAAGAAGCAGATGCCGGCCGCCGACTGGGCGCGCGGCGTCCGGGTCACCTCCGGCACCGTGCTCGGCGGGGCGCAGCCGGGATGACCGACCCCCGCTCCCGGCGCCGGCGGCGTCCCCGGAGCGCGGCGGCCGACCCGGCGCGGCTGGCGGCGTTCGACGTGCTCACCGCGCTGCGCGAGCAGGACGCCTACACGAACCTGCTGCTGCCGTCGCTGCTGCGCTCACGAGGGCTGACCGGCCGGGATGCGGCGTTCGCCACCGAGCTGGTGTCGGGCACGGTCCGGCGCCGGGGCACCTACGACGCGGTGCTCGCCGCCAACGTCGACCGGCCGCTGGCCAAGGTCGACCCGCCGGTCCTCGACGCGCTGCGGCTCGGCGCCCACCAGCTGCTCGCGATGCGGGTGCCCTCGCACGCGGCGGTCGGCACCACCGTCGACCTGGTGCGGGCGACCGTCGGGCAGAGCCCGTCCGGCTTCGTCAACGCGGTGCTGCGCAAGGTCGGCGCCCACGACCTGGCCGGCTGGGTGCGCCGGGTGGCGCCGGACCCGGTGGGCGACCCCGACGGGTTCGCGTCGGTGGCGTACTCGCACCCGCGCTGGGTCGTCGGCGCGCTGCGCGAGGCGCTCGGCGACCGGGCCGACGAGCTCGACGCGCTGCTCGCCGCCGACAACGAGGCGCCGAAGGTCACGCTGGTGGCCCGACCGGGGCTGAGCACCGTCGAGGAGCTCGTCGCGGGCGGGGGCGAGCCGAGCGGCCGTTCGCCGTTCGCGGTGACGCTGCCCGGCGGCGACCCGGGTGGCGT